>CAYZQH010000085.1:0-12060 GCA_964480055.1 uncultured Cellvibrionaceae bacterium
AGTTCGTCTAGTAGTTCAGGTTCAACGACCCCAGCAGGAAGCACCAAATTGACAATACAGGAAGGGGAGGCAGCGATTTGCTCCGTAGATGGTGCTCAAGATTCCAAACACGCCGGATATACAGGTTCAGGGTTCATTGATGGAGAAAATGCAACCGGCAAAGGGATTGTTTATGAGCTTGTTGCTCTAGAAAATACTCGAATCAATGTTGATATCCGCTATGCAAACGGTAGCGGAGCTTCTAGGGCGTCTTCCATATCTAGCAATTCAGGCGCGAACGGCACATCCGATGTAACTTTTGCAGCCAGTGGTGGCTGGGATAATTGGACGACTGAGTCGGTCTCGGTGTTCTTGAATGCAGGTAAGAACAGCATCAGTTTATTAAGTGGCAGTAATTCCGGTCTTCCGAATATAGATTCTTTGACTTTTAGTGGCGAAGGTATTAGCAAGGGTAACTGCGCTGGTGCAAGTTCTTCATCAAGCAGCTCTTCATCAAGTAGCTCTTCGTCTTCAGGCGGTGCTCCTTCTAGACCAGTTACCACAGGCAGCACTAAGCCTCGAGTTATCAATACTACAGATTTGGTTGCAGACCCCGATGACGAGCAATCGCTGGTACGCCAAATAGTTATGTCAGACACCTTTGATATTGAAGGGTTGGTTGTAACAACCGGTTGTTGGAGAAAGAGCCAAAATCAAAGTGGAATGAATTTACTCGAAGGTATTTTGGATGCCTACGACGATTCTTACTCTAACTTAAAAGTTCATGGTGATTTCCCAACGCCTGCATATTTAAGATCCGTCTCGGTTTTTGGCCAACGGGGTTATGCCATGTCTAACGTGGGCTCTGGTAAAGACAGTCCTGGTTCGAATCTAATTATTAAGGCAGTTGATAAAGATGACCCACGTCCAGTTTGGGCAACATGTTGGGGCGGCTGTAATACCATCGCTCAAGCCGTTTGGAAGGTTAGTGAAACGCGCTCTAAGCCAGAGTTAGATCGCTTCCTCAGCAAATTACGCGTGTTCGATATTTTGGGGCAGGGTGAAGCAGGCAATTGGTTGGCTCAAAAATTCCCAGACCTGATGTATATTCGTGCCACTAGCGTTTACGGTTGGTTGCCACAAAAAAATGGATCTTATTTCAAAGAGATTCAAAGCTATGGGCCATTAGGTAAAACCTACCCCAATGCCAAGTTTGCGCACGAAGGAGATACTCCAGCCTTTATGCATTTGGCACAACCAGGCTTAAATGACCCCGATATGATTGACCAAGGTGGTTGGGGTGGCCGCTTTAATACCTCTCGCTCCAAAAATATTAAAGGTATGAGTTGCATGAACAGTGGCGCCTACAATAACCATTACATGCACCCCAATACGGACGGTACGGGTGCAATTAAAAAATGGGCTGATGGTTACAATAACGACTTCCTTGCTCGCATGAAATGGAGTACCACAAGCAATTATAACGACGCGAACCATCACCCCATTGTTGCAATGAATGGTGAAAAGAGAAATGCCGTAATGTATATGGATGCTAACGCCGGTTCTTCTGTTACCTTAGATGCATCAGCATCGGAAGATCCAGACGGGGATAGACTGACGTATTCTTGGCAGTTTTATAAAAATCCAAGCTCTTATAAAGGCAATGTTTCAGTTGGAAGTGGTTCTAAAATTAATGTGAATATTCCTTCAGGTGCTCGTAATAAGACCATTCACATCATATTAACCTTAAAAGACAATGGTACGCCCAGTCTTCACTCGTATCGACGTGTGGTTATTAACGTTAAATAGAGTGTGGTATCCAGCTTTTAGCTGAACTTGTAAAACCCTGCCATCCATACGGAGGCAGGGTTTTTTTGTTTCTGAGTGATGCTCTTGTTTAGTTATTTCGTTGGAGTAAAAGCATAGCCGCCCAAAACGGAACGTAGATCAACGCGTCGACTGGACCAACTTGTAGGCGTAGCTGCTAAATTACTTGTACTTGGTTATTGTCGAAAAGTTGCATGGCATTGCACGCAATAACTCAGCGTTGACTCTAATGCGCGCAGTGATTTAGCCGTATCTTTGGTTTTCAAGGCTTTACCTAGTAAATCACCACTTTTATGAAACGCTAAACCCAACGCGGTGAAATCTTTATTATTAAACATATTGCACATCTTTTTCATATCTTCGGTCAACCCCAACTTTGAATGAGCAATTTCAGAAGCCTTCATAAATTCTTCCTCTGCTATTAGACCGGTAATGGACTGTACCGCCTCTAAATGAGATCTCATATTTGACAATTGGTGTTGTTTCATTCTTGGCGAAAGGCCAAGAGATATCCTTTCATCTTTTTTTGAATGTTCCATTTTTGTTTTGTCGCTTTCTCCATCTTCGGCAAAAGAAAACAAAGCCAATCCAGCAATAAACGATATCGCAGATAGTTTTGAAGCCTGTTTAAAGAACATAAATCTTCCTCAGTAGTTTATTTTGCTAACGAGGCTGCAGGAAAGTACGGTTTAAAACCGCGCTTTCTCTGTCAGCTTCTGTTTTCGTTTAACATGAACTTTATTTCATCAGGTTTTGGCAAGCTCGGCTAATTCGCTCGCTCGCGGCTATATCGATTGGAGTAGAGCCTACTGGCTACACTGCATGCAGGTTTGCCTCTAATCAGACCTTTTGAGCTGATTGCCCCCCTAAGCCATACACCTCCCCTGGCTCAGAATAAACCGCATCACGCAAACTGCGTCTATTCTTCTGCCATATAGCTATTTGAGGTTGCTCTCATTGATTAACCGTTCTTACGTCGGTGTACCTACCACAAAACACTAACGTGGCGCCTATTAATAGCGCTCGGCATTTAAAAAGGGGGCGGCATAACACATTTTGGCGCCCAAATTCTTCATTATAAAATGATAACCCGTTATCATTTTGATTCTGATCAATCAGAACCAATCTGGTTACTTATTGGATACGTAGTTATCGCAAGGAGTTCATATGCGTAGCAAAGTTACATTTCTTGGTTTTTTTCACAGTTATATTTTATTTACCTTCTTTTCTGCGGTTAGTGCCCACGCGGCAGATCGCTTTATTGGTTTTCTTCCTGAAAAAGCACCCATAAAAAGTAAAAGCGATGTGCTCGATAGTGTGCGGTTTCAGAAGTTACCAGAGCATTTTTATGCAAGCCCTACAATTTTTGACTCAAATAAAGAGCCTTCGAAGGCTCCCACCTCTCTAGTGCCGTTTGATATAGGTTTACACACAGGTGTAAGTGAACCCGCTGCGGCTGCACAGCCGTTCATCATTGGCGGTGAAAATGTTCCCGTGGGTGGCCGTGGCTATCAGGTTTCTTTATATTCCTCGTTGTTAAGCGGTCATGCTTGTGGTGGTGCTTTGATCGGTGAGCAATGGGTACTTACAGCGGCGCACTGTGTTCAAAGTGACGTGTCCAGGGAAGGGTTGGTAGCGGTTGTTGGGGCCAATGATTTGTCTGCCGGTGACGGTTTGGCTATCCCTGTTATTGATGTTGTGATGCATCCTGAGTTCTCTCCCGTCACGCTTAACAACGATGTCGCACTACTGCGGCTTGCAACGAGCGCTCCTGAAGATTTGCCTAGGTTAGCGTTGGCAAATGAGAATTTTATGGCGCTATTTGCTCCTGTTGGTACTGTGGCTACCGTTTCTGGCTGGGGGTTAGAAGATACTACGGATACGTTTACTACTCCAAGTGTAATGCAGCAAGTGGATGCGCCAGTCTATGACAGCCAGGTGTGCCATGATGCCTACCAGGCGCAAGTTGATAATTATCCAGATGTCACTGAGCAAATGCTGTGCGCAGGCTTTGCAGAAAGCACGCAGGGGTCTTGTAACGGCGACAGTGGCGGGCCTTTAACCGTGTCATTTGGCGGGCAGGATGTGAGCATCGGTATTGTTAGTTGGGGTGGGATAGGGTGCTCACAACCGGGTCTGGTAGGTGTTTACGCACGTACGGCATCCTTTAAGAGCTGGATAGAAGAGGCCATGACCATGCCTTACATTCCTCTGCAGAGTATAAATATCGGAGGCGGGAATATAGTAAGCGCTGCTGCAGACACGTTTACCGGGTTTACGTTTGAGCTGCCTGAATCCGCAAAAGATTTAAAAGTGTCTTTGAGTGGAGGTGAAGGGGATGCCGATTTAATGTTATTTAGTAACCCATATTTAATTCCTAGTGCATTGGAATGTGTTTCTGACAACGCAGGGAATACCGAAGAGTGCACAATGGTTTTAGCGTCCAAAGGTACATACTCTCTAATTGTATCGGGTTTTACGGATTATTCTGATGTGGAATTGTCCATTAGCTACTCTGAGGCGAGAACTTATGGGGGGGATGTAGTAGAAAGTATTACTTTGCGCGCCTACCAGTACGTCGATCTTTACTTAAACGTTGCAGAGGTAGGTTCAAATTTCCAGGCCCGTTTAACCGGTGGCGCTGGGGATGTGGGAATCTTGGTGGGCCCTCTTTTAGCGGTTCCTGAAGGAGAGGATGCGTCATTTTGTTTCGAATATAAGTCAATTGATGAGCCCGAAGTGGTGTGCGAGTTAAAAGATTTACCGGTTGGCGAATATTTTGTAAGAGTGTTTTCATTCTCAGACATTAAGGATGTCACGTTGTCTGTTGACTATGACAGTGAAAAGCCGTTCTTCCCTCAAGCCATTTGTCAGCACAATGTGGTTGGTCAAATGGGGAAGTATGTGATGGCGACCATTAACGTGGTGAATGTCTCCGACGAATTTTTAACCGGATGGTTTGTTGAGTGGGATTACGAGGTAGAAACCAATATTGCATTTATGCTTAATGGGTTACTTATGGGGCAATCCCCTTATAAAGCCGGAAGTTTAGAACCTTCTAGTGCAATTTCTCCAAATGGTGTTTCAACCATTTACATGTTGGTTGAATCCAGAGACGGCGTTCTGAATAACCCTACTGTGACGGGCAATTTTTGTTTCTGAAGAACTTTAAAGAGCGTATTTTCCTTTCTCTAAAGTAATAACGGCGACGCTTATGTCGTCGCCAGATAGCGGAAAAACCTGGTGTTTTTACCGGGGTTTTTTCGAAATAAGCTCTACATAAAAAGATACCCCTAAATTTACCAGTTGCTCATGACTTCATAGGCGTGAATGTCAATGTAAAAACTTTCTCTAATAATAGGATACGACTTCCACCCATTTGCATCTGTGTTCATAGTCCTCCGTAAAAGAATCAAAACCACATAGGACGTACGTCTGACGCAGCGAGGTATGTAATGAGAGTAGGGCGTGGCGTCGAGTGAAATTTGATGCTTTCTTGGTTTAGACTAGCTTGTTCACTCGTTGAGGTTCTTAGTTTGGATGAAAACAGTATTGACCGGCGAGGGTTAAGTGCGAGTGTGTGGCATCGGGTTTTGAAAATGCGGCGTAATAAATCTTGATTTGACTTCCCATATCGACCCTTTAGGATGCACTTCTATAGAATTAATTAATGATGTAAATGGATACCGATGATGCGGGCCTTTATTACTCTGTTTTTATTGGCGATTTTCATTTTTTTTCTTTCTTGTGGTAAGCCTAGCGTTTCAGAAAAAGTATATGTAATCGATACTACGGCTGGAGATAGCGGGAATGTTATAAAAGTTACCAACCTTCACAATAAAGGAAAAGGATCTCTTCGTTGGGCTCTGGCACAAAAGGGGCCACGCAAAATAGTTTTTGAGGTTGGAGGAGTGATAGATTTAAATAAAAAATCTATAAAAATTAGAGAGCCATTTGTTACCGTCTTAGGTGAGTCAGCTCCCATGCCGGGCATTACCCTTATTCGAGGCGGGTTGAGAATTGAAGCGAGCAATGTAAAAATATCACATTTGATGATTAGGCCAGGTGATGCAGGGCAAGAAAAGAAATCGGGGTGGAAGCCAGATGGAATTACAGTATATGGTGGGAAAGCTAGAAATATAATTATTGATCATTGCTCCATCACTTGGGCCGTAGACGAGAACGTAGCGATATCTGGTCCGAGTGATAGAGGTTCAGACTATACTTCCGGTAACGTAATTATAAAGAACTCGATAATTGCAGAAGCTTTAAGTAATTCTTCTCATCCTGAAGGGCCTCATTCGAAAGGTTTGCTTGTTCATAATGGCGTTCAGCACGTAAGCATTATATATAATTTGTTTGCTCACAACACACGAAGAAATCCGTATTTTAAGTCGAATACATCTGGCATTATTAAAAATAATATCATTTATAACCCTGGGCAGCGGGCGATACATCTTAGTTCTAAGCGTTTTAATTTCAGGCATTCATACCCAGAGCTGTCAATAGTCGGGAATATGTTAGTGTACGGTATTAATACGCGTAATAATCTAGATCTTATTAGTAAATATGGATATTTCTATATTAACAATAATGTGTTACTTGGCGGAGAAGGTAAGGAGTGGGATGGAAAAGGAACCGTATTAGAAAAGCCGATGGTGGTACATAAGGGCGTTGATCTATCTGATTCCAATATCGAAAATAAATTTTGTAAATTACTTAGTAAAGCTGGAGCTCGTCCTTGGGAGCCGAATAATATTGATTTAAGAATAAAAAATGAAGTTTTAAATAGGGAAGGTCAGATAATAGATAGTCAGGAGGATGTTGGAGGGTATCCGAACTACGAAGCCAGTTTTAAGCTATATGACGGAAAAGAGACTAAGGATTACATCATACCCGACGTATGTTCCAGGAGCTCTCAGATATAGATACGAATAACAAATACCCTTTCAGATTTTTGTCTTGACAATTTTCTTCAATTAGGCAACGCGGTTTCGACTTAGACAATCAGGCGAATAGCCCTTCCAATGTGCCAGTCTCAATGTGCTAGCCCGCAGGGAAGGATGTGCAAGAGTGACTCCGTTACTTGAGTTATCAGGTTGTGGTCGTTCATATTAGGTGGGTGGTTTTTGATGTGTTTGACCCATCTAGAGTGGGAATATCGCACTGTTCTGTCGTGAATATTTAACTTCTTTAAGCCTTTCGGTCTGTTTAAATTTTGGAATGACGTTGCAGGTGTTGTTAGCCGCTTGCAATTGGCATGTCCCGTTCATTTTGAATTTATAAGAGGAATCTATGATGGCTATCCGACAACCCATCCGTACGCTAATTGTTTCAGTTATCGCTGCCACTACTATAGCGGCATGCACACTTGGAGACTTTTACTTGCAGGCAACCTTACTCACTGTTCATGAGCGCAATGATCGATTTCGAGGAGACGAGCCCTATTTAGGCGTTATCCGTTGGCAGGGTGTTTTCGATACGCCGGGGTCAGTCGAAGTAGAGGTGTTCGATGAGCTAGTAACTCTGGGTTCGCAGGTGCGCCCTGGACGATCGGTGGCCATTCCTGCCGAAATCGGAATGGTCGACTTTGGGACGGTGGGGATTTTAAATCAGGCTGACATTGACCGCGGTGACAATCCTGGCGTCGGTGGTGTAATTTATGTGGCGATGGAAGAGGATCGTGTCGGTAAGGATGTGGTACGCGCTACGTTGGCCAATATTGCTAGCGAACTTGAGTCAGTGCTTGTGGAGCAACTCGAAAATCAGGCCTGGAGCACATCCGCGTTGCCTCTAACCTTGCAGGCCGTTGATGAGCGCTTGAGTTCTACTGATGGCAATGAGGGCTGTGGTCTGCTGAATACCCGGTTGTGCAGATTTGTGCGGGGGCGCTTGGGCGATGATTTTATCGGGCAGGCTGCGCTGATCTACGTAGGCCTGGAACCTGAAGCATTTGATGCGTTGGCGCCACAATGGCAAGCCATCGCCGACCTGTTTGGTTCCAATTGGCCCGCTTGCAATGATAACCAAATTGCGCTTTGCGCGCCCAGTACGCGAGGTCGCACCCATTCGCTGGAATTTAATGGTGAAGATGCACAGTGGTCGCTCGACGTTTTTACTCGATTTAGTGGCTGAGGCAGGATTAGCTCAAGTTTGATTTTTTAGCCGGGAAGTCAGAGTTCAGAGCAAAAGCTCAAGGAATCAAGAGGGGATAGTAAACCTACTCCAGTTTAGCGCACTCTCTATCTTGGGGGTAATAGTTCCAGACGCGTGAAATGATGACGAAAAAACCAGCTGGACGATAGACGCAAGCGTTAATGTCGGTGTCCTAACAGTATCCCTTCGAGGACTGGGTACTGCTACTGTTCCGCCGTTTTTCAAGCTATCGGTGGTCAATTAACATGCCGACGAAAACTGTATTGAGCTACATTACAAATGTTGCGTAACAATTGAAGTTTATAGATAAGAGCGCTATTGATTAAGTCTAGACTCCAATTCTTGTTTTGGGTGTTTGAAATTTGGTCTTTGGATGATTTCTACGCCAGCGCTAAGGGCCTTTCCTTGTCAGCAAAACTCGCCAACGCTGCTATAACTAAGTAAGTGGTCATAAAAAGGTTTACATCGGCTTGGTTATAAAGCCATGAGCATTTTTATACATTCGATTGGTTGGTTGTGGTTGAGGGTTGCATGGTCTTGGGTCACCAAAATCTAAAATTTGGGCTTAGGGGCACCTTTAAAAATAGTAATTTTTGTGTGAGTGCAAGAAAGTGCCGTCCTCAGAGCCGCAGTTTACGTAAAGTAAATGAGGGTTTGAGGGCGGAGCTGACGCAGCAATCGGACAAAAAGTGCATTTTTAGAGGTGCCCTTGTGTTGGTTGCGGTATTAGCCGTTGGCTGGCCAGTGTTGGGGCTGGCTGCGCAAGCGGTTACGCCGGATGTGCGCCTTGTAATTGATGTGTCGGGCAGCATGAAGCGCAATGATCCAAATGATTTACGCCAGCCCGCGGTTGAGCTGTTGATGCAACTTTTACCTGAGGGCAGTAAAGCGGGTGTTTGGACGTTTGGTAAATACGTAAATATGTTGGTGCCGCATAGAGTAGTGGATGACAAATGGCGCGATATGGCACGCAGCAAAGCGCAAGATATCAATTCTGTTGGGTTATTTACAAATATTGGCGATGCACTAGAAAGAGCGGCCCATGACGCCAAAAGCCCCAAGCCGGACTGGAATACAAGCATCATATTGTTAACTGATGGCATGGTGGATATTGATAAAGACCCGGCCAAAAATAAGGCCGAATGGCGACGTATTGCCGATGAGGTGTTACCCAAATTACACAAGGCCGGTTTTACGGTTCACACTATTGCTTTGTCTGACAATGCTGACAAAGACCTGATGCAAAAATTGGCGCTAACCACCGATGGTATAGCCGCGGTAGCAAATAACGCCGATGACCTGATGAAAATATTCCTTAAGGCGTTTGACGTAGCCGCCCCTGCGCAAAAGCTCCCCATGGTAGATAACGCCTTTGTTGTGGATTCTAGCGTGGAAGAATTTACGGCCCTAATTTTTAGGGAAGTGACAGGGGAGGATACTCAGCTGCTTGGACCAGATGAATCACTGTATGATCAACACTCTAAATCCAGTGATGTTGCCTGGCATCGCACGGGTAAGTATGACTTGATTACAGTAAAGCAGCCATTGGAAGGAGAGTGGAAGGTCAAAGCCGCAGTTGCCCCCGATAGCCGTATTACCGTAGTCAGCGATCTATCTTTGCGTGTTCGCACCTTACCCAATAATGTGTTTCGTGGAGCGCTTGAAACCGTCAACTTTGCCCTGCAAGAAGAAGGCAAAGTTGTTACGCGTCCGACATTTCTTCAGTTATTGAATAACAGTATCAGCCTAGGCTTTGGTGAAGGGGATATGCCCACAAAACAAACATGGAGTCACGACTTTAAACCTACTATCCCCCCTAAAGACGGCGTTTATCGTAAAGGGTTGCCTACTTTTGATGCGCTTGGAACTTACGACATATTGATTCAAGTTGACGGCAAAACTTTTAAACGCCAGTACACCCATCGTCTCATTGTTCGAGAGCCGTTCAGCGCTGAGTTAAAAAAAACCTTGGATGAACAGGGCCAAGAGCAGTATGTGCTAACGGTGCGCGCCCACGGGCAAAACGTAGTGGTCAACAAAACTCAGATAGCGGCATCTGTTACCAACCCCAAAAGGCGGAAAACGGTCAAGCCTTTAGGGCTTACCGACTATGACAATTGGCAAACCGTGTTGAATATGGATCTTCCTGGTAAATACGTTGCTGAAGTTCAGGTGTCCGGTGTGGATGGTTCGGGAGAGGAGTTTGAGTATCATCTTACGCCCATTGAAGTTAACCATCAGCCAGATGATATTTTTAACGCCGCCAACGATGAAGCTGCCGAGCCGGAAGTTGCTCCCGTGTTAGAAAGTGCGAGCGACCCAGCTGAGCTGATAGATGAGAGCCCCGAGCCAAAAGCCGAAGCAGAGGTTGAGCCTAGTGAAGAGGCAGCCTCTGCCAACGAAGAACCTGAGCCGCAGGGTACGAGCCTTCCTAATTGGGTAATATATGTTGCACTGGGGTTGGCCAACTTAATTTTGTTAGGCGGGGGTTTTTGGCTGTTTAAGAAGCTGATGTCCGACCCAGACGAAGGCGATGGTGATGACGATGACGCTCAGGAACCGCTAGAAGAGGTTGAGTCGGAGGCTGCACCAGCTCCCGAGCCAGAGGTTGAGGCACCAGAGGAGCCCGCTGAAGCAATGGATATGGATTTGGGCGCAAGCGAGGACGAAATCCCTCCCATGGAGGATATTGACGGCGGTACCGATAACCTATTTGAAGAGGAAGAGCCTGAGGAGCCAGAAACAACTGAGCCCCCACCCATGGAGGAGCTAGACCCTGTTGAGGCTCCTGCACCCGCTGCAGAAGACGCTCCGCCCGAGTTGGATGAAGTGGTAGAAGAAGATGACTTTGGCGTAGACGATTTGGACGTGGACGAGGAGCCCGTTGAGGATATCCCCTTAGAAGAACCAAAGGCTGAGCCCTCCGACGAGAACCCAGAAGATATAGCGCAAGAAATGCTAAAGGCTCAGGGGTTAGACCTACCCGAAGATGAACTTGACGATGCCATATCGAGTTTAATTGATGAGCTTGATGGCGACAGTAGTGACGAAGCCAAGGAAGATACAGACGACTTTGATGACTTTGGCCTGGATGACAAAAAATAAGAGCGTCAATGTCGGCAAGCCCGTAATTTAATTGCTTTTGCGCGCTCAACTTGTTGGGCAAAGCGCGTGCTTTGTACTTTTTTGTAAAACCCCTTAGCATACCTGCAACTTTCTACCTACCTGATTACCGAGGTATCTGTGGCCCAAAATGCAACAATCTATAAGTTCACTATTACGCTGTCTGATTTTGTGCGAGAGATTTATACCACCATTCCAATGACTGTTGCTTTACACCCGTCAGAGACACTACCGCGTATGATGGCCCGAGTACTGGCTTTTTGTAAGCACTATGAGGCGTTGCTGGAGTTTACTAAGGGGCTATCTACCCCGGAGACACCTGATATTTGGCTTCATTCTTTTGATGGCAGGGTTGACCAGTGGATAGAAGTCGGTGAGCCAACACCAGAGAAGCTAAAAAAAGCCTGTAGGATGGCCTCTCATGTGCAGGTTTATAGCTTTAATAGCAAATCAGATGTTTGGTGGCAGCGCAATTGTATGGCGATTAAGCAGTTATCGGTTGATGTGTACCAAATAGATTCAACTGAACTGGTTAAACTGGCCAACTTGGTTGATCGCACCATGACTTTACCCATTAATATCAACGAGGACAATTTTTTTGTCAGCGGAAAGTTCGAGGCCATTGAAATTCCGTTTAAAAAGTTGAATTAATGCCTGTCAAGAGCCGCGGCTACAGTGAATCACGGTTTACTGCTTGTTTGTGGTTTTATAGTGTCAAGGCCCTTTATAATGAGCTTCACCTTACATTTTACACAAGATTAATTAAGACGAGTTTCTGAGGAAGTTATGAGAAAAGGCATTATTTTAGCGGGTGGCAGTGGCACGCGGTTATACCCTTTAACCAAAGTGGTCAGTAAGCAGCTGATGGCAGTTTATGACAAGCCAATGATTTATTACCCACTGGCTACCTTAATGCAAGCAGGGATTCAAGAGATACTGATCATTACCACGCCACATGAGCAGTCGCGTTTTGAG
>CAYZQH010000086.1:0-11998 GCA_964480055.1 uncultured Cellvibrionaceae bacterium
AAAATGAGCTTTTATAGATCAGTAACGACCTGCAACGCCCGTCACTAAAGCTGGTGTAACTAGGTTACACTGATGTTATTTAAGGATGAGAGTTAGTGAACCAATTCAGCATTCCTGGCGCGGGTAGCTTTGAGTTTGGTGAGAGGTTAACTAGATAGGGCGAGGTAATCGCAACTGCACAGTTTAACACTGAGGCGATAAGCCCAGCATTGCGCCGCGGCGGGCACGATAAACTCAGGGGCCATGCAGTACAAGTTGGAGTCTGGCGTCCATACTAAGAAATTTAATGGAGCTCGCCGGCGCCCGATGTTGTGTTAATTAACGCCTTAATAAAGGTTAAGTATTTTGACTCCAGTTCTTCGTAATCTCGAGAGGTAGCATAAGCCATTAATGAATCTTCTAAATCTCTGGCAGTTTGAGATATTTGTTCAAACCCGTGCAACCCCGAAGTGCCGGCAATTTTATGCACATCTTTTGAAAGCACTGCAAAATCCTTCTCATTTAGATCTTTGAGTTTTTTTAGGGCATCTTGATAAGGTGTAATTTTTTTACCCAAATGCGCCAAATATTTTTGCTGTAACTGTTGGATTTTGGATTGAAGTTCGGGGTTATCAATACCATACCCAGTCTTCCCAAAAACAAAATCTTCTATGCGCTCTATTAATGTATCTGGAGCAAATGGTTTATTAATAAGGCCTTTAACATTGGAAGGTTTTGGCCCATGGAACACCACCTCCATGCAATTGGAGGTTAAAAATACAACAGGAATGCTGGGGTGTTGCTCTAATAACTTTACGGATAGTTCTAAGCCTGTTGTATGCTCTAACTGCGCATCCATTAAGACCACATCAGGTATTTTTTTCGACAATTCAGTTTTAAAGGTTTCTTCATCTTCCGCGGTGGCTACTTCAAGGTGTGAGTCACTAAAAAAGTACTCTAGCAATGCTCTGGAGAATTGATCATCGTCTACGTACAGAACTGAATGTATTGAATTACTCATAGCCGTACCTGCTTATATATCCAATTGAGTGAATAATCTACTAAGGGTTTTATTGCTCAAACTGTTCAAAATGATCGACTGCTAATGCTGAGGCATCGTTGTTACGGAGTTGACCACCTCATCGATTGTGGTCAAACCCATAAAGGCCTTTTTAAATCCATCGTGATAAAAATGCGTATATTCATCACTGGCCATTGCCATATGGAAAAACTCCTCATAATTGGTGCCACGTAAAATACAATTTCTTAATTTGCTGTCGATACCTAAATACTCGTGAATGGCCAAACGACCGGAAAACCCAGTGCCGTTGCAGTGGTCACACCCTTTACCGCGGTAGAGGCTGGGTAGCTCTTCTACATCTTCCAAATCAATGTAGCGTTCCAAGTCAGATTTATTGGGCGTGTAGGATTGTTTACAATGCTCGCACACCTTGCGCACCAGCCTTTGCCCCAGCACACCAACAATGGACGGTGCAATCACAAAATGCTCTACCCCCATTTCAATCATCCGGGTAACCGCTTGAATCGAGTCATTGGTATGCAAGCTGGTTAGCACCATATGCCCCGTTAAGGCAGCATTAGCGGCGATTTTAGCGGTATCTAGATCACGAATTTCACCAATCATAATGACGTCTGGATCTTGACGTAAGATTGCTCGCAGTACGTTAGGAAAATCTCTACCCACCTTGGGGTGTACAGCCACCTGCGTAATATTGGGGCGCTCGTATTCCACTGGGTCTTCAATCGTAACCACATTAAGGCCTGGGTGATTAATAAAGTTGAGGGCACAATGCAACGTTGTAGTTTTACCTGAACCGGTTGGGCCGGTAACAAATAGCATACCGTTTGGGGCTTTTAGAGCGTCTGTCACCTTTTGTTTAATCTCTTCACTAAACCCTAAAGACTCAAACTCTAAGTGCTTATCAAACAACCCTGCTCCCAATATACGTAAAACGACCTTTTCACCATGTAAGGCAGGTAAAATGGAAACACGTAAATCTATTTCTGCATGGGGCAAAGAGAACTCAAACCTGCCATCCTGCGGCTTTCGTTTTTCTGATATATCTAACTGACACAGTACTTTTATGCGGCTAACCAACGGGGTGTGCACTTCAATGGGTAACGCTGCTTTGTTAAAAAGCACTCCGTCATGCCTAAAACGTAACAACAAATGATGCTTTTTGGGCTCAATATGGATATCCGAGGCGCGCCCTTGTAGCGCCAAGTAAATAATCATATCTAAGAGGTTTTTAATTTCCTTCGCTTGGGAAAGAGACGTTAGCTCATCATTGGAGATAGATTTTGCGTGTAATAAGGTTTTTTCAACTTCTTTTAAAATGGCATCCAGCCCGTCAATAGTGGCGTAGTTCATGGTAATAGAGTTATGAATTTCATCCATAAAGCTAAAGACTGGGCTTACTCTTTTACCGATAATTTCTGAAATAATGCTGATGTCGTCCATACTGTGCGGATCTGACATGGCAACAGAGACCACGCCATTGATCTCATATAGGGCAATTACGCTGTGTGTTTCAGCAATGTCTCTAGGGATTATGCTAAGTAGATTGGAGTCTATATACGTTTCGCCTACCGGCAAATAGGCTACTCCAATCATGTCTCCAATTTTTTTCCCCCATTTTTTTCGAGAAATATAGCCCTCTTTTACCAAAGTGGCTGCCAGCATAATGTAATTATTATCACATTTTTTTAAAATCCGATTATAAACTCCGGATTCTAATTGGGAGTCTGCGACTAGATCTTCAATGAACTCCGAGCTGAAATTCATACGCGGCCCTATTTTTTAAACAACTGGTCAATATCATCTTGTGTGACTGCAGAGCTACTTTGCTTCTGTGCATCCTGTTTCTCATCTCTTTGCTCAGTAAATTCAGTGATTTTCAATCTTGCCATGGTGCCTGCAGTATGCGCCTGGCCACCGAGGGCTTGATTGAGGTCTGATCCACATACCCCACAAAACTCCGCAGTGGTTAGGTTCGCGGCTCCGCAACTACAAATATGGCGCTCCAATTTTGAGCCACAGGTGGTGCAAAAACGGTGGAAGGATTCATTCTTATGTGAACAAGTCATTAACTTACTCCCTCAAAGAACTGTCCGAACCATATCTCCTGTATTTTCTGACAAACACTGTCACCAGTTTCGCTTTTTAAAATATATCCGGCTATGCCCTTCTCTTTACACTCTTTCACCATCTCTATAGTGTTTCGTGAAGTGAGCATTACGATAATCACGTTTGGTGAAACCTCTTTGAGCAATTCTATCGCTTCGTCGCCGGTCATCCCCGGCATGGTTATATCCAATATCACCATATCGGGTTTATATTTATAGAGTTTTTCTGACGCTTCTACGCCATTTGTAGCACTTGCCACCACATTAAAATTAATGGACGAAAGCATTTCGCTAACATACTCAACCACATGGGGCTCATCATCTACGATCAATACTTTTGGCGGAACAATTTTCATCGGCTTACCAAATTTAATTGAGTTCAACTATGTTGATATGAGTGCCACCGAGCACCCAATACACACGGACTTAACTTTCAGTCTAGCCCAGAATTTATGCTTGCCAACTGCATTTGAGCCCAGCTACAAAACCGATAAGCGTAGAATTGGAAAATAAAGCGATGAAGAATGAAAGAAACAACTCGGCATGAGATTTTTGCGCGCGCTTAGAACAAATATCGATAAAATGACTACCGTTACAATAATTTAGTATAGCGGCAATTAAGTTAACAATGGAACGTACTTAGGCATCTAGCTGATAGATATGCACAACAAAATGGATTTTTGTTTTTAGCGTGTTAAGTGCGCCTAGACTTTGCTGTTGTTGCTCGGTGGCTGTCCAGTAGTAAGGTGTCATCCCCAGTAGGGCTTGAATATCTCCGCTCTTTACAGTGACCTCATATTCAAGTTGGCTAGAAGACTGTAATTGTAATCCGGCGGCGTTAATGGGCTCGGCAAACCCTTTTTTATGAGGTTGAACCTTAGCGTATATAGCATTCGCCAGCCCGTCTAAATGTGTGGCACCAGGGCCAACAGTACATAGAGTACCTCCTGGCTTAAGCGTTCTTATAGCTTCATTTACAGAAAATGGTGCAAAAATGGAAAGTGCTGCGTCAAAGCTGTGATTGCCATAAGGAATATCAAAAGTACTGGCCACAGCCACTTGCATTGCCGCTTTACGTTTGGCTGCGGCTTTGATTGCGGGTTTTGAAATATCAATGCCGTGCATCGCTAAAGGTTTGGCACACGATAACAGCGCGGAGGTGTAAAACCCTTCACCACAACCCAAATCTATCATTGATGCACCATCAATAACCGACGCTACAAAGCCCTCTTGTAAGTTTTTTATGAGCGGCTGATAATAACCGGATGCTAAAAATTGCGTACGGCTTTTTACCATGGCCGAGTCATCGCCCGGTTGTTTACTCTTTTTTTTGTCAACCAAAAGGAGGTTTACATAGCCCTCTTTGGCAATGTCATAGGTGTGATTTTGTATGCAATGATAGAGCTTATGAGGCCCTTCCGAGCGTTGTAAGGTGTTATGGCACTTGGGGCAGCGGTAACTCACAAACATGGCTTAAAACCCGTAAACTCAACCTGGGCGCGCATACTACCCAAATTTTACAGGTGGGCAAAGGCTTGATCATTTCCTATCTAACGAGCGGTAATATTTAAGGAAGTCGCTCGGTGGTAACGGGCGCGCAAAATAGAACCCTTGAATGGTATCGCAATTGAGCGCCTTAAGGAATGCCAATTGGTCTGCTGTCTCTATCCCTTCTGCCACAACCGCTAGGTTTAAACTTTTAGCCATGGCCAGGATTGCCTTAACAATGGAGGAGCTATCTTCATCATATGGCACGTCAATGATAAACGAGCGGTCAATTTTTAGCTCATCAATCGGAAAGGTTTTAAGGTAGCTTAACGATGAGTACCCAGTACCAAAATCATCAATAGACAGCATCGCCCCGGTGGTTTTTATTTTAAAGAGTAAATCACCAATACGCTCTTTATCGCCAATTAAGACACCTTCTGTAATCTCTATAACGAGGTTGTCGGGGTTGATCTTGGTTTGTCTGATTACATCTTGAACCGTATGTGGAAATTGATTGTCTCTAAATTGCTGGGCGGATACGTTGACAGATATTTTAAAATCCGATATACCCTTTTTATTCCAAAGGGCTGTTTGACGACAAGCTTCGCGTAACACCCATTCACCCACTTCAACAATAAGCCCAGTTTCTTCTGCAATGGGAATAAATTCGGCCGGTGAGATAAAGCCTTGCTTTGGATGCATCCAGCGCAACAACGCTTCAGCGCCAACTATCTCCTCTGTTTGCGCCGAAATTTTAGGCTGGTAAAAAAGCTTGAGTTCATCGCGCTCTAAAATACCGCGCATACTGTGTTCTAGCTCCATGCGCCGCTTCGCAATGGCGTTAATCTCTGAGGAGTAAAACTCGTAGCAATCACGGCCTTTGTTTTTGGCGTACGCAGTTGCGGCACCCGCCTGTTTCATAAGGCTGTCGGTGTCTTTGGCATCTGTAGGGAATGTAGAAATACCAATACTGGTGGTGATATAGACTTCGCGGTCATCAATGTTAAATTCACAGCGCAACGCCTTGCGAATACGCTCTGCCACTGAAACCACCTGCGCAGTGTTAGTAATGCCGTTAAGCATTACAGAGAATTCATCACCACTTAAACGGGCCACATTGCGCCAAGGGGATTCCTCGCCGCCGCGTGTGACCACATCACTTTCACGCAACGTTTCGACCAATCGTTTCGATACTTTAACCAATAGCTGATCACCTGCTTGCGGCCCCAATAAATCGTTGACCTGTTGAAAGCGATCAATAGCTATATTTAGCACGGCAACATCGGTTTTTTCTCTGGTTGCGCAGCGCAACGCCCAATCTAGCCGGTCCAAAAATAATTTTCGGTTTGGGAGTGATGTTAAGGCATCGTAATAGGCCAGTTGGTCTTGGTAAGCTTTTACCGTAAGTGTGTTTTTAAGACGCAAGACCAGTTCAGAGCGGTCAATGGGTTTTGCTAGAAAGTCTGTGGCCCCAAGCTCCAATGCTTTAAGCTTGGTTTCAGAATCGTTAGATGAGGTTAAGACAATAACTGAAAGAAACTTTGTGTCTGGGTTAGCGCGTAGCTCTGTGAGTATCTTAAAACCATCTACGTGGGGCATATTTAGATCAAGCAAGATCAAATCTGGCTGCACAGTATAGATAGCGGTCATGGCCTTACGCGAGTCTTCAATTTTTTTGAAATACTGATAACCGTACTCTTCTAGCGAGGCCTCTAATATATCCATCACCAGCGGCTCGTCATCAATCATCATGATCACGGCATCTTTAAACGGGGGGCTTTCTTCTTCGTCACTCATAACATTCTACTAAGACTAGCGGGCACTGGATTGTGCCGGTTCTGTATTGTCCAGGCTACTTTTGTCAATTCTTTGATACAGCGCATCGACAAGCTCTAACTGTGTGCGTATACCTTGCATATCTTTGGCTTTTGCGGCCAACTCCATCTTACTAAATGGGTCTGTGAAACTGTAAAAGCCCACCGTACCGGATGAGCCTTTCAATTTATGAGCAATATCTACAAGCTCTTGAAAATCTTGTTGCTCAATATTAGTTTGAATATCCAACAACTGAAGCGCCAGTTTATGTACAAACTTTTTAATGATAGGTCTGAACTTTGGATTGCTCTGTAATATAGATACCACGGGCGCCTTATCAATATCCTCATCCCCGCTTACATGCTCCTCTGTTTTGCCTGGTGCTTCGGTCAACACAGGTATTTGCTGGGTTTGTGGCGCTTCTACTTGCTCGCCGCCAATGCAACTGCCAATAAGCTCAAATAATTTATTAATTACAATGGGTTTGCCTAGATACCCGTCAAAACCGGCATCAATACATTTTTGCTCTATGCCCTTCATAGCATGAGCGGTTAGCGCATATACGGGAGTTGTATTTTTGCTTTCGCGAATTTTGGCGATTGCGGTGTACCCGTCCATCACTGGCATTTGAACGTCCATTAACACAACGTCAAACAAGTTGTTCTTCATGGAATTAATAGCTTCTAGGCCATTTTCGGCTAGGTGTATCGTCAAGCCTTGGTGAGACAACACAAGATTAATAAGCTCGCGGTTTTCTTCACTGTCATCCACCACCAAAATTTTGGCCTGTGGAAACTTCCATGCAATATTAGTTTGCTCGTTTGAGGATTGATGCACCATGATTTGCTCTGGTGTAATCTCAGTAACCGTACTGATATCCCCCGGAAGAATACTAAATGTAAAACAGCTACCCTTACCCATTGTACTGCTCACAACAATATCGCCACCTAGAGCTTCTGCAAATTTTTTACTGATGGTTAAACCAAGACCGGTACCGCCAAAGCGTCGAGTGATTGAGGTATCGGCCTGCACAAATGGCGAGAATATTTGCGCTTGCTGAGTGTCTGTCATCCCTATGCCCGTATCTTCTACCTTGAGTAATATTTGGGCTTCTCCGCTCACGGTAATTAACTCTGTCGTCACATTTACGCCACCATTTTGTGTAAATTTGATGGCGTTGCCAATTAGGTTAGTAATAATTTGACGCACACGTGCTGGGTCTGATTGTATATTTTGCGGGAGATTGGTAAGAGGTTTATAGGTTAACGTAATACCTTTATTTTTGGCAGAGATACTGAGCACTTCAATTACATCAAATATAATATTATGCAAAGCGCAGTCTGTGTGCTCCACGTCAATTTGACCAGACTCTACCTTGGATAAATCTAAAATATCATTAATTAGCTCCAGTAAGTGCCGGCTATTTTTAGCGATGGTCTCTAAGTGCTGTACGTTTTTTTCGCCACTGCCGTACCCACGGCGCAACACTTCCGTAAAACCCATGATGGCGTTCATGGGGGTACGTATTTCATGGCTCATATTGGCCAAAAAATCGCTTTTGGATTGGTTGGCAATTTCTGCTTCTTCTTTAGATTTAAGTAGCTCTATTTCTTTTTGCTCTAGCAAAGTGACATCGTCAAAGCTCACCAATACGCCACCGGCTTTGCCAGAGTCTGCTAAAACCGGAGAACAATTCACCATAAAGGTATGAGATTGATTATCTGGCATCCCAAGCCTAATTCGTTTACTGGTTACCGCTTTGCCAGTCGCTAATGCCTTACCCCATGGAGAATCTGTAGGGACAAACTGACTGTTATCGGTATTAGCCCATTCAAACGCTTTACAGTTGGAACCCACCAGATCACCAGACGTTTTTTGCACAATATGTGCAAACGCTTGGTTTGCAAGTACGATATTCTGCTTGGCGTCTAACACCAACAAACCTTCGGCCATGGTATCTAAAGCGGAGCGAACTCTGTCGGGAATGGCTTGTGATGGGTCTAATAACTTGAGCATTCTGCCCAAATATATAAAGAAGAATATAAAGCTAATGGCGCTAACAAAGGCGATGTATTGCACCAGGGGTTGGTAAAAAAATCCCAGCGGACCGCTACGGTACAGTGGGGCGAAGTACAAATTGATAGAGCCCCACTGTTCTTGGTGCTCCATTATGGGCACAGATATGTGTTTCCACTCGTTTTGTAACTTATTGGCACCCACCTGTACCAATGTGTCCCCATCGGCATGAATAATCTGTGCCGCTTGAACATCTGTGTTGCGCTGCACCATGATTTGCAGCAATGCCTCCATGCGACGCACTTCTTTTTGCGACACCAGTAACGTGCTATTGGCAGCAATGACCTCTGCTAATGCCGTTCGGCTTTTTACTTGATCGGCTTGCTGGTCTGGCACTAAACCAATAAATGAACCTATTAGCATCAGAGTAACGGTAATACTACAAAGGCCAATGGCAATTCTAAACTTAGTACTTTTTTGTTTTATGCGATTTAATAGGGACATTACCCAGCGGCTCGGTCGCGTTCTGCTTCATCTTGGCTTACCAGTGACTGTAAAGACTCATCATCATCGTCATCCTCTAAGCCATCTGTACTAAGTATGGGTAATGGATCGATAAATCGCCATGCTGGCATGGAACTTAATAAGCTTGTCACCAAAATACTCGAGCGCAATGTCCATATCACATAGCCCACAGAAAGCCCTGCAGAAACCGCTGAGCTCCCACCCACGACCACAACACTCAAGTCCGTAGACTCCTGGTTAAAACGCTCGCTGGCGCTAGTTATTTGATGGTTATAGTCGGAGTTACTAAAAATGGCTAACGATTCTTCAATGCTAGGAATAACACTATTAAACGTGCTGGCGGTAAACGACTCCTCCGCATTAAATTCAACAGTTACCGGGTCGTCGTTAAGACCGGGGTCAATGATAAGGTTGGCAATGCTGACGTCTTGCTCTTCTGTATCTAAAACACTGATTAAGCCAGCCTTTGAGTCCGAATCGGGATTGGCTGGCTCAACGTTATCTGTTGCTACTGATGAGTCACTGTTTTGATTATCATCTTGTGCACTTTCGTCTAATGCTTGCTCCGAGTTTTCATCCTCTGTTACTTCGGGTGTCAAAACGCCAATACTTTCAGGGGTTTGCTCTGATAAAATAGGGGTCTCTTCAAGTGCAAAGCTGGCTACTCGGGTTGCGGCGTGTATATGTTTTAGGGAACTTTGTACCGCTTCCTCAAAACCCTTATTGTCCACATACTGCACCAGTACAGATAACGTGGTGCCTTCATCCGCAGGGGTAATGCTATATTGCTGTGTTTGTGCGCCGTCAATGGCCTCGCCATTGCGCTGCCATTGATAGCTTAATTCGGTGAATCCATCTGCATCCGTAATATTAGCGCGCGCCTGGAGCACATCACCTACGGCAGTCCTGCCCTCAATTGCTACACCACCGGTTACAACATGGTTAACGTATTCAACAGGGGGAGTAGGGCTACTGGCTACTGTTTCTTCTTGGCCAAATCCATCGGTATAGGCCACCTGAACATACACTACCTGGCCGACATTTTCGTCCATTAACGTATAGGAAGATGCATTGGCTCCTTCAATGGCAACATTATTGCTAAACCATTGATAGCTGTAATCCGTAGCAATGCCATCTGGGTCTGTAATATCCACTGCAATATTCAGCGTGCCCTCTTCTACTGGGCTACCCAATAAGGTTACCGATCCTTGCGGGCTATCATTTAAATTTACAACACTTGCACTGGCCACACTGCTGACTTGCTCTGGTGTGCCCATGGCGTCGGTATAACTCACGGTGACTTTTATTTCTGCGCCGGCATCCTCATCCATCAAGGTGTATTGATCACCAATGGCGCCATCAATTGGCTCACCATTTCTATACCATTGGTATTGATAGCTGTCGGGTAAACCATCAATATCTACCAATGCGTGTTCTACGTTTAGGGTTTGATCTTCTTCAATCAGCCCGTTGATTTGAATGTCGCCCTGTACTGGGTTATTCACATTGATAACCGGGCCAAGAACATTAGAAGTAAATTGCTCTGGGGTACCGTTGTTATCCGTGTAGCTAATAATCGCTTGAATTTGGGCCGCAACATCCGCTTGTGTTAGCTCATAGGTATGCGAAGTGGCGTTGAGAATAGCTTGGTCGTTTCTGTACCACTGAACGTTCAAGGCGTTGGGTAAGCCGTCGTCATCAGACACCTGAATATTCAACCCTAGAGTTTCGCCTTCTTGCGCGCTACCTTCAATCAATGCGGTTGCATCAGGTATATCATTTACATTGGCCACGGCATCGGTTGAGTCACTCCTCGCTTGCTCGTTGGTGCCGTGCCCATCTTGGTAGCTTAATACAACGTGAATGGGTTGCCCCACATCGTCATCGCCTAACATATAAGTGGCGTCGTTTGCGCCGGTAATGGCCATGTTATTTCTAAACCACTGGTGACTAAAGATATTAGGCAGTCCATCTGGGTCTGTTAACGTATGACTAACACTTAGGGTTTGATCCTCTGTCGCGACGCCTTCAACAGTTACGTTTCCATTGGGTGCTTCATTGATATTCTGAACATCAGCAGTGGGGCTACTGCTCACCTGCTCATCGCTGCCGTGAACATCGGTATACCAAACTACAGCATGAATCTGCGCTGCTACGTCGTCTTCTTGTAAAATATAGGTTGCACTATTTGCGTCGGTAATGGCCACGTTGTCGCGATACCACTGATAGGTAAATTCAGTCGCATTCGGCAACCCGTCATCATCCGTAAAATTAATGCTGGCGGTTAATGTTTCGCCTTGTATTGGCGTAGGGTTAGATAACTCTAAATTTCCATCGGGGCTGTTATTAACGTTGATCACTTGGGCAGTGACGTCACTGGTTAAATTTTCATTAGTATTTTTGTCATCCTGATAGGCAACACGCACTGATACTTCTGCGCCGACATCGGCATTGGTTAATGTGTATTGATCATTGGTGGCTCCGCTGATATCAATCCCACCCCGTAGCCACTGGTAGGTATATATTGAGTTTGTTAACCCGTCGCTGTCGGTAATTCCAGAGGTTACTGCAATAATAGTTTCACCTTCTGCTGGGGTAAAATTGGACAGCGTTAAGCCTGCACCCGGATTATTTACATGCATGATAGGAGACGTGGCGGTGCTGGTTAAAGTTTCATTTGACCCATGATCATCCGTATAGCTCACCCGTACTGAAATGGACGCACTCAGATCAGCTTCGGTTAAGGTATATTCAAATTCTGTCGCCATGCCTATGTCAGTACCATCACGCAACCATTGAAAGCTATAAATTACGCTGACTAACCCGTCGTTATCCGTAATGCCATCAGTGATTGCCACTAGGGTTTCATTTTCTACTGGCGTGGTATTTGAGATAATTAATCCATCACCAGGGTCATTGATATTTAACACGGGTGATGAGGTTGCCACATTTAAGACTTCGTTAGTGCCCTCTTCATCGGTGTAGGTCACATTGGCCGAAATGGTCGTGCCCACATCGGCATCGGTTA
>CAYZQH010000087.1:0-11698 GCA_964480055.1 uncultured Cellvibrionaceae bacterium
TATTGGCGCACAGCCGCCAAAGCGAAATTGAGCCATAGGAGTGAAGTTTTTACTACAAAGTGGTAAAGGCGTGTTCAAGCCTGGTTCACTACTGCCTTAAGTTTTCATTGACGACGGTTTCCAAGTCCAAAATATTTTTCCTTTTGGCGAGGCCTTCGTAGTTTTTTTGGTCCAGCAAAGCCATGAAATTTTTAAGCTCATCGTTACCTACCGTACGCGCGTAGGAGTGCCAGCTGACCCAAAACCCTGCATTTGGATAAGAGCCATTGAGGCGGTCGCCGTAGACTAGGTTATCAAAGTGGTTGGGTATGCTTGCCTCGCCCCCCATATTTTCGGATGACACCGGGTTATATCGCGCCAGCCCAAAGGGTTTGCCAAGGTCATTCAAAGCTTCATAATCTGCAATAGAGAGATCGTTACTATGAACCATCGCGCCTATCACATCTACGGCTACGATATTGTCGTCATCATCTTTGGGTAGTGCCCAATCAACCGGAGCACCTTGCTCCGCCGCTTCACCAGGCAGCGCCTCGCCTTCGGTTGGGCTGTATACCCAAATTAAATGATTCAGCTTTTTTTCTTCCGTAAAGTAGGTATACATGTCCTTCCAAAGGTTGGTGTACAAGCTGGCGTCATTTATATCTTCGCTATCAAAACTGGCTTCTAACCCCCACCAATACTTATCAGCAGAGTTCATAGCCGGCAGCGGGCTCCATAAAACAGGAACTTGTAGGTCTTTTAGATGAATCAATGCTTCTGCCATAGCGTCTAGCTTTCTTAGCCAAGTACCTCTCATTGTGCCTCCGGCCAAGAGCGCGTTTAAATCAATGGGCGTGTCTTCATCGCCAGGCGGAGCTAACTCGTCAATGCTCCCGCGGTTGTCTTCAATATTGCTAGCGTCGTTAACCCATGGGTTGAGTGGCATCCAGTGAATCATAACTATGCCACCAGCGTCCCAGTGGGTTTTAAGTTTATTGTTGGCCGCTTGTAGTTCAGCCAATGTGTATAGCTGGTCGGTTTCATAGCCAATGCTAATCATTGCTGGTTTGTAGGTTGGGATTTCAACCAAGCGGATATAGCTTCTATCGATTAACTTGTCATTGTCGTTTATTGGCGTGTCGTTGTTTTCTGGTTCAATATAGCTTTCGTTGATCTGGTTGCCATAGCCTAAGCTTTGCCCCATCAGTGCGCCGTCATCGGTGTCTTTATCGTCACAGGTGAGGTTAGTCAGCAGCTTGTAAACGACTTGTGCGTTAGCCGACGCAAGCTCATTGCTGAGTGATTGGTTGCACTTGGGTGGATCAATGGAGTCGGAAGACCCTTTATAATTTTTGTTATAACCGGTTTTACACCCGTGTAGCGCGATCAAACTGATTGAACAGAGCACAAGTAAGGTTTTGGTCATACTATCTCCAATGTATTCTCATTAATATCCCCTAGGTGTTTATTCGCATCGTAGGGGGAAACGGTCTCTACCCTGAATATTCTGGCATAGCTGGCAACATTCGTCAGGTTTGGCCTTAAATATTGCGGATTGTTCCTTAGGTGGCTTTTGAATGGTGAAAATGACAGCAAATACATTATGGGTTCTTATTGGGATGCCGGGCGCAGGTAAGAGCACGGTTGCGCGCTTATTGGCTGCCAGACTGGGCAAACCTTGGGTTGATACTGATGATTTTATTGAGCAATCTCACCACAAGCCCTTGCAACAGTTACTAGAAGACGTGGGTTTTCAAGCCATGAGGATTCTTGAAGGAGAGGCGATTGTGAGCTCGCTCGCCAGTGGAGGTATCAAGCCTGGCAGCGTTGTCTCCACAGGTGGCAGTGCCATTTATCAGCACAATGCCATGGAGCAACTGAAGGCAATGGGGGTGTGTATCTATCTTAAGGGGCAGCTAAGTACGCTCGAGGCACGTATAACCAATATCGCCAGCAGGGGCTTCAGTTGTGCACCGGGGCAAACTTTTGAAGAGGTATTTCTTGAGCGAGCGCCGATGTATGAAGCCTATGCGGATATCACGTTGGAGGTAGATAACCTAACGCCTAATGAGACTGTGGCTCTAATTATTCGGGCGGTTGAAGCTTTTAGACGCAAAAATGATTAAAAAATGTGCGTTTCGACATAAAATGAGTATTTTTAGTTTAAAAGTTGAACGGTTTTAATGTATCGTGATCGGATTGGTTGGAGGTTGAGCAAATACAGGTTGCGCGACTTTTGATGTATCTCCAGTTAGATGTTATACCAATTATTGTAGCCCGCGTTCTGCGGGCTCTTTTTTACCCTTTTACTTTTGGGTCGCTAAACAGGTAGCGCGGTGGTGTATTTAACTTGCTTGAGGGCAAAAGTTGAGTTCACCGAGGCCACATTGGGTAAATGAACCAATGTCTTTTTAAGTAGCTGTTCGTAATCTCCCACATTCTTAGCAACCACCCGAAGGACATAATCTTTGTCGCCGCTGGTGGAGTAACATTCAACAATTTCGGGCACACTTTGAACCGCGTTTTCAAAGGCGTTTAGTGACGCCTCGTCATGGCTTTTTATAATGATATAAGCGTGCACCGTTACACTTAACTGCATTTTATCGGGCTTCAGTAGCACCACCTTTTTATGAATGTACCCGCCTTGCTCTAAGCGCTTTATGCGGCGCCAGCAGGGTGTGTGTGATAACCCCACTAGCTCACCTAGCTCCGCCATGGAGCACTCCGCGTCGTTTTGCAAGGCGCGCAATATTTTTTTGTCGTACTCATCCAGCGTGTGGGTAGGTTGTGTCATGAAAGATTACTTTGATTGTGGAATGCACGGGGTTGGTTGTAATGATGGCATAATGATCCCTTAAAACGGTATGTTTTATAAGCCCTATTTGTTTGGTGGTGATGTTTTAGTCCAGCGTAGGTTAATAGTATTTGTATTAAACAGAATTAAGGTGCCCGTGGCATGTTTGAACAATTAAATGCTCTGCCCGCAGACCCTATTTTGGGCGTCATTCAACAATTCCAACAAGATACCAACCCCAATAAAGTGGATTTGGGGGTAGGCGTTTACCGCGACGACCAAGGGCGCACCCCGGTAATGCATGCCGTTAAACGTGCGGAAGTAGCTTTGGTTTCGGAGCAAACGACAAAAGCGTATGTAGGGCCAATGGGAAATTTAGCTTTTAACGCCGCTATGGCAGAGTTACTATTTGGTGCCGACAGCGCGGTGCTAAAAGATGAGCGTTTGGCATTGTTGCAAACGCCCGGCGGGTGTGGGGCTCTGAGGGTCGCTGCAGAGTTGATTCGTGCCACAAGCCCAAATGCGTCCCTTTGGGTGAGCGACCCTACCTGGGGTAATCATATTCCTCTACTGGGGGGCGCTGGCGTTCCCATTAAAACGTATCCGTATTATTGCCACAAAACACATCGTGTCGATTTCCTCAAAATGATGGAGAGTTTGTCAGCCGTTAAAGCGGGTGACTTAGTATTACTCCACGGCTGTTGTCATAATCCCAGTGGAGCAGATTTAACCCAAGAGCAATGGCAAGCGATTGCTCGGTGCGCCGAGGAGCAGGGGTTCACACCTTTTATAGACATTGCGTATCAGGGTTTTGGAGATGGTCTAGAAGATGATGCCTATGGGCTTAGAGTATTGGCTGAAACTCTGCCTGAGGTGTTGGTGGCCGCTTCCTGTTCAAAGAATTTTGGCGTATATAAAGAGCGAGTGGGGGCCGTGGGGCTGGTGGCATCAAACCGAAAAACTGCCCAGGCGGCGTCTACGCACTTTCAGACGATTGTTCGCGGAATCTATTCAATGCCGCCAGATCATGGCGCTGCTGTGGTTGCGAAGGTTTTAACTACACCTGACCTTTACCAAGAGTGGGCGCAAGAGCTACAGGTTATGCGTGAGCGAGTAATTGACCTTAGACGGCTATTTAGTTCACAGATGAGAGCCCTGACCGAGTCAAGTCAATTTGATTTTGTCGCACAGCAAAAGGGCATGTTTTCATTCTTAGGCGTCAGTGGCAATCAGGTGAAAGCGATGGCGGAAAGTTTTGGCATATATATGCTTGATTCGTCACGGGCAAGCATAGCCGGCCTTAGACGCAGTAGTATTAACTATGTTTGCGCCTCCTTGGCGGAGGTTTGCCAGAAAAAAGACGGTTAGGTTCAGCCAAATATGTGCGTAAGTGTGCAAATTTTAAGTGCAGAGGCCCCCAGTGGATAGCACCATTTAATTTCCTTTGGTTATACTGAACAAAAAATGACCTTGGCACCCTTGGTATTGAGGGCGGCATAAATATTATAATAAGAAGCTTCACCTTAAGTTTTGAAGGGCCACCGATGGTTCGAAGTATCAGAAGTACAGTAGTTATAACGAGGCATTATGTCGTCTAACACAACTAAGCGGCACGTGAGTGAGTTGCGCGTGGGTATGTTTGTTTGCAAGCTCGATAAAGACTGGCTTGAGACCCCCTTTTTGCTGCAAGGCTTCAAAATAGAAGAAGAGGATGACATTGATGTTATCTCTGAATATTGCACTCATGTTTGGGTAGACGAGTTAAAATCCTCTGTTAGTGACGATCCCAGCTCTTCGGCTGGCTCCGCTTCTTTTGCCCGTCCCGATAGCGATGTTTTTGTCTATGAGGTACCCGTTGAGGAAGAGCGTCGACGGATGTTTGGTACTTTTCGCCAGGCACGCTCGTTAACCAAAAATATGCTTGACGATATCCGCATGGGAGGCGTCATCAACACCGAGGGTGCCAAGGAGACGGTTAATCAGTGCGTTAAGTCTGTCATCCGCCACCCTGACGCCTTGCAGTGGATGTCTAAAATGCGGGATGAAAATGAATATACGGCGGAGCACTGCTTAAATGTGTGTATTTTGGCCATCGCGTTTGGTCGCCACCTGGGAATGACCGAAGAGGAGCTGCACAGCTTAGGTATGTGCGGATTACTCCATGACGTAGGTAAGATGAAAATACCGCCGGAGGTATTAAATAAGCCCGGTAAATTGACCAAAGAAGAGATGCGTATGATGATGGCCCATACCATTCACGGGCGTAATCTGCTGGTGAGTAGCGCGGGTGTATATGGCGGTGCCGTTGACGTGGCTTTTACGCATCATGAGCGTGTGGATGGCTTGGGCTATCCTCGGCGTATGGCTGGGGCAAATATCTCTCGCGTTTCAAAAATTATTGCTATCGTCGATGCCTATGATGCAATGACGGCCGACCGTTGTTACCAGCGCGCCAAAACCTCTACACAAGCCATCAAAATTATTTATAAAGAGCGCGGCACACATTTTGATGAGCAGCTAGCGTTAAAGTTTTTGCAGACGGTAGGGTTGTATCCGCCAGGCAGTATTGTGGAGTTGCATTCGGGTGAGGTTGGTATTGTTATTGAAGCCAATCAAAAGCTGAGGCATTTGCCCCGTATTATCATATTGCGTGATAAAAATAAGCAGCCTGTAGATGAGCTTGTCATAGACTTATCGTTGATAGAGACTGGTAAGCTGCCAAAGGATAAACTGGTGAAGCAGGTTTGGCGCGATAACAGTTTTGATATTTCGTTGCGTGATTATATGTTTCAAGCGGTGAGTTAGCGCTGGTTTATAACCCGACTGATCATTGCTCGTAGTATTTTCCTTTGCCCCCGCATGTTGAATGTGCCTCATGTTTTTCAATAGATGTTATTGACGCCAGCGCTTGATAGAATTGCGGCGTCATTCATAACTGCTGATGCCTAAAATAAATGAACAAATTCTGTGATGGTGTTTATTGTGTCAACGGTGAGGTGACGGGTGCTTAAAACTGCAGTCTTTCAGCCAAATTCTCACTATGGTAGCGCGTTACGGCGAATGTTTGAGGGGCACGGCGGCGTCACAGTATCGCTAGAGTTGGATCATCACAGCCCTGACTCACTTATCGCCTGGCTGTCTAAAAATACCGTATCGGTGGCTTTATTGCCTGAGGCGACTGTTTCTGATGATTGTTGTAAGGCCGTTGTAGAAGCCTGTGAAGCGCTGAGCCTGCCTTTGTTTTTTCTTTCTTCCCATGAAGTGTTTGGACGATCAGCGCGTGAAGCAGGCTGGTTAGAGGAGGATGAGCCGCAAAGCGAAGAGCCAGACGCAATCAAATGGCAAATTCAAGAGCAGATCGTTTTAAGTTACTCGCGGTCTATTGTGCTCCGTTTACCTTGGGTGATTGATGACTCGCAAGCACTGTTGGTAAAAATTTGCGATGCGCTAATTTCTGGTGAGACGGTTGCAGTGTCTGACCGTTGGCGAGGTTCGTTAATTGATACTCTAGATGTTGTACGTACCGTTTATGCTATGACTTTGCAAGTCAATTGTGGCGCTAACAACTGGGGAGTATTTCATCTGCGATCAAATGACGAATGCTCTGAAGCGGAGCTGGCGGAACGAATCAAAAGAATTCTAGAAAAGGCGGGGTGTGAAAATTTAAGTCAAACCATTTTGGTGCCTATGGAGCAGCGATATTGGCCGAGTCAGGGTTGGCTTTGGGGGACGCGCTGTACGGACGAATTCGGCGTCCAGCTTCGAAGTTGGCGCAAGGGGCTAAAAACTAAAACCATTCAGTGGTTGTCAGAGCAGGTGGATGCAAAACGAGTAGTGCTTCACCCTAAGCAAGAAGGAAATGCAAACTGACAGAGTAGGGTGGGTAATACTGTTTGCGCGTCCACGTCTAACTGGTTTGGAGGCGGCTCAAAACTATTAATTTTTCTTTTACTAAGGTTGTATGCGGCGAAGAGGAAAGTAGCTAGCCCAGATTTCAATTGTGCGCACCAGAGATTACTCAAAGGTGCGCAGCATTTGCGCGTAGACTTAACCTTTAGTTTTGGTGCTTCTGGAAGATCAATGTGGCGTTAGTACCACCAAAGCCAAAGCTGTTTGACATCACCTTATTGAGTGCAGCCTCTTTATACTCTTGAACCACATTCATGTTTTGGGCCGCCTCATCTAGCTCCGTGATATTTGCGGATGCTGAAATGAAATTGTGTTTCATCATCAGTAAAGAGTACACGGCCTCTTGAACGCCGGTTGCACCAAGAGAGTGGCCAGTAAGGGATTTTGTGGAGGCGATGGCGGGGACGTTCTGGCCGAATACTTCGCGTACCGCGCCCAGCTCTGCCACATCACCAACCGGAGTACTGGTGCCATGTGCGTTAATGTAATCAATGGGGGTGTCATCACACATGGCCATAGCTTGGCGCATGCAACGGGTTGCGCCTTCGCCGGATGGGGCGACCATGTCGTACCCATCTGAAGTGGCGCCGTAGCCCACGAGCTCGGCGTATATTTTAGCGCCGCGCGCCAATGCGTGATCCAGAGACTCAATCACTAAACAACCGCCGCCGCCAGCAATGACAAACCCGTCACGGGTTGCATCGTATGGGCGTGATGCGGTTTCAGGCGCATCGTTGTATTTGGTGCTTAGCGCGCCCATGGCGTCAAACAGCCCAGTTAGGGTCCAGTGCTCTTCTTCGCCGCCGCCGGCAAAAACCACGTCTTGCTTGCCTAGTTGAATAAGCTCCATGGCGTTGCCAATACAGTGGGCACTGGTAGCACAGGCTGATGAAATGGAGTAATTCACACCCTTAATTTTAAAGGGGGTAGCAAGGCAGGCCGAAGTGGTGCTGCCCATGGTTTGAGTTACACGAAAAGCGCCAGCCTTTTTTACGCCACGAGAGCGAATAATGTCGGCAGAATCTACAACACTTTTGGTGGATGCTCCGCCTGAGCCTAATATTAACCCTGTGCGCTCGTTGGACACTTCGTGTTCTTCTAGCCCGGCATCCTTAATCGCGTTGTTCATTGCCACGTAACCAAAGCCTGCCGCATCACCCATAAAGCGCAAAGCGCGGCGGTCGATGTGTTCTGAAAGGTCAATGTCCACAGATCCTGAAACCAAGCTCCTAAACCCATGCTCTTCATAGCTGGGGTTGTGACTAATCCCAGATTTTCCTGACTTCAACGCTTCTAAAACAGTAGAAACGTCATTACCAATGCAAGAAACCACGCCCATACCAGTAACCACAACGCGCTTCATATTTAACCTCTTAATTTCTATCTTTTGGGTGTTGAGCCTGTTCGCGGGATTAAAACGCGTCAGTGTTGCTAAATAAACCGACACGCAAATCTTTGGCAAAATAAATTTCTTTACCGTCGACGCTCACCGTGCCATCTGCAATCCCCATCACCAACCTGCGCTCGATCACGCGCTTTAAGTCAATTTTGTATGTTACTTTTTTCGCGCTTGGTAGAATTTGACCCGTGAATTTAACTTCACCAGACCCCAATGCGCGCCCGCGCCCGGGGTTTCCTTTCCAGCCAAGGAAGAAGCCCACAAGCTGCCACATAGCATCTAATCCTAAGCACCCAGGCATAACTGGATCGCCAGGGAAGTGGCAATCAAAGAACCAAAGCTCCGGGGTGATGTCCAGCTCTGCAATAATTTCACCTTTGTCAAACGTACCGCCAGTGGCACTGATGCGAGAGATTCTATCGAGCATTAACATGTTGGGGACAGGGAGTTGGGCATTGCCAGGCCCAAATAATTCCCCGCGGCCACAGGCCAGTAATTCGTCGCGTTCGTAAGAGGGCTTAGGTTCAAAGGATTGCATATGATGCTCTTGCTTGAAATGTATTGTTTAAGTTGTTGGGGCGCAGGTGCCGCTTAGCTATTTGTATAGGCCTATTGAGCCGGTACGGTTAGTAAAATCAGTTTCCATAAGGGTATGATTTTACAGGGTGTTCTATTATAGTTTTATCGTTTGCTTGCAGGTAATGTCTATAGTTGACCGGTTTACGAGCGTTGCAAAAGATATATGCTCGAAGTGTTAATCGTGCCGGGAGCTTTGGCCTGTTAGCCTTGGCTGCCCAAGTTTGGGGCGTACGTCCATAGATCGCACTTTCGAGGGAGTGCCATTCTAGCGGCAAACGCGTTGATGTCCAGTAAAAACGCTGGCCTGGAGTTTGCTAGGCGTTGTTCTAGGGCCCATGACTTGGTGAGAGGTTACTGTGCTATAGTCAGGCCCGAATAATCTAGATCCATCTAACCCCACAATGAATAATATTAAGGATGCTCTACCAATGATTAAGAAGTGTCTATTTCCTGTTGCAGGTTACGGTACGCGCTTTCTCCCCGCTACAAAGTCTATGCCTAAAGAGATGCTGCCGGTGGTGAATAAACCGTTAGTGCAATATGGTGTTGAGGAGGCCTTAGAGGCAGAATTGACAGAAATCGGATTTGTTACTGGGCGTGGTAAACGCGCCATCGCAGATCATTTTGATGTGAGCTACGAGCTGGAGCATCAAATTGCCGGCTCTTCAAAGGAGGATTACCTAGATTCTATTCGTGATGTTATGGCAAAGGGGTCGTTTTCATTTACCCGCCAGCGCGAAATGAGTGGTTTAGGGGATGCCATATTAAATGGCCGACGCTTAATTGGAGATGAGCCGTTTGGTGTGGTGTTGTCAGATGACCTGTGTGTTACTGAATCTGATGGCGTGTTGGCGCAGATGGTGAGTTTATTTAAGCAGTTTCGTTGCAGTATTGTGGCAGTCCAAGAGGTACCTGAGGATCAGATATCCAAGTTCGGGGTGATTGCCGGCAGCCAAATTAAAGATGGAATCTACCAAGTAACTGACATGGTGGAAAAGCCAGATCCCAAAGATGCACCCTCTAATTTGGCAATTATTGGCCGTTATATTTTGACGCCTGATATTTTCGACATTATTGGGGATACGCCCCCCGGAAAGAACGATGAAATTCAATTGACCGATGCGCTCTTAACACAGGCAAACAATGGCTGCGTTCTGGCGTACAAGTTTAAGGGGCGCAGGTTTGACTGTGGTAGCGTGGATGGCTTTGTTGGGGCAACCAATTACGTTTACGAAAACGTTTATAACAAAGTTTAATGTAGGGATGTGCGGGTTGATCTTTTAAGCGCGCACACCACCGAAAAAGCAGAGTAATTTTGTGCCCTTGGGGTGCATATATTTTTGGATTGAATCAAATGAATATTACGTGTTTTAAGGCCTACGATATTCGTGGGCGAGTGCCAGAGCAATTGAATGACGATGTGGCGTATCGTGTCGGTCGGGCATTTGTGGAGTTTTTAGACGCCAAAACAGTGGTTGTTGGGCATGACATTCGATTGACCAGTGAGTCATTGACCCAGGCGTTGGTCAATGGCCTTACCGACGCCGGTGCCAACGTGATTCACATCGGTCAATGCGGCACCGAAGAAGTGTACTTTTCCACCTTTGAGTTGGGCGTGGACGGTGGAATTTGCGTGACAGCCAGTCACAACCCTATGGACTATAACGGTATGAAGTTGGTGCGGGAGGATTCTAAGCCCATATCCAGTGATAGTGGTCTGAACGATATAAAAGTGGCTGCCGAGGCGGGGGCTTTTAAATCGGTAGCCAACAAAGGTTCTGTTGAATACAAAGATATGCGCCAAACCTACATTCAGCATTTGTTGGGGTACGTGGATGTAAACAATATCAAGCCACTTAAAGTTGTGGTTAATGCCGGTAACGGTGGTGTAGGGGCGGTGGTCGACGGCCTAGAGCCACACTTGCCATTGGAGTTTGTAAAGGTACACCATGAGCCAGATGGGTCGTTCCCTAATGGTATTCCTAACCCCATATTAGTGGAAAACCAAGGCGTAACGTCTGACGCCGTTAAGTCGGCTGGCGCAGACTTTGGTGTCGCCTGGGATGGAGATTTTGATCGTTGTTTTTTCTTTGACGAGAGCGGTCGCTTTATCGATGGGTATTATGTGGTTGGCTTACTTGCAGAGGCTTTTCTTCTGAAAAACCCTGGGGCAAACGTGGTGCACGACCCGCGCTTAACTTGGAATACTATAGATATTGCCGAGGCCGCTGGTGGTAAAGCCATTCAGAGTAAAACTGGGCACGCATTTATTAAAGAGCGAATGAGGAAAGAGGATGCTATTTATGGTGGTGAGATGAGCGCTCACCATTATTTTAAGGCGTTTTCTTATTGCGACAATGGCAATATTCCTTGGTTGTTGGTAGCCGAGTTAATGAGTGTGCGGGGTAAGACGTTATCGCAGCTTGTGGATGAGAGAATCGCTAAATTCCCTTGTAGTGGCGAGATTAATAACAAGGTCGAAGACCCCAAGTCGCTATTACAAACCATTGAGCAAGAATACCAATCTAATGCCAAGATAGTTGATAAAACCGATGGGTTATCCATGGAGTTTGATACTTGGCGCTTTAGTGTGCGTAGTTCCAGTACCGAGCCCGTGGTGCGTTTAAATGTAGAGTCCAAGGGTGATATTGAATTGATGAAGCAGAAGACGGACGAATTGCTGGCATTTATGCGATAAAGACGGCCTACTTAGGTGTAAGCAAAAGCGGCCTCATGAGGCCGCTTTTTTTTGTTTCGATGGCGTTTGAATAAGGTGGGGAATTTTGTATGGGTGATCTCAATGGGGTAACTGGGTGTATCAAGGAGACTCTCAGGCTCGCTTATAGGGGTTGGGCTTGAGTGGCTAGTTCAGGCGGGGCAGGGTTAAAGGCGTTAGCGGTGACTGGCTGGGGTTTTGGCACTGATCATTATACGAGGCTTGGGCCCTTAGGCTGATAATTCTGTCACAACCACCCACCGCACGTCTTGGGCTTGGGCTGTGAGTGTGAAAATCGCCTTTAGTCACATATATTTGGCAG
>CAYZQH010000088.1:0-11511 GCA_964480055.1 uncultured Cellvibrionaceae bacterium
TCGTACATATCTCTATAGAACTTGGACTCATTGTTTTGAAACAAGCTGTCCTTTTCAAATACGGCGTTGGCATCGCGCATACTTTTCAACATCATACCCACAAAAATAGACTCAAACTGTTGGGCCACTTTACGTAACGCCACATCAGAATTTTTCTCTGTTTTTATATTCTGCAAGCTGTTTACATCGGTATAAACATCTTGAACATTCATGGAAGTCTGTGCAGGTAAAACGTCCATCAGATCACCATAATCTCGGCTTTTAGTGCACCGGACTGTTTAAGCGCTTCTAAGATGGCCATTAAATCACCAGGTGCTGCTCCAACTTCATTCACCGCGCGAACAATATCATCCAACGTTGGCTTTGGACTGAACTTAAACATTGTGCCATCTTCTTCCTCTACTGCGACTCTCGAATTTGGTACCACAACCGTTTCGCCGCTGCCAAAGGCACCGGGCTGGCTGGCTTGCACATCCTCTGTAACTGTTACCGTCAGGGAGCCGTGCGTAACAGCAACCGGCGATATACGCACGTGTTGCCCCACCACAATTGTACCTGTACGGGAGTTAATAATAATTTTTGCTGCCGCATCACCGGGGTTAACTTCAATATTTTCTAACAGTGCCAGGTAATCCACACGATGTGCTGGATTTTGAGGAGCTTGTACGGCGATAGATACAGCGTCAATTGGCTTGGCAATGTCTGGCCCGACTTTTTCATTAATACTTTGCGCCAGACGCTTTGCTGTGGTGAAATCTGCTGCATGTAAGTTGAATATAATTTTTCCGTTATTGCCAAACGTTGTTGCAACAGCGCGTTCTACCGTTGCCCCACCTGGAATTCGCCCTACACTGGGTACATTAACTGTAACACTGGACCCGTCGCGCCCTTCAGCACCAAAACCACCAACAATTAAATTACCCTGAGCAATGGCATATACCTGTCCGTCCAACCCTTTTAAAGGCGCGAGCAACAAGCTGCCACCACGTAAACTCTTAGCATTCGCGATGGAAGAAACTGTAATATCCAATGATTGCCCTGGCTTGGAAAAAGCCGGTAGCTCTGCATGTATTGCTACGGCAGCAACATTTTTTAATTGAAACCGCACTCCCGCGGGAATGGTAATTCCAAATTGATTTAGCATCGCGGCAAAAGATTGCGTGGTAAACGGCGCCTGATTGGTTTGATCACCGGTGCCATCGAGCCCTACTACTAAGCCGTAGCCTACTAATTGGTTAGACCGCACGCCATCTACCGAGGCTAAGTCTTTAATACGCTCGGCATTCGACAATGAACTTATCAAACACAGTAATAAGGTACGCCAAATCAGTGTTTTCATTTTTTTATCCTATACCCTGTCATCGCTGTTAAAAGGGCCAGTACGCGCTATTAAAAAAGCGATTGAGCCAACCCATGGTTTGCGAATCTGCCAATGCGCCCTTCCCGGCATATGATATTCTCGCGTTCGCAATGCGACTGGACTGGACCGTGTTATCAGACCCAACATCCTGTGCACGCACTACACCGCTTAGCCGAATAAACTCTTCTCCGCGATTTAGCGTCATCCACTTTTCTCCGCGTATCACCAGCGCGCCGTTAGGCCATATATCTACAACCGATACCGCAATGGTGCCACGTAAATTGTTACTCTGGTCTGCACCGGCCTCGCCGGAAAACTCTCTCTCTCCACTCAAATTGGTATTGACGCCAAACGTATTCCCTAAAATTGTTCCTGCAGCGCCGTCTACCTCAGGGAAAAGCGTCTCAGATTCTTTGGCAACACTCAGATTAGCGCTCTTGGTAGAGCTGGTAGCCTCTTGTAAATAAACTGTGAGAATGTCACCAACACCTCGGGCTTTTTGATCGGAAAATAAATTCACGCCATAATTTGCTCGAAACAACGACCCATTTGTAGCTACGGGTGCTGCTCCGGTAGGCGCCAACACGGGTGCAAAATTAGGGTCATTTGGCGCTGGAGGAGTGTGAATAACGCAGCCACTGGCGTGGAACAGTACAAGCCCTAAAATCGATAATTGTATAGTTAACTTTGACTTGTATAGTTTCATGGTAAAACCTAGCTTATTACTTCGGGGTTTTTATAAATTCTGAGTTATGTACTGGAGCATTTGATCTGAGGTGGACACCACTTTTGAATTCATCTCATAAGTGCGCTGGGTAGTAATCATATTGACCATTTCCTCTACAATATCTACGTTAGAGTTTTCGAGCATGCCTTGCTTGGTTTGACCAATGCCATTTTGCCCTGGCGTACCAGTAACCGGCGTGCCACTAGAGGCCGTTTCTATAAATAAGTTACTGCCTATTGCCTGCAAGCCAGTTGGGTTTACAAAATCCACCAATTGAATATTTCCAATGGTTTGAGGCGTGGCCGTACCTGGCAGGCGAGCGCTCACGGTGCCGTCGTCTCCTATCGTGATACTTTGCGCATCCTCTGGGATTGATATCGCCGGTTGTAACGTTAAACCGTTGGCCGTAACCATTTGGCCTTGGCCATCCATATGAAATTGACCATTTCGGGTATACCCAATCGTGGCATCAGGTAGCAGAATTTGAAAAAACCCGCGGCCATCGATGGCAACATCCAATGCATTGTCAGATATTTGCAAGCTACCTTCAGTAAATTGCTTTTGCGTCCCGGCCACTCGCACGCCCGTCCCCAACTGTAAACCGGAGGGGATTTGAGTTTCCTCTGTGCTTTGTGCCCCAGGCTGGCGATTAACTTGATAGAGTAAATCCTCAAACACCGCACGATCTCGCTTAAAGCCCACCGTAGAGGCATTAGCCAAGTTATTTGCGATTGTTGTTAGCTGCGTATCTTGCGCGGCCAACCCCGTTTTACTGACATACAGTGCTGCGTGCATAATTACCTCGATTTCATTAGCGCTTTAACATGTCTGCGCAATTACGATAAATTGGTTTAAGGGGGCAGCCCCCTGAGTTAATCTACGAATGCTGAAGTTAACCGTTCATTTGTAATAACTTGGCGGAAGCTTGAGACATTTCTTTTGCGTTTGCCATGAGCTTAACTTGCAATTCGTATTGACGAGACAGCGACAAAATGCTCGTCAACTCTCCCACCGCGTTAACATTACTGGCCTCTAAAAACCCGGACACCAATCGAACATTTGCATCTGGCGGAAACGGTCCTTCCTCATCTAAAGCAACGAATAATCCATCTTCCCCTTTAGACATTTCTTGAATATCTGGATTGATCAATTTAATCCTGTCTACAACAACCGGAGATTGCGGCCCCTGCCCTTGTGGAATGACCGTAATATTGCCGTCTAGCCCGATTTCAATTTTATCTGCGGGAGGCAGTGCAATAGGCCCGCCATTGCCCAGTACCGGCAAGCCGTTGCCGGTTCTTAATATACCTAGCGCGTCCACCATCAAAGTGCCAGAGCGTGTATAGGACTCTTCGCCCTCATCGTTTTGAACCGCGATAAAACCATCGCCATCTATGGCAACATCTAAATCTCTACCCGTTTGGTTTAACGCACCGTGGCTAAAATCCGTTGCGGGGCGCTCTGTTAGGGCATAGGCGCGTGTTGGCAGACCCTCGCCGTAATAAACGCCCATGGCTCGCGCCTGCTCAAAATCCGCTTTAAAACCATTGGTATTGGCATTGGCCAAATTGTTAGCGTGACTGGTTTGCGCCATCATATTGTGCTTCGCACCGGTCATTGCTATGTAAAGTGATTTATCCATTTTGCCTTACCACGCCGTCAAAAATTTTACGTATTTGGTTTTCTATGAAGGAAATTGCAAAAGGGATGCCAAGAGGGAAGGATAAGTACTTTTGGCCGCTAGAGGCACAAAGTAAAAAAGCCGAGACAGAAGCTCAGCTTAATTTATATTTTGGGTTTTACACCAGGCGCCTTTCAAATCAGGCGCCCAGCGCTAAATACTACCTAAGGTTAATAATGGTTTGCGTTACTTGGTCGGCAGTTTCAATGGTTTTTGCACTGGCCTGAAAATTTCTTTGCGCAATAATCAGGTTGACAAGCTCTTCTGATAAATCCACATTTGATTCCTCTAAGGCGCCTGCCTGAATAGCACCAAGTGCTGCACTTCTGGGAGTACCAACATTAGGAGGGCCAGATTCAAAGTTTTCGGCCCACATGGTATCGCCCACAGGTTGCAAACCTTGCGTATTTGCAAAGTCAGCCAATACTACCTGCCCCAATATTTGAGATTCACCATTGGTAAAGCGCGCAAATATAATACCGGTCTCACCAATATTAAGCCCAGATAAGCGCCCGGTAGTAAACCCATTTTGGTTAACATCATTCACTGAAAAAACACTGCCAAACTGCGTAGTACCTGTTAAGTCAATGTCGAAATGAGAGTTATCCGGAACATCCAAGGGGCCGTTAGCGCCATTGTCTCCACCATCAGCATCCAAAGGCGTCCAATTTGTGATCATCATGTCATCAGTAAACAACGGGTTAATTGATCCATCCGAATTAAATACGATATCGAATTCGGCAGCCGTTGGTACTATATTTTGAGGCGGGGGCAATGCAGTATTTGGATCTCCAACATCTTGACCATCAATTTGTACATACATCACCCAATGATTCTCCCTTGTGGTTGAATCAGTGGGGTCAAACTCCTGCTTCACAAAATACTGGGTCATAATGTGAGAATTACCCAAGCTATCGTAAATGTTTATGGAGGTTGCATCGTTGTACGTGGTTGCATCCGATGGGTCAAATGCATTTAACGTAACCTCAGTAAACGTAGAGCTGGTAATAGGTGAAAATAAACCAATGGAAGGAGGGCTTGGGTTGTCTGCAGTATACCCTTCAGACAACACCAAATTGATGGTACCGCCAACAACAACCGAATTGCCCGAAGCCGTGGTAGAGTTTGCGATAGACAAGGCATTGTCATTATCTACCTCTAATATTTCTGACGGAGCAGCTGGGTTACCCAACACTTCGATACTGTCACCATCATCCACGCTAGAAATAGAAAAACTAAGATCATCACCCACCGAAGACTCAATCAGTAAGTCTCCCGTGGTGGCATCTATCGACGCGGAGATTCCTGGCAAAGTAGACGACGTTAAGTTATTAACTTGGTCAGCCAACACCGTCAGGTTAATACCCTGTAAATCAACACCGTTGACAGTAACCGTCATATTACCATTGGTATTATTAAAATTTGCATTGACTAACCTAACGGAAGTTTGGGCAGTAGCAGACACCCCTGCTCTTTCATTTAATGCAGTAGCTACGGTGGATGCAGAATCACCTGCTTGTGACGTAAAAGTACCGGTCTCTCCATCCGGGCTCACAAAATCAATAGACTGAGCTGGGTACCCATTAGTGACATTCGCTATACCAGGGGTCGACGTTGATGTGGCAGCGCCCACCGGTAACTCTAAGTCTGCCGCTGTGGCATTGCCATTGGTAATTTGAATCTGTGATGCTTCACCGCTTTGCAGCGCTGAAAACTCCAGGCGATAATCGCCACCGCCCGCATCTACCGCGTTGACTTGTACATCGATAGGAGTTGCAGGCGCAGTTGGCGAATTCAATTGAGAGTTAATAACGCCGGCTAAGGTTCGCAAGTCATTAAATGTATTGATTGCGGCAGGTATACCTGTGGAGGTGTCTAGTACTATCCCTATGGTACCGTTGTTGCCTGTACTGGCGGTCATTGACACATCAAACGTTATCGTATCGGCCGTAAAATCCGTGGGTAACGGCAGAGTAAAATCATTATTGGTTGGCAACGTGGTGGTCGTACTGACCTCTAACCCAACTTGCGATACCGCAATTGCATTACCTTCTGTAGCAAATGCTAGCCCAGTCGACTGTAATACTGGAGCTGAGGCATCCAAATTTAATAGTGACTCCACTTGAGTAGTGGCTTGAGGGTCTAAATTCCCCGTGCGAATACGTACATCTTCGGGCAGTTGAAGAATATTGCCTTCTTCATCCGCCGGAAACCCTTGTAATCGAGCACCGGTATTATTGGTAATAAATCCGTCCTGATCCAAACCAAAGGTTCCTGCCCGGGTATAAAATTGCTCGCCCGCTTGCTGAACCACGAAAAAGCCATTGCCGTTAACCGCCAAATCTAATTCGTTTTCTGTAAACGCAACCGAGCCTTGCGAAAACTGTTGCGCTACATCCTGTAACCGTAAACCACTACCGATAGAATTACTACCAGCCCCTAAAACAGATGTCGCATAGACATCGCCAAACTCCGCTCTTGAGCTTTTAAACCCGGTTGTTGAAGCATTTGCAATATTGTTACCAGTGATGGACAAATCGCTTGATGCTGCGCGAATACCACTTAAGGCTGTATCAAATGGCATAACTTTCTCCTACTTTTTACTACCTAAAAATTGATTACTGATGCAGATTCTATACGTGAAAATTAAAGATAGAATCATTCATTAAACTGTTTAACATCTGCTAGACTCTTGGCGCCCACACCGGCTAAATTTAGCGTCAAGGTGCCGTTTTGACCCACCGTTACACTATTAACATTGGCACTTAAAAACGTCTGCAGTTGTGTACTGTCGCCGTCAACATTCGATGCTATTTCTATTTGATAAGTACCTGGGCCAACACCCTCTTCATGACTGCTTTGCCAATCTAGCCGATCGCCATTCAACTCTGCGTTTTTTCCATCCCAGCGAACCACCGCTTCACCAGCTTCCACAGGCCCAGCAATAATTTGGTCTACTAGGTCGCCCTGTTCTGTTCGTATAAACACCTTAATTTCTGGTGAGCTCATAGGGATATCCACAGAGGCAGTAACCACACCGCCAGGCTCAAGCTGAGTGGTTTGTGCTGGTACGGTTACCGAGCGCCCCACCAATGACGAAGCCTGAAGCGCTTGATTGGCCACAAAATTATCTGCAAACCCTTCAAACTGAGTATTTAACGAATCTAGGCTTTCAACAGAGCTAAATTGCGCCAACTGGGCAATAAACTCGGTGTTTTCTTGTGGGCTAAGTGGGTCTTGGTTTTCTAGCTGTGTAATCATCAGCTTTAAAAACGCTTGTTGACCCAGCTCATTACTTTCCTTAGTTTCAGGCTCTGTCTTTTTGGCAATGGACAATTCACTAAACATGGAATTGGTTGCGGTAATTTCTGTCATTGCATTAACCTTTTACTACTCACCAGAAGGTAAAACTGTATCCAATATTTATTGGCCCAACGTTAATACGCGCTGCATCATTTGTTTGGCTGAATTCATCATCTCTACATTGACCTGAAATGAGCGCGACGCTGAAATCATATTCGCCATTTCTTCTACAACATTCACGTTTGGATAATGAACAAACCCCTCTTCATCGGCCAGTGGATGCCCAGGCTCGTACCGCTTTTGAAGGGGTGCATCACTCTCCACAATACCCGCCACACTGACACCCGCCGACTGAGACGAGCTCATATTGGGTTGATCTAATGGGTTGCCTAACATGGCGGTGTACGTGGCTTTAAAAACTGGGTGGCGGCCCTTGTATACCTCGCCAGAGCTGGAAGCAGCTGATTCGGCATTGGCAATATTGCTTGCCGTGGTATTTAACCGCACGGACTGGGCATTCATCCCAGACCCTGCTATATCAAAAATTGTGTTAAACCCCATATCAATCTCCTTTAATGGCGCTAATAAGCCCTTTAAAACGGGAGTTAAGTAACGTGAATGCCGTTTGATGCTCTAAAGAGTTGGCCATAAATTCTGCGTGTTCTAAATGCTCATCAACCGTATTACCGTCTATCGACGGCTGTGTAGGCACGCGATACTGCATGGCTCCGGCCACGGCCTTTTCAGTCATACCCCATTGGGGCGACTGGCCAGAAGCGCTTTTACTCATGGCCATTTGAGAGCCAAGAGCTTTTTGAAAATCAAAATCTCTGGCTTTAAAATTTGGGGTATCTGCATTGGCCAAGTTACTGGCAAGCACTTCGGCGCGCTGTGTGCGCAACTTAAGAGCAGCTTCATAGGTTCCTAGTGCGTTGTGAAATGAAATTGCCACGATGTACCCTATATAAATGCTGAATGTAAATGGGCTTTTGCACAGATGCTTTTCTAGGTACCAAAATCAAGTACGGAGTACAAATAACATTTGCGCCAAAGATTGATCACTTTACTCTAAAGCTGCAATGCTTATGCCAACGCCAGCCAACCAGCGGGTTTGATTTTTAAAACCCGGCATCCCATTGTTTTAATTGATATTTTGGTCGCATTAATAAGAGGGGAAATTCATATAAAACAGCAGCGTTATAACTAAACTAATAATTACATCCGCCGTTGATTAGAGAAGCCAGAAAAGAAGAGAAAACCGGCAATGCATTGCCGGGTGGAAGGAAGTGAGCCTTTGATTTTACTTCGCGCGGTACGCAACACCCGGCCGGCAATTGATCATATCAAACAGATGGTTAACCCCAGTAATGCTCTCAGATGACCCTAAGATAAGTACACCACCGGGGTTTAAAGCCCCGTGTAGCTTGGTAAGAATTTGATTTTTTAAATCCAACGAAAAGTAAATAAGCACGTTACGGCAAAATATTACGTCAAACTTGCCCAGCAAGATAAACGAGTCTTGTAAGTTTAACGACCGAAACCGAATGCGACGACTGATATTGGCACCTACATGCCAAGTTTGCTCGTCTACCTGGTCAAAAAACTCCTTCATACGCTTATCGGACAACCCTCTAACCACAGAGATTTTGTCATAGACTCCACGCTTAGCGATATCTAAAGCCTCGCTGGATAAATCTGTTGCTAAAATTTCACCATCAGCACCCTTTGACCCAAACTTATTTCTTGAGGATTCTTCTAAGATCATACTAATAGAATAGGGTTCTTGCCCCGTAGAGCACGCCGCCGACCACATCCTCATTAATTTACCCGATGTATTTTTTTGATTAAACTCGGGGATCAGTGTATTGGCCAAATAATCGTAGGGGTAGGAATCTCTAAACCAAAAAGTTTCATTGGTGGTCATCGCATCAATGACTTTTTGGCGCAGCGCTCGCTCACGGTCACTTTTGATTTTATCGGTCAACTCGCCTAACGTTTTTAGATCGTGATCAATGAGAATGCGACGAATTCTAGTAGACACTAGGTATTGCTTATTTTCACCAAGACTAATACCACACGCCTCTTTCAAGTACTCACTAAATGCACTGTATTCCTTGGCATCAATTTGTACCGTGTCATTATTTAATGCATTTGTCATCCAGGGTGCGCCTAATCCTAAGTAAGTACCGTTACTGACCGTCTAGAGATTCACCAGTCAACTCAAACATTCTGGAATTCACCCGCTTGGCTAACTCATCGGGGTGAAACTTAGCTAAAAAGTCATCAGCGCCAACCTTTTTCACCATTGCTTCATTAAAAACGCCACTTAGGGATGTGTGCAAAATAATGAATAAATTATTTAAGTGGGTATCTGCCCGTACTTCTGCCGTAAATGTATATCCGTCCATTTCTGGCATCTCGATATCACACACCACCAACAAAAGTTCGTGGTATGGATCCTTTCCTTCTGCCACCATAGTGTGTAAATACTCTAATGCCTCCTTACCGTCTTTCAGTAAGGTTGTTTGCATTCCCAAAGACGTCACCACCTTCTGAATTTGTTTTCTTGCAATGGCAGAGTCATCCACAATCAGCACGTGCTTTTTAACGGTGGTATCTACGTTCGCCTGCTCTATAACATCTGCGCTCACCTCTTCGGGCAAAGGCGACACTTCAGCAAGAATTTTTTCCACGTCAATAATTTCCACCAAACTGCCTTCAACTTCAGTCACTGCAGTTAGGTAATTATCTTTACCCGTACCTTTGGGGGGAGGGAGAATAGCCCCCCAGTTCATATTCACAATGCGCTCCACAGAGCTCACTAAAAAACCCTGAGTAGACCTGTTGTATTCGGTGATAATAATGAAGCATTCATCAATGTTTTCTAATGGGCGCGAGCCCGTAGCCTGGCGCATATCCATAATAGAGATGGTTCCCCCGCGAATGTGCGCTACACCACGCACTACCGGGTTGCGTTTAGGAATGGCCGTAAGTGGCGGACATTGCAGCACTTCCTTGACCTTAAACACGTTAATACCATAACGCTGCGAGCCACCTAAGCTGAACAACAACAGCTCTAAACGATTTTGACCCACAAGCTGGGTACGCTGATTAACACTGTCTAATACGCCGGACATACCATCTCTCTTTTGTTATGCCTTAGAGCCCCTGCAACCCAGTTTTATCTAAGTGCGAGTCAAGGGCATGGGCACGCACCTTGCAATAACCCACTAAACACCCCTAAAAGTTTGAAAACTGACAGGGTTTTGACGCCCAAACTGGGGCTGCTATCAAATAAAGCATAGGACAAGAACAATGATCTATCGCGCTTTTTTTTGCTTGGTATTAGCGCTTGCAAACCTTAATGCTAGGGCCGCGCCTGACAATACCGCTACGCACATCCAAGCCGCGGTAATGCAATATCTACATGAGCAGTATTCTGCTCACTACACCAACGCGCATATTCGAGACAATGTCGTCTTTCATGTTGGTAATTTGGATACACGCCTGCGCTTAGCCACATGTAACCATCCACTTGAGACACAACTGAACAACGCCAACATATTGGCACCCCAAGTATCAATAAGGGTTAGATGCACTGCCCCTTCACCATGGTCACTGTATGTTCCAGTAAAAGTTGAGGTATTTGAGGAGATTATTGTGGCCGCTAGGACTCTTGCCAAAGGCACAGTTTTAAGCGCAGAGCACCTAACTCAGGCTAAGACCAATGTAGCACTGCTACGCGGCGGCTATTATGCAAGCCTTAGCAACGTATTGGGTATGGAGCTTAAGCGGCCCATAAAGACCGGCGGCACCATTACTCAAAGCCTAATTCGCGCCCCGAAGGTGATATCTCGTGGCGAGGTGGTCACCCTAGAAGCCAGTAATGCGTCTATTGCGGTTGTAACACAGGCCAAAGCCTTAAGCCACGGGCGGCTAGGCCAGAAAATTAGAGTGCAAAATTTGAACACAAAACGGGTGATAGATGCTGAGGTCACCGGGCCAGGAAGGGTTGTAAGAAACATAACCCTTTGATTATATTAAACAAAAATTAATATAGAGTATTTATTGAAAACCGCCGTGCTCTATTAAAAAAGTGAATAAAAGTGCAAAAAAAGACTAAAGTTAATGCAGTGCAAGCCGATATCCTGTGTGAATACGCAAAATTCACTGTTTGGATAACGACACACTAGGTAAAAATTATGGTTATTGATCCCAGTTCGGGCTTTAACAAAGGCGTAGGTAACGCCGGCGGAGCCCCCTCAAAAACTGCTAAGGCAGCCTCTGCAGCCCCCCCCACAGGCGACACCAGTGGCAAGGGCACTAAGCCTGCCGACAGCGTGCAGTTAAGTGCTGAAGCCCATGGCATGGCCCGTGTAGAGGCGGCCATGAAAGACACCTCAGAGGTTAGAGAAGACGCCGTAGCCACAGTGAAGGCTG
>CAYZQH010000089.1:0-11350 GCA_964480055.1 uncultured Cellvibrionaceae bacterium
GAGGCCCTAGTGGAAACCGTTAGTAAACTCCCAGGGGAAGAGCACGATGGTGAAGAACGCTCTGTGGGTATGGGTTTTGTTGAGGTAACACACCATATTATGAATGCCTTAGAAGCCGCTAACCCCGAGGTGGCTAAAAGTTAATTCGTTTAAGGTGTGATAAGCTCGCGCTCCAATGCCGGTAGAGGAGCGCTTGTGGTAGACGACAGTCAGCAACCTTTGATTTTGTACTCCACTCTGGGGTGCCACTTGTGCGAAGACGCTAAGGCCATCATTGATGGATTAAGTAGCCTTGCCAGCATAAGCTATCAAGAAGTGGATATCGCACATGCTGATGACTTAGTCGAAGCCTTTGGCCTTCGAATTCCCGTTTTATACTGCTGTGCAACGCAAATGGACTTAGGCTGGCCGTTTGACCAAGCCCGGTTAACGGATTGGCTTGTTAAAGTTGGCCGGTTGGCCGACTGTTGATCCTAATTAATACTCTACACTTGAACCGATCCGCTTAGATGTTATCTTATAGCGTGTTGCTCCTTCTAGTAGCCCTCACTCGTAGGTAGCGCAATACCGGGGCACTAAACTATTGTAAATAGGTAAAGTCTTTTTAGTGGCAAAAATGACACAACAACGATACTCCAAACGTTATCAGGTATTCAGTCGTTTCACGATTGTTTTGATGGTGTTGTATTGCGTGCAGTGGGTGCCGCTGGGTTGGGCCCAACCAGTAACTCTTAACACCGAACAACCGCGCGGAGCACAGAGCCTACCAATGGCGCAGTCGGTCGGTACGTGCCATGGTAGTCAAGCGATTGCCGTTACAGGACAGGCGTCGGCCAGTAATTCATTGCCTGCCTCAAAAGGTCACAACTGCTGTAAACAGAGTAATGACGGTTGTTCTATGCTGAATTGCTTGGGGTTGTTGGCTTTGGCAACCACTAATTTTGTGGGGCAAGTACCGCCCAGTCATTCTCCTGTTTGTTTCTATAATGTTTCTTATCACTCGTTCGATGCCTTGAGCTTATTTCGCCCTCCTGCCAGTGCTTAACACAGGCAAAATCCGTCTGTAGTTTTTTAATCTTTAGTTTCCGTACGCGGGTTTTAATCTGTTGTGCGTGACTGAGCGTGTCAAATTTAAACCCCATAATTTCACAAAATTAAATGTGACTATTTTGAACTGGCGATTCGTACAATAATGAATTGTTAAAGATGGGGTATTAATAAGCCTATTTACCAGGCCGCACTTTACTTAAAGCGTGCCAAGCGTGGATACAAGTATGAGTAACAAGACTATTCAAAAAAGCCCAGTACTTACATGGGTAATACTGGGGGCTCTTATTGGTGCTGGAGCACTATTGGGCATGCTAAAAATGGGAGTGTTGGGCTCGCTGACCCAGAGAGACGCAACGCCTGAAGCAACACCAATATATTGGGTTGCCCCCATGGATGATGCGTACAGGCGTGACAAGCCCGGCAAATCGCCTATGGGAATGGATTTAATACCCGTCTATGAAAGTACTCAGGCTGGGAACGCTCCGGGTGTAATCTATGTATCGCCAGATATTGTCAATAATATAGGCGTACGGTCACAGCCAGCGCAATTTAGACAGTTGCGCCACACGATTGATACTGTGGGGTATGTAAAGTATGACGAAGAGCAGCTGATACATGTTCACCCTCGCGTTTCTGGCTGGATAGATAAACTTTTTGTAAACGCGACTGGCGACCCTGTAGTCAAAGGCGAGCCTCTTTATAACCTTTATTCGCCAGAGCTGGTTAACGCGCAGGAAGAATACCTTTTGGCCCTCAAAGGTGGTGACCCACGCTTGGAGCGCGCCGCCAAAAACCGAATGCGCGCGTTACAGTTTTCGCCTAAATGGATAAAAAAATTAACAAGCAGTAAAACCATTGATCAAATGGTGACGTTTTATGCGCCGCAATCGGGCGTGGTAGATAACTTAAATGTTCGCGAAGGGTATTACGTTCAACCCGGTACCATGATCTTGAGTGTTGGCGGATTAGACGACGTGTGGATTGAAGCGGAGGTTTTTGAGCGCCAATCTCATTGGGTGACCAAAAATAACCCCGTGGAGGTGAGCCTAGAGTATCTGCCCAATAAGCGCTGGCAAGGCGTAGTAGATTATATTTACCCCGCATTGGATGAAAATAATCGTACATTACGATTACGTATTCGACTAAAAAATTCAGACCATTCACTAAAACCAAATATGTTTGCACGTGTCACCATTGATACGCAGTTAGGAAATCCGGTTTTATCAATTCCTAAAACTGCCTTAATACGCACCGCAAATGCAACGCGCGCGGTTTTGTCCATGGGTGAAGGCCGGTTTAAATCGATTGATGTAGAAGTAGGCGCAATGGATGATCAATGGGTGGAAGTACTTTCGGGGCTAAACGCTGGCGATTTAGTGGTAACCTCATCGCAATTTTTAATGGATTCTGAATCCAGTAAATCTTCAGACTTTAAGCGTTTGCATCACTCGGATCAAGATGTAGAAAGCGCTACTGTCGTGGGCGTGATTAATGAGGTTGATGTAGGTTCGCGGCGCGTGAATATTACTCGCAATGCCATTGCAAAATGGGGCCGCCCCAAAGCTACTCTCAATTTTATTGCACACACAGAAGTCAAACTCGAAGTTCTGAATTCGGGCGATTGGGTGCAGTTTTTATTTGAAATTCATGGTCAAAATTTTGTGATCACTCGTATGACCGTGATAGCTCAAGATAACGCTGCCGATAGTAAGGCTGCTAGCGGCACGGAGGCGCAAAATGATTGAGCGAATAATACAGTGGTCATTAGATAACCGTGTGGTAGTTTTGCTTTTAATGGTGTTAATCATAGGGTGGGGTGGATATGTTGTTAAAAATACACCCGTCGACGCCATTCCAGATTTATCGGATGTACAGGTAATTATTAAAACATCGTACCCTGGTCAAGCGCCTCAGGTTGTGGAGCAGCAAGTGACATACCCGCTGTCTACGGCGATGCTCTCTGTTCCTGGTGCCAAAACTGTCAGGGGTTTTTCATTTTTTGGCGACTCTTACGTCTATGTCATTTTTGAAGATGACACAGATTTATACTGGGCGCGCAGTCGCGTGTTGGAGTATTTGAATCAAACGGTGCAAACACTGCCTTCTTCTGCGTCTTCCTCACTTGGGCCAGATGCCACTGGTGTGGGGTGGGTATATATTTATGCGCTCCAAAGCACTGATAACACACACGATATTAGCCATCTAAAAAGCTTGCAAGATTGGTTTTTAAAATACGAACTTCAAGCGGTAGAAGGCGTGAGTGAAGTTGCTTCTGTGGGCGGCATGGTAAAACAGTATCAAGTGACTGTGCAGCCAGAAAAACTCCGCGCTTTTAATATACCGTTAATACATATTCAAAATGCCATAGTACGAGCAAACCAGGAAGTGGGTGCATCCGTAGTAGAGATGGCCGAGGCCGAATATATGGTCAAGGCCAGCGGGTATATTCAATCGCTCAAAGATTTGGCCAATATTCCTTTAGGAGTAAACGTTAATGGTACGCCATTACTATTACAGGATGTTGCCAAATTGTCGGTTGGCCCGCAAATGCGCAGGGGGGTGGCAGAGCTTAATGGTGAGGGCGAAACAGTCGGCGGTATTGTGGTCATGCGCCATGGTGGCAACGCAAAAGAGGTCATCACCAATGTAAAGGCCAAATTAGAGCAGTTAAAATTGGGGTTGCCAGCCGGTGTTAAAATTACTCCGGTGTACGATCGGTCCAAACTTATTAAGGCCGCCGTAAAAAACCTTTGGGTAACCTTGGTCGAAGAAATACTTATTGTTGCACTGGTTTGTTTTTTATTTTTATGGCGAATTAAATCAGCGCTAGTTGCCATTATTAGCTTACCAGTTGGCATCGTTATAGCGTTTATAGCCATGCGATTACAGGGAGTCAATGCCAATATTATGTCCCTTGGTGGTATTGCCATTGCTATTGGCGCAATGATTGATGGCGCCATTGTGATGATAGAAAATTTTCATCGTAATTTAGAGACGCCTGAAAATGCCGGTGTAAAGCGTGTAAAGGTAGTAGCGCAAGCGGCGAAAGAGGTAGGCCCTTCACTTTTTTTCAGCTTGCTGATTATCACCGTGAGCTTTACCCCAGTATTCGCTCTAGAGGCACAAGAGGGTCGTATGTTTACGCCCTTGGCACTCACTAAAACATACTCTATGGCGGCAGCCGCAATCCTTTGTATTACGTTAATTCCTGTATTGATGGCTACATTAATAACTGATAAGCCTAAACGCTCTACCCAAAAAGTGGTGCCTTCTCTATTGATTAGAGTGTATCAAAGTGTAATAAGAAGGGCTTTAAATTGGCCACGACTGGTTGTCGTTGTTGCATTGATAGTGCTTGCCAGTGCTATTTGGCCGATTAAACACTTGGGGAGTGAATTTATGCCGCCATTGAATGAAGGTAGCTTGATGTATATGCCTACCACGTACCCAAGTATTTCTATTGGTAAAGCCAGGGCTCTGTTGCAGCAAACAGATAAGCTAATAGCGCAAGTGCCTGAGGTTGAATCTGTTTTTGGTAAAGTGGGTAGAGCAGATACGGCAACAGACCCGGCGCCATTGACGATGATAGAAACATTTATTGAATTTAAACCAAAAAACCAATGGCGCCCTGGTGTAACATCAAAATCTTTAAAGGCCGAGCTTGAAGCATTGGTTGATATTCCCGGTTTATCAAACGCCTGGGTTATGCCCATTAAAACCAGAATTGATATGTTGTCTACCGGTATTAAAACCCCCGTTGGAATAAAAATTTCCGGGCCGTCGTTACGTGAAATAGAAAAAATTGGTATCTCATTAGAAGGTTTGCTTAATAAGTTACCCGGAACCGTGTCTATATACTCAGAGCGAGTAACGGGTGGGCGTTATTTAGATATTCAAATTGACCGCGTAAAAGCTGCGCGCTTCGGTTTAAATATTCAAGATGTTCAGCAAGTGATTACGACGGCAATTGGTGGTATGAATGTTTCACACTCTGTGGAAGGGTTAGAAAGGTACCCAATTAATTTACGTTACCCTCAGCACTATAGAGATTCACCAGAGCAAATAGCACTGCTACCTATAGTGACGCCAGGCGGCGCAATAATTGCCTTGGGGGATGTAGCCTCTGTCGTAATTGCGAACGGACCGCCCAGTATAAAAAGTGAAAATGCGCGCATTAACGGTTGGACGCTGATTGATATTGATGGGGTGGATCTTGGCTCCTATGTGGTTGAGGCACAAAAATTAATTAAAGCGGAGCTTGACATGCCCGTAGGCTATTCACTGAGTTGGTCGGGTCAATACGAATATATGGAACGCGCAAAAGAGCGATTAATTGTTGTTATACCTCTGACGTTGACTTTTATTATTTTACTTTTATATTTGTGTTTTAGGCGCGTAGATGAGGTGCTCATAGTGTTGGGCACCTTGCCACTTGCGTTAATTGGCGGGCTGTGGGGAATGTACTGGTTAGGTTTTAATTTATCGGTTGCGGCTATTGTTGGCTTTATCGCACTTGCTGGTGTGAGTATAGAAATTGGCGTGATAATGTTGATGGTGTTAAATCAATCTGTCGCGGCAAAAATACATTTATTGGACAACAGTTGTACTCGTCAGGCGTTGTTAAAAGCCGTTCTAATCGGTGCAACTGCACGAATACGCCCAATCGTAATGACAACGGCCGCAACAATTTTGGGTTTGATCCCAATTATGTTTAGTGCCGGCGTAGGTTCTGAGGTTATGCAGCGCTTGGCCGCGCCGATGATTGGCGGAATGATTAGTGCCTTTTTGCTGTCTTTATTTGTATTGCCGTGCGTATACCTGCTTTGGAATCAAAGAAAATATTCAGGGCTCCTCTAAAAATGCACCGTTTACTGCCCGTGAGCTTTGGTTCTGTGGGCGGTACTTTCTTGCATTCAAACAAAAATTGCTGTTTTTAGCAGTACTTTTCATGTTCACCACAGGATGATTGTAATCAAGCTTGTTTGGTGACCTAGTTGGATATTTCTGAATATCATCTATCTCGTAGAGTGCCTTTGAGATAAAGTATCGCTCTATTTTTGGGGAGCCGCGAATGAAACGCCGTGTGATTGTATGGGTTTTGGTGGGACTTGCAGGATTTTTATATGGCAGCACTGCCGTAGCAAAACCTGTCGAAGTGATCGAGGTGTACGCAGGTCGAGCGGTAAATACCAGTGACGGGCCAATTCCATATATTTCCGTCGTCCCAGGCAAAGAAATGACTGCTGCGGGGCTAGAGCACCCAAATCAATACCTACAGTCTGTGCCGGGCGCTTGGATCAGTCGAGGGAGCGGTCAGGAGCATTTAACGGCGATTCGTTCGCCGGTGTTAACCGGGGCTGGTTCTTGCGGTGCATTTTTGATGGCAGAAGATGGTATTGCTTTGCGGGCAAAGGGGTTTTGCAACGCTAACCAGTTGTTTGACGCACATTTTTTTGGCGCTGAGTCGGTAGAAGTTTTTAAAGGGCCCGCTGCGGCATTTTTAGGAAGTAATGCTGTGTTTGGTGGGATGAACATTCGCATGCCCAAGGCACATAAAATATCCCCGCGACTGTCCTATCAACAGTCTAGTAACGGCTACAAACAATTTAATGCACAGTCTACCGCGTCACGCGGGGCACACGACTTTGGTGCCATCACGACGGTTATTCATGACTCGGGGTGGCGGGATGACTCGGGGTTTGGTAAGCAGCACCTTACATTTAATCATCATTGGCAGGGTGAATTATGGCAGGCCGATAGCGGTGTGAGTGCCATGCACCTAGAGCAAGAAACCGCAGGGTACATTTATGGCTCTGATGCCTATAAATCAGATGATACTGCCAAAACAAACCCTAACCCAGAAGCCTATAGGGATGCAGACTCGGTACGGATATATTCACGCTGGACAACGGAACGCCAGCATTCAAAACTCTCGGTGACGCCTTATGCTCGATATAACGATATGGCCTTTCTAATGCATTTTGTGCCTTGGCAGCCCACAGAATTTAACCGTCATACCTCTGTGGGAACCTTAGCCAATTGGCAAATAGAAGTGACATCAAAATTAAGTGTTCAGATGCTTATGGAGTTTGAGAAAACCCAGGCTGCCCTTGAGGAAACACAATACCAGGAGGCACCTTTTGGCCGCGATAGGTTTCCTATTGGGGGGCACTATGACTACACCGTGGATGCATTTTCTTTGGGGGCGAGCGTTGGGGCAACCTATAAACTCACTGATACTATTTCGCTTGCAGGTACCGTGCGTGGGGATACCGACGAATATGATTATGACAACCTTGCTGCCGACGGCTGGGCATGTGACGCCAGCGTAACAGGGTGCAGGTTTTATAGGCCGTCTGATCAAAAACAAACGTTCTCTAATACGGCGTATGATTTAGGCCTGAATGCTCGCTTTGGCGCACGCTATACAGGTTTTATAAAAATTGCGGATGGCTATAGAGTGCCACAAGCCACAGAGTTATTTCGGGCGCAATCCGAAGATACCAGTGGCATAGAAACTGAGCGTATTAGCAGTGTTGAAATTGGCCTGATTGGAAACTGGCAGGATAACTCTTTGCAGTTGGCTATGTTTTCCATGAGTAAGCGTGATGGATTGTATCAAGACCCAGAGCGACGCTACCTTAACGGCGTAAAAAGTAGTCATCAGGGGGTTGAGTACCAATTACAGTTAAAGCTAATGCCGTCTGTAAACCTGGATGTAAGTGGTAGCCTTGCCTTCCATAAGTATGAAAATAACCCGCATCAGTTAGGAGTAAAGACAAACGTAAACATTGAGGGTAACTGGATTGATACGGCGCCAAAGCACCAGCATCAATCTCGAATACATTGGACGTATGCCGCGAATGCAGATATAGAGCTTCAATGGCTGTATATGGGCGAATATTTTATGGATCCTCAAAATTTACAGCGCTACCCAGGACATGAAGTGTTAAACCTTCGGAGTTCTTGGCATAATGGAACTTGGCATTGGTCTGTGGCGTTAATGAATGCGTTCGATAAATCTTATGCAGATAGAGCCGACGTATCCTTCGGCGATGCGCGGTACTTTCCGGCTGCAGGCCGCTCGCTGACCGTTGGTGTAACAAAGAATTTTCAGTAGCGGGGGATTTAGCTTTATGTGTCGACTATTGAGGGTTAATAGCCAAGTGTTGCACTGATTTAAATAACCACTATTTACCCGCTGCTCAATAGCACCAGCACGGATATAAGCGATTACACATATTAATTTATTGAGTTAACGCTGAGCTCAATACTTAGGGGGCGTGATGAAGCGATATTTAAGAGTTGTGTTATTTTTGTCGGTAGCAAGTGTTGGGTTGCCGGTAGTTGCCTGTGAGCCAGAGCAGCTAATTTGTCAAAAATCCTCTAAAGAGCGGTTTGGGTTAATTTCCCAGTCACAGCCTGTCCCTGTTCTTATTGACGCTAACGCGAATTCTGCAATTCGCCTGGCCGCAAAAAACTTTGCCGATGATTTAACCGCGGTCAGCGGTAATACAGCAAGTTTACATCTAGCGCTTAAAGGCATAGCTGGACCGGTGGTGATTATTGGCGAGGCAAATAAAAGCCCCCTTATTAATGAGTTGGTTAAAGCGGGAAGATTAGATTTATCTTCGTTAAGCGGTCAGTGGGAGGCCTTTAAAATTGAGCGGGTTAAAAACCCCTGGCCCAATGTGCCCGAGGCATTGGTGGTGGTCGGTGCCGACAGGCGTGGTGCAGTGTTTGGAGCCTACACGCTTTCTGAGCACGTGGGCGTTTCCCCTTGGTATTGGTTTGCTGATGCACCCATTCGTAAAATAAACAACGCTTATGTCACCGGTGCCGGTCACTTTGATAAACCCGCTGTTAAGTACCGTGGTATTTTTATTAACGATGAAGACCCTGCATTAAGCGGTTGGGCCAAACATTTGTTTGGCGATGTTAACGCTAACATGTATGCCAGAGTGTTTGAGCTTATTCTACGTCTTAAGGGGAATTATATTTGGCCTGCCATGTGGGGTAAATCTTTCCACACTGATGACCCTCGTAACACAGCCCTTGCAGATTCTATGGGAATAGTGATGGGGACGTCTCACCATGAGCCCATGACCCGTGCCCATGCAGAATGGAAAGGCTATATGCCAGAGGGCTCCAAAAAATCCGCCTGGAACTACAGCACCAATGCCAAAGTACTCCGTCAGTTTTGGCGAGAGGGTATGGAGCGGATGATGTCTAAAGGTGATGCGGATGGCTATGAAAGCTTGGTGACAATTGGCATGCGCGGCGATGGCGATGAACCCATGTCTGAGGGTACTGCAATTACTTTGTTGGAAAAAATTGTTGATGATCAACGCAATATTATAGAGCAAGTAACGCAAAAAAAAGCTGAGCAAGTTCCTCAAGTGTGGGCGTTATATAAAGAAGTACAAGACTACTATGATCAAGGCATGCAGGTGCCTGATGATGTAACGCTACTATTTGCCGATGACAACTGGGGGCAAATTCGGCGCTTACCTACCACAAATGTGGAACGGGCAGGTGGGTATGGCGTGTACTACCACTTTGATTATGTTGGGGCGCCACGTAATTACAAATGGTTAAACACCAATCAGGTTGAAAAAGTGTGGCAGCAGATGGATTTGGCATATACCCGAGGCGTAAAAGATTTATGGGTGGTGAACGTGGGGGACATTAAACCCATGGAATACCCCATCGATTTTTTTATGAGAATGGCCTGGGCGCCGGAAACATTCACACCTAAAACGCTTAAAGTATTCCCACAAGAGTGGGCGGCTCGTGTTTTTGGTGCCAAACATGCCAAGAGTATTGGCCAGCTAATGACACGTTATAGCCAATTAGCGGCTAAGAGAAAACCCGAATTTTTGAGCGACCATGCCTACAAAATTGGCGGCGTAAAAGAAGGGTACTTAATAAAAGGCGAGTTTTATGAGGTGTTACACCGCTGGGAGTCGTTAAAGGCCGCCATGCTAAAAACAAAGAAGCGTTTATCAAAAGCGCAGCTTAACGCCTATTTTCAGCTTATTGAATTTCCAATATTAGCGATGACAAATCTGCATGAAATGTATTTTTCAAGCGCTTGGAATATTCGCCTGGGTAGTGTTTATGACGGTCGAGCAAACCACTTTTACACACGTGCGATGAATGCCTATGAGTATGATCAAGTATTGACAGACTCTTACCATACTTTTAATGGTGGTAAGTGGAAGGGCATGATGAATCAAATACATATGAATTATGTAATTTGGCATGACCCAGTAAAACAAACTCCACCAAATTTAGTACGCCTAAAAGGCGCACCGCCAAACAGTGATACACATTTTGTAAGCGCGGTTAATGCCCAATCCAGAATGATTGATATTGATGTTGCAAATATGAGTAAGACCACCAAAACGAATGACGTAGGGTGGCATGCTATAGATAATTTGGGGCAAGCTGAATCTGCGTTAATCAGTTATCCACAGGGTATACCGACTACCACCATCGAAGACGGCATAGCAGCGGTGTATGACTTTAAGTTAAAGGATACGGTGGACTTAAACGTGGCCATTAGATTGAACCCAACGTTAAACACCCATAAAAACGCACCCATCAAAATTGGTGTATCTGTAGATGATGGTGAAGTGCAGGAGCTTGCTATGTATTTGCTGCCGACCAGTGGGCGCGTGAACGTTCCACAGAATCAATTTTGGTTGGATGCTGTGACAAATAACAGTGAAATACTCAATGCTAAATTTAAATCTGTCTCAAAAGGTAAGCACAAGCTTAAGTTGTGGCGGTTGCATGACAATGTGATTGTCGAATCTATTCGTCTATATTGGTAACTTTTGTGCTTTCGCCGTTACGTCACGTTTATTGTTTGATGTGCTGGCGCCGCACATGTCCTGACTATGATTTTGGGACCGGTATATTTTTTAGCTGCGCCATGATCGTGCCTGCAGGATGTGGAGGCGATGGTCAGTCTATGTATTCCTAATTTTTTCAGGTCAGACTTGGGCTGATGTTTGCAAGTTTGGCTTCACCTTGGAATACCATTCTAAACCTTGGCGGTGGCGTTTTTCTTAGGTAATCTAGTGTATAGTGTTTTTCTCGACTCCTAATTCGATATCTGTCTGTACTGGTATGAGAAAGTGCTTTGAACAGGAGAAATACATAAGCCACCTGAATTTAATAGCATTTTTGAGCGCCACTGATATATCTCTGGGTGCTGACACTTAGGTTCACCTCACTTTTTGCCTGTTGTACAAGCATTTCATTGTATATACTGAATGTTTTAACGATTGCT
>CAYZQH010000090.1:0-11322 GCA_964480055.1 uncultured Cellvibrionaceae bacterium
CTTAAATCTTGCCAAATACAGGCCTCAGCGCCCCAGCCATGAATAAACACTAAGATGGGTAAGGAAGACTGCACCTTGTTTAATGCCACCCAGTGCGCCACTAATCAAACTCCTCAAAGTTTTTAGTATCGCCTAAGGCTTGCGACAACGCCTCCAGAAGCATCTCCACGTGCTCAAGAGTATGTCCCGCGGTAAGCGTTACTCTTAAACGTGCGCTCCCCTCTGGCACCGTGGGCGGGCGAATGGCCGAAACCCAAAAACCCTTATTGAATAACGCATTGGAAATATTTAAGGCTCGTTTGTCACAGCGCACTAATATCGGTTGAATGGCAGTACTGGATGGCATGACAGGGATACTTCTTGCTTTTGCGCCCTCACAAAAATACGCAATTAACACCTGTAAGTGCGCGCGGCGCTCTGGTTCAGCTTGTAAAATATTTAAGCTGGCAATAGAAGCGGCAGCTAAAGAAGCAGGCATCGCCGTTGTATAAATATACGGCCGGGCAAACTGAATAAGCGCTTCAATGAGCGCCTCACTACCTGCTACAAAAGCGCCAAAAGTGCCCACGGCTTTGCCCAATGTGGCCATGTAAATAGGTAGCTGTGCCTCATTTAGCCCTGCCTGCTCGGTAATACCTGCACCGCTCTTACCCAGCACACCAAAGCCATGGGCGTCATCGACCATTAACCAGGCTTTATGGCTTTGCGCTAATGATGCCAGTGCTTTGATGGGGGATAAATCTCCATCCATACTAAATACACTGTCGGTTACTAACAGTGTATTTTGAGCACCTGCTTGACTCAAACGACTCTGGCAATGCTTTATATCATTGTGCTTATAGCGCCAAACTTTCGCGCCACTCAACTGGCCAGCATCAATTAAAGAAGCGTGATTTAATTTATCTTGAACCACGGCATCGCCACGCCCTACCAAAGCACTCACCAATGCCAAATTAGCCATATACCCCGTTGAAAAAAGTAAGGTGCGCTCGCGCCCTACAAAGCTTGCTAATTTTTGCTCCAACTCGTGATGAACCGATGAGTGGCCGCAAACCAAATGACTTGCACCACTGCCCACACCAAACCCTTTAGCCGCGCGTGTAAACGCTTCCACCACCTTTGGGTGATTGGCTAAGCTTAGGTAATTATTGCTACAAAAATTAATCAGTTGGCGCCCTGCGCGACAAACCACCGGGCCTTGAGGCGAATCAATTTGAGCGCGCGAGCGATACCGGTGAGCGCGCTTGCGCTCGCCTAATTTTTTTAATAGGTAGGAATCTAAAGACATGTTCGCCACCGGCAGTAAAAAGCGATTTACTGCCTTAGAATCACTAAAAATAATGCGCTAGCTTTGCGCTGCGTCGTAAAACACTTTGTCATTTTGAGCAGCATTCAGCTGATCCACAACCGCCTGCTCTTGCTCATCTTCGTTTTGGTGCACTTCTAGGGTTTCAGGTTTAATCTGAAGTTTATTTAGAAGCTGCATGTCTTTATTGGCTTCTGGGTTAGGCGTAGTGAGTAATTTTTCGCCGTAAAAAATAGAATTGGCACCGGCCATAAAAGCAAATGCTTGAGTTTGCTCATTCATATCTTCACGCCCCGCGGATAACCGGACGTAAGACTTCGGCATAACAATGCGAGTAACGGCAATGGTGCGAATAAAATCGAAAGGGTCTAACTCTGCTTGAGCCTCCAACGGCGTACCTTCAACCTTAACTAACATATTGATCGGGACAGACTCTGGGTGCTCGGGCAAATTTGCTAATTGCATGACCAAGCCAGCACGGTCTTTAACACCTTCCCCCATACCAACAATGCCACCGCAACACACTTTTATTCCTGCGTCGCGCACATGGCTCAGCGTATCTAAGCGGTCTTGGTAGGTTCGCGTGGTAATAATCTCACCGTAAAACTCTTCAGAGGAATCCAGGTTATGATTGTAATAATCTAAACCGGCATCAGATAACTCCTTTGCTTGCTCGGGCGCTAACATGCCAAGGGTCATGCAGGTTTCCATGCCTAGGGATTTAACTCCCTTAACCATATTCAACACGTAGGGCATGTCCTTATTTTTAGGGGAGCGCCAAGCGGCACCCATGCAAAAACGCGTGGCACCAGAGGCTTTGGCTTGCTGTGCCTCTTCTAATACCTTGTCTACGGCCATTAACTTTTCACGCTCTAGACCCGTGTCATAACGAGCACTTTGTGGGCAATAGGCGCAATCTTCGGGGCATGCACCCGTTTTAATCGAGCAAAGGGTACTAATTTGAATGCTGTTGGGGTCAAAGTTGGCGCGATGAACTGATTGCGCCTGAAATAACAAATCATTAAAGGGCTGCTCGAACAAAGCTACAATTTCGTCGCGCGACCAGTCATGGCGAATCACAGAAGACATACGGCACCCTACCCATTCCATCTAAAACCGCTGATAATAAAGGCCACAGCCTGGTTGTCAACCTAGGGCCACACAAAAAGTTTACAACGACTACCAATGATGTAACCGTCTAAGAACCGCAACCCCAACACTGGCGTAAGAATCTGTTTCAACCAGTGGGCTGTTGGCAAACACCGCACCGCCCAAATAGTCCACACGCAAAGAGACCCCTAAGCGCCAATCACCCCAAAGTTTGTAGGCGCCAAGCTTGGCAAACCCTCCGCTGTAGCCCGCTTTCGCTTGATATTCTTGCCGCCAAGGTAACGCGTATTGCGGCTGCACCTCGTAGTAATACTCATGATACTTTTCACTGGCCCAGATTGCGCCGAGGTTGAACGTCATGCGCCACTGGTCGTAAACATCGGGCTTTCGCCACGTTAGGCGTGGGTTAATCACATACCCAATCGCATCTACCCCTTCTTTGCTATAGGTCATTACCCCACGCACAGGTAAACGTAATAACCAGCCTTCCGTAAAGTTATCACCCGACAAATTCAGGTTTAAGGACGGGCCAAACTCAAAACTTCCATCAAGCTTGGGCATGCCAATGCGCACGGGGTTGTTTTTGCTGTCCCCGCTTAATGAAGCATCCACTGAAACATTCAGCTCATACCAGTTTTCCGATAGCAGCTCACCGCGCACCCCTTTGCGATCCACTTTAAAGTACTTACCCGAATACAATAGGTAAGGAATGGGTAAAGCCTTGGCGCTGTAATACTCTGATCCGCGGTAGTTAGCCAGAAACTGCGCAACCACACCGGCGCCCACCTCAAAGGATTCTTCCGCTTGTACGGATGAACAAATACTCACTGTCATCAATAAAAATAAATAACTGCGACTTAACACCGTGCACCTGCTTTGGGTATAAAAGACCTGGAGTCTCTCAAAAAAAAACCCGCTATAGCGGGTTTTTGGGGTACTGACTATTTGCTAGCGATGTCTTAGGTCAATGTACACCTGGTGCGAATTCACTGCAAAACACAACGGCGAGGAAATTATTCCCCGCCTACCGAGTCACTCGATTGGGCTGCGCCTTCCTCTTCTTTGGGTGGCGGTGCTGGAAGCGTCTCTTTAATGGAGAGCTTAATACGCCCGCGGTTATCCACGTCTAGGCACTTAACTTTAACCATTTGGCCTTCTTCTAGGTAATCTTTCACATTGTTCACACGTTCGTGTGCAATTTGAGAGATATGAACCAAACCATCTTTGCCCGGTAAGAAGTTTACAAACGCACCAAAGTCTACAATGCGTACCACTTTACCTTCGTAGGTAGTACCTACCTCAGCTTCAGCGGTAATTTCTTCAATACGGGTAATGGCAGCTTTTAAGCCCTCGCCGTCGCTGGCGTAAATCTTAACCGTGCCGTCATCGTCAATATCAACAGAGGCGCCGGTTTCTTCCGTAATAGAGCGAATGGTTGCACCGCCCTTACCAATAATGTCACGGATTTTATCTGAATCTACTTTCAAGGTATGAAATTGAGGCGCTGTATCAGACAACTTCTCGCGTGGGGCTGCAATCACACGGTTCATCTCAGACAAAATATGCAAGCGAGCTTGCAATGCTTGCTCTAAGGCCACTTCCATAATTTCTTCAGTGATGCCTTCAATTTTGATGTCCATTTGCAGCGCAGTTACGCCGTTGGCAGTTCCTGCTACTTTGAAATCCATGTCGCCAAGGTGATCTTCGTCGCCCAAGATATCCGTCAACACGGCAAATTGATCGCCTTCTTTAACCAAGCCCATGGCAATACCGGCCACTGGTGCCTTAAGAGGTACACCGGCATCCATCAATGCCAAGCTGGCACCACAAACAGAAGCCATAGAGCTAGAGCCGTTGGACTCTGTAATTTCACTCACCACACGCATGGTGTATGGGAACTCTTCAGCGGTCGGCAACATGGCGCCGACACCACGACGCGCCAAGCGCCCGTGTCCAACTTCACGACGGCCCGTCGCACCCATACGTCCACATTCACCCACCGAGTAGGGAGGAAAGTTATAGTGCAACATAAAGTTATCACGTCGCTCGCCTTCAAGTGCATCAATAATTTGTGCATCACGGGCAGAACCTAGAGTGGATATAACCAATGCTTGTGTTTCACCACGAGTAAACAAAGCGGAGCCATGCACTTTAGGCAACACGCCTACTTCAACTTGAATAGGACGCACTGTTTTTGTGTCACGCCCGTCAATGCGAGGTTCGCCAGCAACCACAGCAGTACGTACCGTGTTTTTCTCAAGTTTTGCAAAAACGTCTTTAACGTCATCGACAGAATACTCAGATTGCTCACCGCCTAATTGCTCAGCAGCTTGCGCACGTAACTCACCCAAACGATCATACCGTTTGGCCTTATCAGTGATGCGATAGGCAACGGCGATAGAATCAGAGAAATTACTGGATACCGCTTCTTTTAATGCAGCATGTTCTGTCTCTGGTGTCCATTCCCAGCGAGGCTTACCAGCATCTGCAACCAGCTCGTTCACTGCTTGAATGATTGCTTGCAGCTCTTGGTGCGCGAATAATACCGAACCAAGCATGATGTCTTCTGGCAACTCGTTTGCCTCAGATTCCACCATTAATACTGCATCTTGAGTACCCGCTACCACCATGTCTAACTCAGACTCAGCCACTTTGGCATAACCTGGGTTGAGTATGTAACCGTCTTCTTGTGTGTATCCAACGCGCGCGGCACCAATTGGTCCACTAAAGGGGATACCGGAAATAGCCAAAGCTGCAGAGGTGCCAATCATGGCTGCAATATCTGGATCTACGTCTTTTTCAGCAGAAAGCACGGTACAAACTACCTGCACCTCAGCCATGTAACCGTTTGGAAACAATGGACGAATAGGACGGTCAATTAAACGAGAAGTTAAGGTCTCTTTTTCACTTGGGCGACCTTCACGCTTGAAAAACCCACCAGGGATTTTCCCTGCGGCGTAGGCCTTTTCTTGGTAGTGAACAGACAACGGGAAAAACCCTTGTCCTGGGGATGCCTCTTTAGCACCAACAACGGTACACAACACAGAGGTTTGGCCAATGGTTACAACGACAGCGCCTGTAGCTTGGCGAGCAACACGACCTGTTTCGATGGTGACGGTATCAGCGCCATATTGAAACTGTTTAATCACAGGATTCACATTTATATCCTTTTGTTTTTAATCGAATGAATCTAATTATTTATAAGAAATTTTTTGATCTTAAAAAGGCTCTCTGTTCTAACAAATTTAAACCTAGAAATATTTTTAGAAAGATTACCCAGAGGAAAATACTGACCTTTCAAAAAGTTAGGCTGCCTACCTTGCGAGCCTGACTTAGAAGCTAAGCACTTTCCGCTGAGTACTCTCTCCCCACTCAAATACCTCAACATTTCAACACGCTAAAAACAGAAGTGCCCGCTACTGCGGGCACTGTTTGCAATCGGTGTTAGCGACGCAAGCCTAGCTTTTTAATCAAGCTGGTGTAGCGCTCAGAGTTTTTGGATTTTAGATAATCCAATAACTTACGGCGCTGGTTAACCATACGAATCAAACCGCGACGGGAGTGGTGGTCTTGCTTATTGGTCTCAAAGTGGCCTTGCAACTTATTGATGTTTGCAGTCAAAAGCGCCACTTGTACTTCAGGAGAACCGGTATCCCCTTGGGCAGTTTGATGATCTTTTACAATTTCAGCTTTTTCTTGAGCACTAAGTGCCATAGTAATATCCTCTTATTTATACATTGAATATGCACTTCGCCACACTCAAAAGGCTTTGCCTTTTACATCACAGCGAAGAAATTCGGCCCAACCGTGCATATCGACAGTTGGGTCGATTCGGTTCATACAATAGGTGTAACCCCACTTACTACAAACCAAATTCAAACCGAAAACGGTACAAATACCGCATCAGAACAAACAGTTAACCAGGTAGTACCACCAGCCGACGCGGCGTAACACGCCCATCATCAGTGATTTCTCCAACGCCTAAAAATTGGCCACCATCCTGGCAAACGCGCACTTTATCACCTTGATCCCCTAAACGGTAGACCTCTGGGTGCATAACGCCCTGCCCCTGACAAAAATAGTGGGCGCTATCCGCATTCAAGCTAAGGCCAGGCATATCGCCCAACAAAATATCTATGGGCAGCAAATGATGATCCAGTGACTCGGCTGGAAGCTCTCCACGCTCTGCCTCCAGGTCCGTCAAGCTCACTGACTGTGTCAGATCAAACCCACCTGCCAGGGTTCGACGCAATACGCTAACATGCCCGCCAACCCCCAAGGCTTTGCCTAAGTCATCAGCAATACTGCGAACATAGGTGCCCTTTGAGCAAAGAATCTCTACATCAAGCTCGGCCTTAGGCCCTGGACGGAAACCTAATACATTCAATTTATGAATGGTCACTGGGCGTGCATCCCGCTCAATCTCTATGCCTTGGCGGGCTAATTTGTACAAGGGTTGCCCATTATGCTTGAGCGCAGACACCATCGGTGGCACCTGTAAAATGTCGCCACGATAGTGATTCAACTCAGATTCTATCTGCGCCAGCGTCACATCAGAGGTGTCGCTTTGGGCCAAAACATCCCCTTCGCTATCGGCTGAAGAGGTGCTAACACCCAAGGCAAAGGTACTCACATACCCTTTGTCGGCGTCTAATAAATACTGAGAAAACTTAGTGGCCTCGCCAAAACACAAGGGCAAAACCCCTGTTGCTAGAGGATCTAAGCTGCCTGTGTGGCCTGCTTTATTGGCGTAAAACAGCCGCTTGGCTTTTTGTAGCGCCGTATTCGAGCTCATACCTGAGCTTTTATCCAATATAAAAACGCCCGATAACGGGCGCCCAAAATTTTTGCTGCGCCCCAAGGTTAATCCTCTCGGTCGCCGCGATTTTTTGTGTCTTCTGCTATCGCCTGATTAATCAGAGTACTCAAGACCTGGCCTCGCTCGGCAGATTCATCGTAAACAAAACGAAGCCTAGGTACGCTGCGCGTGGTTAATTGTTTACCCAACAAGCTGCGCAAAAAACTCGACGCTTTGTTTAAAGCCTCAACACACTCATCACAGCGTGCCTTTTCGCTCTCTCCAACTAAGGTCACATACACAGAAGCTAAGGATAAATCCTTAGTGACTTCAACAGCATTAATATTGACCATACCCACTCGTGGGTCTCGCACTTCTGCTCGAATGCACTCAGCCAACAAGCGTTGAACTGAGTCTGCAACTCGATCTGAGCGTTTATATTCTTTTGGCATAAACTTACGGGCTACTCTATAGTTGACGCGCTACTTCTTTAACCTCAAATACTTCGATTTGATCGCCCACCTTAACGTCGTAGTTCTTTACACCGATGCCACATTCCATACCGTTTCGTACATCATTTACATCATCTTTAAAGCGACGTAAAGATTCTAGCTCGCCTTCAAATATCACCACGTTATCGCGCAACACACGAATTGGCTTATTTCGGTACACAGTGCCTTCAAGCACCATACATCCTGCCACCTGACCAAATTTAGGCGACTTGAAGACATCACGCACTTCAGCGATACCGACAATCTCTTCAACACGCTCTGGTTCAAGCATGCCAGACAAAGCGCCTTTAACCTCATCAATCAATTGATAAATAATGCTGTAGTAACGATATTCAACAGACTCTTTCTCAGCCAATTTACGCGCACCTGAGTCGGCACGAACATTAAAGCCAATCACAATTGCACCGCCAGTTAAGGCCAGGTTGACGTCGTTCTCTGTGATGCCACCAACGCCATCGCCGATTACACGAACCTCAACTTCATCATTACCCATATCCATCAACGAAGCAGTAATGGCTTCTAATGAACCGCGTACGTCTGTTTTAAGAACCACGCTAAGCACTTTTTTCTCAGCGCTGCCCATATTGGCAAACATATTTTCTAGCTTACTGGCTTGCAACCGGCGTTGGCGCTCTTCTTTTTCTTTTTCAGTTCTAAACTCTGAAACTTCGCGTGCCTTGCGCTCATCTGGCACTACCGCAAATTCATCACCCGCGTTTGGAACAGAATCTAAACCTAAAATTTCTACAGGTGTTGAAGGCCCAGCATCTTTTACTGATTTACCCAGCTCGTTCGTCATCGCTCGCACGCGACCAAAACTTTGTCCCGCCAACAGGATTTCTCCCGCCTTTAAGTGGCCGCCCTGAACCAAGACTGTCGCAACAACCCCTCGGCCTTTGTCCATGCGTGATTCCACAACCACACCGCGCGCAGGCACATCAGTGGGCGCCTGAAGCTCAAGCATTTCAGATTGTAAACTCACAGCTTCAAGTAATGCATCAATGCCTTCGCCCGTATGGGCCGAAACTTGAATAAATTGCGTATCACCACCCCAGTCTTCTGGAATCACATCTTTTGCCGCCAGTTCGTTTTTTACACGATCAGGGTCCGCAGCTTCTTTGTCACACTTGTTGATCGCCACAACAATGGGTACGCCCGCCGCCTTAGAGTGCTGAATGGCCTCTTCTGTTTGCGGCATGACGCCATCGTCTGCGGCCACAACCAAAATAACCACATCCGTACATTGCGCACCGCGGGCACGCATGGCCGTAAATGCCGCGTGACCGGGGGTATCCAAAAAGGTCAGTTCGCCCTGGCTGGTTTTTACGCGATACGCACCAATGTGCTGAGTAATTCCACCGGCTTCACCCGCTGCAACTTTGGCCTCACGAATGTAATCCAACAAAGAGGTTTTACCGTGATCCACATGCCCCATTACCGTAATAATTGGCGCGCGTGCTTCGGTTTCACCTTCAACGCCTTCTAGCGACTCACTGAGGGCATCTTCCAAATGGCTGTCACTCATAAGAACTGGTTTATGGCCTAATTCTTCAACAACCAACTGCGCGGTTTCTTGGTCTATGGCTTGATTAAGGGTAGCCATAGCACCCATCTTCATAAGTTGCTTAACAACTTCTCCGCCTTTAATTGACATTTTCTGAGCTAATTCAGAAACAACAATTGATTCTGGGATTTCTACTTCGTGCACTATCTTTCCAGTGGGTCGCTTAAACCCATGTTTGTTTGCAACTTTGATGGTGGGCCGTGGCCGTGGTGCTGAACCCGAGCGCGTTTTTTTACGCGTTGGTCTAGCAATCACTGTTTCAGTCTCAGCCTCAACATCATCCAAATAACTTAATACGGCAGAGCCTTTCTTTGCCGCTGGTGTCTCTACGCGCTTAACCGCCTTACCTGCACGCTTAACGTGCTTTTTGCCTTCTTCTTCAAAATCTTCAGGCTTGTCTTTTTTCTTGAAATGTTTAGCTGGATGCTCTGGCGCGGCATCGGTTGCGGCAGGTGCCGCTTTACCTGGTTGCGCTTTAGACTTTGCTTGCTTCGCTTCTTTTTGGCGCTTCTCTTCAGCCGTTTTTTTCGCTTGAGCTTCTACTTCCAGCTCCGCGTTCTTGCGCGCTGTCATTGCAGCAAGGCGCAGCTGCTCAGCGTCGTCTACGAAAGTTGAACGTACGGGTTCTGCTGCAGAACTTTCATCGGCAGTACTTTCGGACTCAGCTTCAAGCGCCTGCTCAACAGCTACAGGCTCGGGTACAGGTTCTTCAATTTCTGGCTCCGGAGGCGGCGTTAACTCAACCTCTGGGGCGAGCTCGACCTCCGCCACTTCTAGTTCAGCTTCAGCCACTTCCTCAATCACATCTCCTTGATCTTCGTCGTCAACTTCGGCACGTTTTACGTAGGTTCGCTTTTTACGTACTTCTACGTTAATGGTCTTCCTTGCACTACCACTACCAGTTTTGAGCGTGGTGGTCGTTTTACGCTTCAACGTGATTTTTTTAGGCGCCGCTGCGGTTTCACCATGAGAAGTTTTTAAAAACGCGAGCAGGGTTTGCTTTTCTTCGTCGCCAACCATGTCATCAGCGGACTGCTGGGATAACCCGGCCTGCCCCATTTGAGTCAACAGGCGCTCAACGGAGGCGCCGACGGACTTGGCGAGTTCACTTACTGTTACATCTGCCATTGTAATTCCTCGTTACCTCTGCTGGTTATTGACCTTGCTCGGCTTCAGCAAACCAAGGTTCTCTTGCTTTCATTATTAGCGCTGCTGCGCGCTCTTCATCTAGACCATCAATATCAGAAATATCATCAACAGATTGCTCTGCAAGATCTTCCATAGTGACAATACCGCGCGATGCGAACAAAAATGCTAACTCTCGCTCCATTCCTTCCATCGTCAACAAATCTTCTGCTGGCTCAGAATCCCCCATTTTTTCTTCAGAGGCTAGCGCCTGGGTCAATAAAGCATCTTTAGCACGGTTTCTTAGCTCTTCTGCGATTTCTTCATCAAACCCGTCTATAGACAGGAACTCTTCTAGCGGGACATACGCCACTTCTTCCAAAGTGGCGAAGCCTTCTTCAACCAAAACATCAGCTACATCTTCGTCAACATCCAATGCCCGGACAAAGGTATCTTTTACGTTATCAGCTTCAGCAGATTGCTTTTCATTCCACTGCTCAGCGCTCATGACGTTAATTTCCCACTGAGTTAACTCCGAAGCCAAACGCACATTTTGGCCGCCGCGACCAATGGCTTGCGCCAAATTATCTTCAGCGACGGCTACGTCCATTGAGCCTGCGTCTTCATCTACCACAATGGATTCAATTTCAGCAGGCGCCATGGCGTTAATGACAAATTGCGCCGAGTTGTCGTCCCACAGAACGATATCTATTCGCTCGCCGGCCAATTCGTTAGAAACTGCCTGAACACGTGAACCACGCATACCCACACAGGCACCGACTGGATCAATTCGAGATTCCATTGCTTGCACAGCAATTTTAGCGCGCAGGCCTGGATCACGTGCAGCACCTTTAATATCAATCATGCCATCATTAATTTCTGGCACTTCTAATTTGAATAATTCGAT
>CAYZQH010000091.1:0-11320 GCA_964480055.1 uncultured Cellvibrionaceae bacterium
GCAGGCGCAGTGGATATTACGATGTAGAAAAAATAGGTAACTAAAAATAGCCCAAACAGCAGCTTAAATAAGCGCACCTTATTCCCCTTGTTGTAATTGTAAGCTCACTAATACGGCACCGGGTACTTCGGCGGCGGTAATGGTGAGATCTTTGATTTGAACACCTTGTTTAATTTCCATTTCGTGCAGCCAGCCTAAAACGTTGGAAAATTCAGCAGAGCCTATACGCACGCGCGCGCCGTTACCCGAAGGTTGGAAGTTTTCCATGCGTAAACCGTACTCACCTAAGGTGGAGTTTAACAGGCCGTTAATGCTTTGGTTACTTGTGCCGCCGCCAGATTGACGGGCGCCCAAGACTTGGCCAGCCAGTGTTTGCACACGTTGTTGCTCGGTCAATGAGGCGTGCACCTTTTTTTGCTGTTTGGTTACACCAGCTTGTGCTGGCACTAATATTACAAAGATCAAAATGTATAGCAGTACAGCCGCTACACCTGCCACCAACACCAGCTGGTCGCGAGGGCTTAGCTCAAAGAATTTTTCTTTTAATTCGTTCATATTCATGAATTAAGCCTCTGTAACCCGCAATTGAGCCTGATGGGTGTCGCCACGCATATTGGAGCTTTTGATCTCCACTTTATACCCAGCGTCTTTAATTTTCTTTTCCAGTTGCTCTACGCTACCAAAGCTTTTGGCCTCAATGTTAATTTGTAATTGAGCATTCTCTGCGTTGTAGCGGAAGTTACGGATGACTACGTCGCCAATAGATTTGATGGCAGGAGCGACTGCTGTCAATAATTCTACGGCGTTAGAGGGCTCTACACTGCCTCCGCCTTTGTTACCAAGTAGGGCGCGCAATTGACGCTCGGGGTTGGTAATGTTGCCTTTAGGTACCACCTGACGATAAATCTCGTCGGTTTGTTTTACGGCTTGTTTTTGTTGTGAGGATAATCGAGCTTCGGCCAGCCAAGAAATACCAATAATACCAATAATTGCGGCGCCCAATACAATGGCGGGAGTCTTCCACAGGTGCCACCATTGGTCGAAGGGGACTTTGCGGGCCAGGCGACCGGTTCTAAAGTCTAACTGCGGGCGATCTTGCGGTTGAATTAAATCCCAAAAGCATCCATGGCCGCTTTCTATTTGTATCTCTTCATTTTTACTGATGTTCTCAGGTAGTAGCGGCTCTAGCGCTCTTAGATCGTCATCGTTGGCAGCCCACATTTGAATATGTTTTGGCGGCTCGTTTTGACTTAACGCCTTAAAGTACAGCGGTGCGGTGTCGATTTCTGTGGCAAAGCCGGTGCCGGTGCCGGTGTGGATATAAACCGTTTGGTTCTCTAATAAAACGCTCCAGCCTGCCGTTTCGCGGGTTAGTGATAGGTAATCACAGGCGCAGCATTGAACATCGGCGCCGGTCTCTACCAGCTCATCAATGGCGCTTTGTAGGGCATTGGCATCGCCGTAGGCTGTGTGAATGGTTTCGTTTTCTATCGGCCCAAAGGCAAAGTGTAAATCTTCAATGGGGGAGATTATGTCGTCTTCTAGCTCGAACGGTAAGGTTTTTATCAATTGACGACGGTCTTTGATGTCTGCAGGTAACTCTTGGGTGACCACGTCTAACCCAGGTACCATTAGCCATACGGTTTGCCCAGCAATGGACTCTTTCAACAAGTTTATATCGCCGGTGTAAAACTCCTCGCTGGCCCAAGCATTTTGGCCATTGACCTGGCGCCATTGCCATAGGTTGTCTTGCACTTTGCGTACGATCAATCTATTTGCCACGTTGACTCACCTTCGTGTCGTTACGTTTGTCAGGCGCGGATGATTACCGCTTGCTTGACCTAAACTTTAAAAATTGGCGTCTGTACGCCGTACCACCTGCACGTCCATGCCCGTGCGAAACAAAATGCTTTTGCTGCGTCGCACTTGCTCACCCACCAGTGTTTCTGCAAAAAACAGAAAGTAACTACTTTGCACGGTAAAGTCCTTTGTATCAAACTCATTTGCATCCCCAACAATACCTTGTATTACGGGGTTTTCGGCAAACGTATTCACTTCAGTAAAACCAAATTCGGCCAACCCCCGCTCTTGCACCAGCGATTGCCAATCTGCCTCCGCCAGGGGCTCTAGCAGCTCTTTGCGGTTAAAGGTACGCATGATGATGGGCGATACCGTGTTAATGTTCATTTTTACACTGCTGTCTAAAGCAATAATATAAGGTAACAGCTGCTCGTATATCTCGGGCGTCACACCTTTTACTAAAAGTAGCTCACTCACGCTGGTCATAGGGCCATTTGGAATCAAAACCGGCGGGTCTAAGGATTCATAATGGTCTTTTTCTGCGCCTTCGTAGCCACTGGGGTCGTTATTTGGGTCTAACCAATCTTGAATGGCATCCACAATGCCGGTGGCAGTAGCCACATCCATTTGTTGCCCCTCTTCAAACTCTAGCATCATCAAAAAGCGAATGAAGCGCCGTTGCATGGCGGTGTACTTATCCAGCTCTGATTTTGGGGGTTTTTTGGGGTCGATGGGAGGGGCTACCAGCAAATTGAGATTAAAGCGTGAGTGAGCATCCTCAATTTTGCCGCGTATCCAGCCCTCGTCAGTTGGCAATGGTTCTCCGGTTTGCGTCCACATTTCTGCTAAGTGGTCGGTTGGACCTTCTTTGGCATCTTCTATTAGGACTTTACGGGCTAGTTGTTCGCTACCTTCTAAGTAGGCGCGGGCTTGAGCTCCGTGCCAACGGTTCTCATTGCGTGCCATACTGAGTTGAAAACGCCAACTAACCGATACCACTATCGTGGTCACTAACACCACAATAAACATGGCCAAAATGAGCGCCATGCCCTGCTGTTTATTGCGGTCTATTACCATATTTATGGCCTCCCTGAGGAGGAGCTAGAGCCGCCAGAGCTACTACTAGAGCTAGTGGCTTTAATGACCCCACCTTGCCCAGGAAGCAATGAGTACAGGCGCTTTATTTCGCCCATATCCTCTAATACTAAGGTGACTTCAATGGCTAACGGAATAGGGCTTTGAGCGGTGGCGCCAGTCCCGCCTGTGGCGGGCCAATCTTGTAGCCAGGGGCCCGCGGCTAAGGAGGTTGCGCGTGGGGACAGTACCCGGAGGAACATATCCTCTACGTTTTTTAGCAGACGGGTTTGGCGGGCTTCTTCTTGGTCGGTTAATACGGGGTTGTACCATACGTCACGCCATATTTCTTCGTCGATATAGCGGTAACCTACGCGGACTTCTTCGGTGCGCATCTGGTGTAAAGGGTTGGCAAACCCCCCACGAATGACGGTTAGCCAGTAGTCATCGCTGCGGGCCACGTAAACTGGTGGGATCATCTCTCCAAAGTCTGGTTTGACAGATTTGGGCACCACGTTGCGTAAGTCTTGTTCTATTAAAAAGAAGGTGCGGTCAATCTTGGCCAGGCGGTCCATGGCCTCGCGCGTGGCTTCAGAGCTGGACGAGGCCGTATGAAAGGCTTGGGAGGCAATGAGCGCCACAATGGCCATAATGGTCAAAGCCACCAGAACTTCGATCAGTGTAAAGCCGCGCGCCGCTGTGCCGGGTGTTGAGGTAGGGTAGCTACTGTTCAAGCGCAAATCCCGACAGTTCTGCCAGCCAGTTCTCTTGCTGTTGGTGTTTTACGCTTACCCGCACCCGTAAAATACCGGGTACTGCGGTTGTTTCTGTCTCTACGGTCCAATCCCAGCGCTCACCGGCCATTTCAACATCGTCGGCCTGGCGCCCGCGCGGCACTATTTTTTGAATTCGTTGAGTCAGGAATATCTCTTGTAGGCGGTTTTCTGCCACCCAGTGGGCAATCATGGTTTCACGCGAGTGTAAGGTGGCGGTAGACATGTTGCCCATTTGAAAGAGTAAGGCGGGTAAGGCGACTGCCACAACCACCAATGCCACCATAACCTCTACCAGAGTAAAGCCGCGACTAGAACGCATCGTCGTCTGCCTCTGGAGGCTCCGGTGCCTCAAGCCATACTAGCTCGCCGTTTTCGTCTACTTCGATGTGTTGCACCAGGTCGCGGTCACGGCTGTCAGTTAGCTCAAAGGCAATAAAGGTTAGATCCCCGGTGGGGTATAGGGCCATCACTGGGCGGGTGCGATCTATTTGCTCTTCGTAGTCCCAGCGGGTCTCATCGACCTCCACTTCAATCTCAATGGTTGGCGGTAGCGATACGGTGGGCAGGTTGGGCAGTTTTTGCCAACCCTCCGAGCCGTTGGTTAGCCATTGGTAGCGCCAGCCAATATCATCAATGTCCCGGCTTTCACCACGAACCAGCTGCCATTCGGGTGGCTCTAGCAGTAATGCCATAGACTCACCGCTTAAAATGGCTTTTTCACCGGCAAAATGTGCCAGCACCATAAACTCTTCAACAGAGTTGACTAGATCGTCTTGGGGGCCACCGCGGTTCATTGTGAGCGAGGCCATACTGAGAGATAAGCCGATGATAAAAATCACCACCATAATCTCTATCAGTGAAAACCCGGCCTCGCGTTTTGCTCTCATAAATACTCAGGTTACATCTCTGCGGCTTCGTCCCAGAAGCCTCGGTCTGCATCTAGGCCTTCGCCGCCACGGACGCCGTCGGCACCGAGGGTGTAAATGTTAAAAGGGCGGCCTTCGTCACCGGGGCTTTCGTAGAGGTAGTCGTTTTCCCAGGGGTCTCTTGGTAGTTTATCCATATATTGGCGCCATTTTTTGGGCACTGGGTCTGCGTCGGGTTGAAACACTAAGGCGTCTAGCCCTTGCTCAGTATTGGGGTAACGGAAGTTATCCAAGCGGTAGGAATCTAAAGCGGTTTTTAGGCTGCCAAAGTGGGCTTTCACCGTTTGCAGCTGGGCTTGTTCTACATTTTGGAATACTTTTGGCCCGATTACGGAAAGTAGTAAACCCATTATGACGATAACAACCATGATCTCAATCAAGCTGAAACCACCTTGGTTTTGATGTTTCATACTGCCTCCTAAGGCGCGCAGCCTAGCGGCTGCATTTTGTTATGTTGGTAAATGTTACTTCCGAAAACCGTCTTTAAGGGGTGGGTATTTCGAAGAGTTTTCTGACTTCTAGCCGCCATGAAATGGCGTTTAGAATAGGTAAAGCTAAGAGCGCTAACCCACCATTTGGTTCATCTGGAAGATGGGCAACATGATGGCCATTACAATAAAAAATACAATGCCTGCCATAAATAAAATCATGGCCGGCTCCATTAGGCCCATCATGGTGCTTAGGGTAAAGCCCAACTCTTTTTCTTGGTTGCGTGCAGCGTGCAGTAGTTGGTCGGCCAATTGGCCGTTGGCCTCACCACTGGCGGCCATTTGTACCAAAAGAGGGGGGAACTCCTGCACTTGATCAAGTGCGCGGTTTAGGCTGGTTCCCTCTTGCACTGAAACGGCCACCGCCATGCCCGCCGCTTGCATTACGCGGTTAGACAGTACCTGGCTGGCAATGCGCAAGGCTTCTAATAAGGGCACGCCACTGGTCACCAAAAGCCCCAAAGTATTGGCCCAGCGGGCTGCTTCGGCCGTGCGAATAAATTCACCAAACAAAGGCAGTTTTAGCATCAATTTGTGCCATTTTAGCTGCCGTTTTGGCTCTTTTAGCAAATAGCGGATCAAAATAATGAGGCCCACAATGCCACCGAGCATAAATAGCCCATAGTTCACTATGAAGTCACTGGTGAAAATCAAAATTTCTGTAATGGCGGGCAGTTTTTGCTTGGTTTGAGTAAACATACCCACCAGCTTTGGCACCACAAACGCCATTAGTGCCGTTACCACCCCCATACTCACACAGAGCAATACAATGGGGTAAGTCATGGCCATTTGAATTTTTTGGCGTGTTTCTTGGCTGGTTTCGGTGTACTCGGCCAGCTGCTCTAACACCGGCCCTAAAAAGCCTGCAGATTCGCCAGCTTTTACCATAGCGCGGTACAGCGTGTTAAATGCCTTGGGGGATTCGGCCATGGCTTGCGCCAAAGATAGCCCCTCTAGAACGCGTGAACGTACTTGCAGCAACAAGGTTTTAATTTGCGGCTTGCGGCTTTGTGTGGCGGCCGCTTGCAGCACTTCATCTAAGGGTAAGCCAGACTGCACCAGTGAGGCTAACTGGCGCGTGACCAAAGCAATATCGCGGTAACCGAGCTTGGTACCACCACCGCCAAATAATTTAACGCCAGAGCTACCAGAGCTTTTGCTTTTGCCATCATCATTGGCTTTAGCGCGGCGGTTGGTGCTTTTGACTTGTAGGGGTTTAAGCTGGCGTTGACGCAGCAAAGAGCGCACCTGGCGTTCAGAGTCGCCCTCAATCACACCCTTAACGGTTTTGCCCTTGGTATCCAAGGCTTGGTAGTTAAACGCGCCCATGAAGAATTACCCGGCTGCGGTTACGCGCAGCAGCTCCTCTACACTGGTAATGCCATCTATCACTTTTGCCCGGCCATCATCTTCAATAGAGTCACAGTATTGCCGTGCGTGTTTGAGCATGGCCGCTTCACCCACACCTTCGTGAATGAGCTGGCGCAAGCCGTCATCAACCGGGATTAGCTCATAAATGGCGGTTCGCCCGCTATAGCCATTGTGGTTACATTTTTCACAGCCCACAGCTTTATAAATGGTGGTGCCTGCGGCAATGCCTACGCGTTCTGTCTCAGAGGCGCTGGCTTGATGTGGCTCTTTACATTCATTACATAGCTTACGCACCAAGCGCTGCGCCATTAGGGCTTCAAGGCTGGATGACAGTAAAAAGGGCTCTATGCCTAAATCTTTCAAGCGCATGATCGCACCAATAGCGGTATTGGTATGCAGGGTAGACAGTAATAAGTGACCGGTTAAACTGGCCTGTACCGCAATGGCGGCGGTTTCGTTATCACGAATCTCACCAATCATTACTATGTCCGGGTCTTGGCGCAAGATTGCGCGCAGGCCGCGGGCAAAGGTCATATCTACCTTAGTATTCACCTGGGTTTGACCAATGCCGGGTAATACATATTCGATGGGGTCTTCCACCGTTAAAATATTGCGTGCCCTGGTGTTTAAATGGCTAAGGCCAGAGTATAGCGAGGTGGTTTTACCAGAGCCGGTAGGCCCAGTCACCAAAATAATACCGTGTGGTTTGGCCAGTGCAGTTTTAAAGTTCTCTAGTACTTGGGGCGGCATATTTAACTGCTGCAGAGACAGCGCACCGGCGGCTTGATCCAGAATACGCAGTACCACACGCTCGCCATGGGCAGAGGGCATGGTTGAAACCCGCAAGTCCACTGCGTGCCCTCTAATTTAACCGTGATACGGCCATCTTGCGGGATGCGCTTTTCAGCAATATCCAGCCGGGCCATTACCTTTAGGCGCGATACTAATACCGGCGCCAAAGCGGGTTTTGGCGAGAGCACTTCTTTGAGTACGCCGTCGGTGCGAAACCGCACCGATACACGGTCTTCATAGGGCTCTACGTGAATATCCGAGGCCTTCTCTTGAACCGCTTGCGACAAAATGGCGTTAATTAGGCGAATAACCGGCGCGTCACCTTCGCCGCTTAATAGCTCGCCATCGTCAATATCTTCGGCAAGCGCAGTTAGGTCGAACTCGGCGTCCATGTCTTCTGCCGCTTGTTGGGCTTCACCATCGCTGCTTTGGTAAAGCGCGGTTAAACGCTTTTTAAACTCTTCTTCTGAGATTTCTGTCAGCTCTAACGGTTTACCTATGTAGCGGCGCAACTCCGAAAGTGTACTGAGGCTCAAACCGGTTGTACAAATGAGCTTACCATCTTCAATAAACACCCCGTTGTTTGAGGCGTAAGCAAAGGGCAAGCGCGAGGCTTGATCTTCGGTCTCGTTGTCAGCCCGGTCTTGAATTACCGTGTCATCTTCTGCGGGGTCTACCACATCAGTCAATGGCAAAGGCTCTGGAAGGTCATCAATGGCCATAGTTACTCGTCTACTGCTTGCTCATCGTTGGCTTCTTGAGCGGCCGGCGTTTGAATTACGGAGTCTGGCAGCTCTAAATCATAGTGGTGCATTTCTGGTAGCAGGCCGAGTTTCTTGTTGGGTAAGCGCAAGAAACCGTTATCTCGCTGACGTAGCTGTTTCTCTCGGATATATTGGTATTTTTCAGCGGTCGCGCCAGAGAGAGTGCGGTCGTCTCGAATGACTGTAGCCTTCAAAAAAGTCATTAAATTGGTCGATGTTTTTCGGCTCGAATCTGATCTAAAGAGCCTGCCTAGCAAAGGTATACGGCCTAAAATTGGTACTCTGCGCTCACCCAGCTGTGAATCGTCTTTAATCAAACCACCAAGAACCACAACCTCACCGTCAGCGGCTAAAACTTGAGTTTCTATTTTCCGTTGGTTGGTAATTAGGTCTTGTGCGCCAGATACGCCCTCTGTTGATACACTAGAGACTTCTTGCGTAATGTCTAACAGTACCGTGTCGCCTTCGTTCACCTGGGGCTTGACTGTGAGCTTAATGCCCACATCCTCGCGTTGAATGGTTTGGAAAGGGCTGCTAAAGCCACCATTGGTGGAGCTGGTGGTGGAGCCGGTCAGCAATGGAATGTTTTGGCCCACAGAAAAGTTGGCCTCGTTGTTATCCATAGTCAGTATGGATGGAGTGGATAGAATGTTTGTTTTTCCGTCTTGTTCCAATGCGGTGAGAATGGCGACAAAGTCGTCGTCATTATTTGAACCAATAACCCCCAAAACCTCGCCTAGTGCGCCACCTAAGCCACCGGCCAACGCGCTTAGAGCGGTAAGCGCTTCTTCGCTTTCTGGGTCGTCTCTGCTTGTGGCCGCCGCATTCAGTGCGGCCCCACCAATACTAGTCAGGTTACCAGATTGGCTGGACGAACTACCAAATACGCCATTTTCGGTGTTGCGTGCCATCCACTCGATGCCAATATTTCTTCGGGTGCCTTCAGACATCTCTACAATAATGGCTTCAATTAATACTTGCGCGCGGCGGATATCTAAGCGCTCAACGACGCCGAGCAGGGTTTGCAATTCGTCGCCAGAGGCGGTAATCAGTAGGGAGTTTGTGGCCTCGTCTGCTTCTACGGTGGCAGCACTGTTGTTCTCGCTGCTCTTGCCGCCGCCAGGGCCTAGTTTGGACAAATTGGCCATTACCTTGGAGAGTGTTTCGGCGGCCTCTTTTGCGTCCGCGTACTCAAGGTAAACCACGCGCACATTGCCAGATTGCGATTTGGGACGGTCTAACCGTTCAATCAATGACTTCATGCGCTGACGCTGTAAGTCTTCACCAGTCACCAAAATAGCGTTGTTACGCTTGTCAGCAATGATATTGACCTTGTGCTGCGGGGATTTAGATTTGTCTTCCTTCCCTAATTTTTGTAGCACTTGGGCTAAGTCTGACGCGTTGGCGAACTTCAGCTCTACAATTTCGGTGACGGGTGTGGCTGATTGGTCTAGCCGCTCAATCAGCGCTCGAATGCGAGCAATGTTCTCAACCGAGTCGGTAATAATAATGGCATTTGAGGGGTCATAAGCGGACAAATGCGAGTGCTGCGGTACCAACGGGCGAATAGACGGCAACACCTTAGCCGCAGCAATATTTTGCAGTTGAATCACCTGAGTGAGGTAGCCTTTCTTTGTGGTGCCTTTATCGGCAACCGGTACCGGAGACGACCGGGTATCCTTAAGGGGGATGATGCGTAGCATGTCATCCACTTCCACCACGGAAAAGTCATGAACCTCTAACACCGTTCTGAATAGGGCAATGAGCTCGGACTGGGTTAAAGGCTTTTGCGAGATTACCTTAACGCGGCCTTTTACACGTGGGTCAATGACCACGGTACGGCCGGTGACGTCGGCCACAAATTTAATGACCTCCTGTATATCGGAGTCTTTAAAGTTGACGGTGTACGTCGGCTCTGCCCAACACAGGCTGGAAGCCAGAGTTAGCGCAAGCGCCGATGTGGCGCCAAAACGCATTATTTGTTTAAACACTGTTAACCCTCAGTATCCATTGTTTTAATTGGTGTTCGGTACTGCTTAATAAGGTACAGCGCCGAAAAGTTCGTTCACGTTACTAGGTGTGGGCCATTCATTGCCCGCCCCCTAGAATGCCAAGACCGACAGGGTAATGGTTAATTAATGTACAGCTAATCCGAATCCATCACAATTTGAATAGATTCTGTGGTGCCATCGCGTAAAACTTCTAAGTTTGCTTCGGTGGCAGTTTTTAAGGCTTGGTATACCTCGCGCACTTTTTGCGGCTCGTTCACTTCAATACCGTTTACAGATACTACAATATCGTCGGTTTTGAGGCCTACTTGATTAAACAGTTCACGCTGGCGGCCAGGGCGTACCTTGTAGCCAATCATCTTGCCGTTTTCCGTGGCCACCATGAAGCGTACTACGTCACCGATGTTTTTAATCTTTTTAAGCTCGCCCTCTTTGATTCTAACCGGCGCTTTGGGCTCCGGGCGTGAGGCCACACGCTGAGGAGGGGTGTAAGACGTGGCAAAGGTTTTGCCGTCATCACCATATAAGCGCAGCTCCTCTAGCTTGCCTCGGTTATTGATGACAACTTTACGCTTAAAAATTTTGGTGATTTTGGCTCCCGAAGTGTTTTCAATGGCATCGTCAATTTTGTAGAGCTTTTGAGTGTTACCTTGACCAATCATGGCCCAGGATAGCTCTGGTTCGCTTGCTTCAATAACGCCAAACAGCTCGATGTTCAGTTTGGTTTCCACTATGGGGGCGCTGGTATCAACCGCCCCCACCTCGGGCTTGGCGGCTTCGGCGTTGTATTTGCCAAATATTTCTAGTGCAAGCGTGTCAGAGATATCCACATTTTCACGAGTAATGCTGCTGACCTTGTGAACAACAGGCATCACTTTTGGGGTGGGCGCGGCTGGCAATGGCATGAGTACCCAAAACAAATTGGCCAGTGTGTGGCACACCCAAAACAGCGCCACGGCCACAATTGCAGTGTGGTAATAGCGCACAGGCACCTTTTTTGCGTAAACAAAAGCGCGGTTAAGCTCGCTCTTTAGGTTAGAGGCAAGCGGGCTGCTGGCGACAGAATCTATAGCCACCGAGTTTCTCCAAAGTGGTGTAATACTTTCATTTTAGATGTGGGTTGGCTTATTGGCACGTCAGCGAGCACCCATATTAATTTGTATAAACTGAGTGTAGCCTGCGCGCAGCACTTCCATATTGGCTTGAGTGGCTGTTTTAAAGGTTTGGTAAACCTCACGTACTTTTTGTGGTTGGTTTATTTTAGTAATTATTGCCGCGTGGTAATGGCGCACAGGCACACGCTGCGCTAGGGCACAAGCA
>CAYZQH010000092.1:0-11313 GCA_964480055.1 uncultured Cellvibrionaceae bacterium
TGGCTCGTAACTCTCTGTTGGGTACATTTGCTCACAGTGTTCACGCGCCTCGTTGGCAGAAGCTGCTATTGCCCACAAGCTCAACAATGCCACTAAAATACATTGCCTGGATATTACTTTCAGCATGATACTCCTCCCCTTAGTTAAACCTATTTTACGACTGCCTTTGACGCACGGCTTCAAACAGGCAAACTCCAGTCGCCACAGACACATTTAAACTGCTCACCTCTCCAGCCATCGGGATATACGCCAAATGATCACACACCTCTTTGGTTAGCCGCCGCATGCCACGCCCCTCAGCACCCATCACAATGGCCAGCGGCCCCGTTAAAGGTGCCTCATACACTGACAGTTGTGCCTCGCCGGCAGTTCCCACCAGCCAAACACCCAGCTCCTGAAGCTTTTTAAGGGTTCGCGCCAAATTGGTTACAGGAATGAGCGGTACCGTATCAGCAGCTCCGCAGGCAACCTTTCTGGCCACCTCGGTTAAACCCGCAGAGTTATCTTTGGGGACGATTACCGCTTGTACACCGGAGGCATCGGCAGTTCTCATGCAGGCCCCAAGGTTATGAGGGTCGGTCACGCCGTCGAGCACAAGTAACAAAGGCGTTACGTCACTGCGCTCGAGCAGTTCATATAAATAAGGCTCGCTGTGGTTTTCCCCAGGTTTAGCAAAAGCCAACACACCTTGATGGTTCCCCTCGCACAACGCATCAAGCTCGTTGCGTTTTTTGTACTCTATCAAAATACCTTTTGCTTGCTGCTGTACTTTTTGTAATCGGCGATCATCACGCCCCTGCAGTAACCAAAGCTTCTCCACTCGGTGAGGTGCACTTTTTAGTAGAGATTGAACGGCATGAAGGCCGTAAACGATATTTTCACTCATAAGGGGGGCAACAAATTTTTTGATTGTTCTGGCCAAACATAGCAAATAAAAAAACACGAGCACCGTAAGCGGCGCTATCTAGGCGCCATTATCACTTTACACTGGCCTTTTTGACCTTGCCTTTTTTGCTTGGCTTAGTTTTTTTAGGCTTTTTATCTTTGCTTGCGGCCTTTTTCTTTGCCGTAGCTTTTTTGGGCTCTGCTATTGGCGCTTTTGCAGTGCGGCCTTTACGTTTTTTAACATCACTTTTGAGGCGCGCTTTAGACGTGGTTTTTTTGCGCTTTCTGGGCGTTCTTGTATCAGTTACCACATCAAAATCTATCTTGCGCTCATCAAGGTTAACGTTGGTGACTTGCACGGTAATCTCGTCACCTAACGCAAAGGTCTTGCCGGTTCGTTCGCCACGCAAAATATGATGCGCTTGTTCGTGGTGATAATAATCCTTTGGCAACGCGGTAATATGCACCAACCCTTCCACAAAAAGGTTTTTCAACTCTACAAATAAACCAAACGACGTCACCGCAGAAATGACACCTTCAAATACTTCACCTACGTGGTTTTGCAAATACTCACACTTGAGCCAGCTGATAACATCGCGCGTGGCATCATCAGCGCGACGCTCGGTCATTGAGCATTGCTCGCCCAAAGTCATCATCTCTTGAGTACCGTAGGGATAGATGTTCTTTTTGGCGATTTTTCGCACCTTGGGTAAGCGTTTAACCTTGGTGGACTCTATATTCGAGCGAATCACATGACGAATAGCACGGTGTACCAATAAATCTGGGTACCGGCGAATCGGGGAGGTAAAGTGTGCATAGGCCGTGTAGGCCAAACCAAAGTGGCCTTGATTATCTGGTTGGTATACGGCTTGATTCATACTGCGCAGCATAACCGTCTGAATAATATGTGCATCTGGGCGCCCTTCTACCGCAGCTAACACCTGCTGATACACTTTAGGCGTTACTTTTTGGCGCGCAGGAAACCCCTGACCTATCCCAGTTAAAAACTCTTTCAGCAGCTCTAACTTTTGTGGCTTTGGCCCTTCATGCACACGGTACAAAGCCGGTAACTCGTGCTGCTCTAAAAATTTAGCCGCACACACATTGGCTGCCAACATGCATTCTTCTATCAGGCGGTGTGCATCATTCCTTTGTACCGGCACGATGCTTTCAATTTTGCGGTCATCATCAAATTGAATACGAGTCTCTTGGCTATCAAACTCGATGGCGCCACGTAATTTGCGTGCACCTTGAAACGCGCTAAACACATCGTGCAGGCAATCTAGTTGCTCTACCACAGAGTGCAATTGCTTACGAATGCCGCTGCGGTTATTGGACCGCTCATTAAGTATTTGGCCCACTTGCGTATAGGTTAACCGCGCATGAGAGTGCATGACAGCTTCGTAGAACCAAAACCCGCTGACCCTACCATTGGCGCTGACAGTCATCTCACACACCATGCACAAGCGGTCTACTTCTGGGTTTAATGAACACAGCCCGTTGGAGAGCGCCTCAGGCAACATGGGGATAACATAATCTGGGAAGTAAACAGAATTGCCGCGTATAAACGCTTCTTTGTCTAAGGCATCGTCCACATTCACATAGTGAGAGACATCCGCAATGGCCACATACAAACGCCAGCCACCGGCTTTTTTCGGCTCTGCGTATACCGCATCGTCAAAATCCCGCGCATCTTCACCGTCAATGGTCACCAGTGGCAATTGGCGTAAATCCACTCGATTTTTTTTGTCTTTCTCTGCCACCTTGTCCGGCAAACTACTGGCCAAGGCTTCAACGTCACCGGGCCATACATGGGGCACATCATGGGCTCGAATGGCAACGTCTATTTCCATACCCGGTGCCAAGTGATCGCCAAGTACTTCAGCAATGTGCCCCTTAGGCAAGCTGTCACGTGACGGGTATTCGTCAATCTCTACCACCACCAATTGACTCGGCTTTGCATTCAAGGTGGCATCGTCAGGTACCACCACGTTTTGCACAATACGGGGGTTGTCTGGCCGAACAAAATTAACACCGCGCTCTTTAACAAAGCGGCCTACCAACTGCGTGGTATTTTTGGTGACGACCTCAACAATCGCCCCTTCTTTACGCCCTTTATAGCCGTAGTTGGCATGACGAGCCAAGACCTCATCGCCGTCAAATACCTTACGCATCTGGCGGTTGGATAGGTATAAATCCTCGCCTCCGTCTGCGGGGATGACAAAACCATAGCCGTCGCGATGCCCTTGCACCCGCCCACGAATCAAATCCATTTTGTCGATCTTGCCAAAGCCGCCCTTGCGATTGCGAACTACTTGCCCATCGCGCTCCATGGCGTTTAACCGCCGGCGTAACGCTTCTATCTGATCAGCATCGATACAGTTCAGCTCTTGAGCTATCTGTTCGTGCGTTAATGGGCCGGCGGATCGCTCTAATATCGAGAGGATAAACTCACGGCTGGCAATAGGGTTGTCGTACTTTTTTGCCTCACGCTTGGCGTATGGGTCGCTATGCTTAGATTTAGTTTTTTTCAATCAAATAACACTCTTTGTGTAGAAAGGGGCGAGTACTTGCAAAAAGACACATGCCACAAACCCGTCACCCCTTTGGCTAGGTTTGCAATACTAGACAATCAATATTGCCCTTTATGGCCGCAGTAATCCATCATTTAATAAGTAGAACTAACTGTTTTTATCCTGACACAATCAATCACTTACGTATTTGGTTTTGGCGGCACTTCCGTATGCCGCGCTGGCACCTACCAAACATATGCATTTCTGGATGGGCACTAACTACTCTCAGATTTAGACAATGCAACTTCAATATGGCCAAGTGCCTCTTCAATTAATAGGAGCATTGCCTGGCGAGCGTCTTCAGGGTTACCTGCTTGAATGGCTCGATACACCCGAGCATGCTCTTCAATCACGGCCTCTTGATCTGCCTTCATAATGATTGTGTGCCTAATACTGGCGTTTAAGGCCGTACGCACAAAATCGCGCATGCGAATAAAAAAGCGGTTTTCACTGGAGTACAAAATAGCAATATGAAAATCAATATCGGCAACACAAGTCGCATCGTGATCGTCTCCGGCTGCCTTCATTCGCGCCCAAGCGTCACCTATTTCTTTGACGTAAGCTGGGCGCGCATAACGCGCACCTAAAGCTGCGGCTTCAGGCTCAATAGCCACGCGCACTTGTAAAAATTCTTTTAACACCCGCAGTGAAGGCTTGCCCTCTAGCATCCAGCTAAGTAAGTCTGAATCAAAAATGTTCCAATCTTGTTCGGGCAGTATGCGAATTCCCTGACGCGGTCGACTTGCGATAAGCCCCTTGGCAGACAACATCTTCACTGCTTCACGCACAACTGTTCGGCTAATACCAAATCGTTCGCACAGCTCGGCTTCGGTTGGAAAGCTGCTTTCGTTATCAAATTCCCCGCACACAATGGCGCGGCCCAATTCATGTGTCGTTCGTAGCGACAAGTTATATGGCATGATCTACTCAACGTTAATTTCCCCAGAAACAGCGACCAACGGCCACTGCAAGCGAGCAATACTACCGTAACTCTCAGTAAAAAGTTGGGAAAATTCTTTAAGCGTACGCTTTAAACGCACAGTCCACGCCTTACCACCCACTGCAACACTCATGCGTGGTATTAGCGGCTAATAGTGAGAGTTTAGACACTCCCCACAAAGGCACTGACAAGTTACCGAAAACTTTGCACGCCAAAGTCTGACGCCTCTTTTTGGCGCTCTACTGTGTTTTCAAGGATAATCCTCTCCCCACTGAATTTAGGATCGCCTGCATGCCCATTGAACACATCATCGCCCATCGCATTACCCGCCCTTCTCCTTCCGAGCCTGGCACGGCCAAACACGCTACCGAAGCTTGGCCGCACAATGGCATTGCCGAAGAGTTATTTCGTGATATGAAGTACGCGGTGCTGCGGCGCGCTGGCAAAGAATACGGGCGCCTTTGTGACGATCGTGCCAACGCCCCTACGGCAAGCTGGTTAGAAGAGTTTGCAGAAGACAAAATCAGTTTTGACACCCTGGCAAAAAAATTGGCGGATCAACTGGTATCCACTTTAAGCACCACAGAGGAGCCCCTAGATGCTTTTTTAGTGGTGGGCTATGAAACTCTTGAAAACGACCATCAGGTCCACTTGTTTTTAGTGCAGCACACCCATGGCGTGTATTTAGACGGAGACCTGAACTTAACACAGTCACTGCAGCTCGATGTGGACGCCATTCGCTTAGCGGCCAAAATCAATCTCACCGATTGGACGTCCGATGATGATTACCGCAAAAGCAATGCCGTCACGCTCCTGAAATGGCGTGGAGAAAAAGACCTGAGCGATGCGTTTTCCAACGCTGTGGGCTTTGACGAAAAACGCGATATTGCCAAAGAAACCGAAACCTTCTTGGAAACTGTCAGCCAATATACAGAAGCACTCCCAGAAGAGGTTGCCTCGCATACGCGTAAGCAAGTGGTGGAATATTGCTTAGAGCAAGAATCTGCAGGCAAACCCGTGGCATTTGAAGCTTTAGCCACTCACGTTCAAGAGCAAATGCCCAGCACAGAGCAGGTGGCCTATACCCCGCCGCCACGCTTAGACCAGTACATGAATGCGGCCGGGCCCAGTAGCAAACCCGAGCTCATTCCAGATAAAACCCAAATGCGTAATTACATTCGCATCAGCGGGCGCAACGAATTACTCAGTATGAGCTTCGCCTCCAGCTGTTTAGGAGACTCTATTGTCTACGATGCCCAAACCGACAGCTTAACCATCAAGTCATTACCGCCATCTCTAAAAACTAAGCTGTTAAAAGCAGTCCAAAAAACTTAAGGAGTAAACGATACCTTCGCTCTTAAGTGACAGAAAACTCAAAACACAATTTGGAACAATAGGTCTGGCCTGGGCGCAAAATTGTCTCGGGAAAGTTGGGCTGGTTAGGGGAATTGGGGAAGTGCTGCGGCTCAAGGCAGAATCCACCGCGACGCTCATAAGTTTTGCCTTTACCCACCAAAGTGCCATCTAGAAAATTACCCGAATAAAATTGTAACCCGGGCTCCGTTGTGTACAGCGTTAACACTCTGCCAGACTCTGCATCCGCAGCAATTGCGGCTCTCTCGTACGCGCCCGGCGCAGATTTGGTTAAAGCAAAATTATGGTCATAGCCTCCGGCTAAATTTAACTGCTCACAAGCTTTGTCAATGTCAACGCCAATGGCCTTAGGGGCAGAAAAATCTAGAGGTGTTCCTACAACTGAGGCCAACTCTCCAGTTGGAATCAGCCCCTCACCAATGGGCGTGTAACGATCGGCAAAAATTTGCAGCCGATGATTCAATACAGACGAGGTGGCACCTAAGTTGAAATAGCTGTGCTGGGTAAAATTAACCGGCGTGGCAGCATCAGTCACGGCCGAAAATTCTGTAAATAGTTGATTGTTGTCCGTTAACCGATAAACCACTTCAACGGTTAAGTTCCCTGGGTACCCCTGCTCACCCGCTGGGCTTAAATAATTAAGCCGCAATAGCAAGTCATCGCCAGAGCCTTCAGTTTGCGCCTGCCAAAGTACTTTATCAAAACCAACATCACCACCGTGTAAATGATTACTGCCGTCATTGAGAGGCAGTGAAATGACCTTGCCATCTAATTCAAACTGGCCGCGCGCAATGCGATTACCAAAGCGTCCGATTAATGCACCAAAGTATGGGGACTGACTTTCATAGGGAGCCAACTGGTCAAAGCCCAAAACCACATCTGCAAACACGCCATTTTTGTCGGGCGCTTCAATGGCGGTTATCACACCACCAAAGTCACTGATTTTGACACGCATGCCCTGTTTATTGGTGAGCGTAAATAGTTGGGCCAGCTGGCCGCCCTGGGTGGTACCAAAGGGCGCACGCGTAATGCCTTTTATTCTATCCTCAGGCGCTATCCTAGATGAAACACACATATCACAGACTCAACTTTAGCGGGTAGGGCATAGTAAACCCGGCAATCAAACCTGAAGTCAATCATACGTGAGCTACCGGCTGACCCGGCCGCGCCCACGCCGTTCGGTTTGCCTCATTAGCAACTTCCCTGCTGTGGGTACAATACCGCCCTCAAATTCAAAGGGTATGGACACCAACTCTTTGCCCTTATTGATCTGCAATACAAAGTGCAAGTGCGGCCCAGAAGAGAAGCCTGTTGTACCAGAACGCCCCAATGGGTCTCCTCGGTTAACCTTTTGCCCGATGGCCACATCTATAGCGTCGGCATCGAGATGCGCATATAACGCCATGGAACCGTCATCATGTAAAACGCGCACATAATTGGCTTCATCAGCATAGGCTTGGCTCCAGCCAGACCGACTGAAGTCTCTCTCCACGTCCATAACCACCCCACCGCGCGCTGCAGTCACTTGCGTCCCTGTTGGCATGGCAATGTCCACCGCGTGATAGGCTTGAACACTATCACTGTGACTGGCCTTGCCCATAAAGGCTTGACTGATAATATACGGGCCATCTTTAAAGGGCGCAGCATAGCCGCTGGCTTGCACCTTTGACACGCTCGTCGGCGCCCCCAGAACAACCCCGCCTTGCCATTCATACTGCCAGGTTCTATTCACATCAACCTTTTCTAACGCCGTTAAAAATTGCTCGCTCTTAGCAGTAATCACCCATTCATAGGGCGCAGGCGCAGTTAAACGCATATTACGACGAGAAGGGAAAGAGACCCACACTTGCACGGGGCCTGCAAGTGGGTTCAACGCCACCAGCTTGGGGCGCTCATTGCTACCGCGATTGACGATATTGGCTTTAGCTCTAGCCTCTGTAACCAGTAATCTCTCGGCTTTCACATCTTGGTTTTTGGGTTTTTTATCCGTAAATACCCAGCGGCCAGTATCATCCTTATACTTATACATTTTAGCCGCCTGAGCCACGCCACTTACCACAAAAAAACCCGCTATTACCAAGCAGTAAAACAGTGCAGGCACTTTTACGTTTAAAATGTTCGATTTGAAACTTTTCACACGCTTATTATCCGTTACCACGTTAATACAAGCTTAGTGCATATCAAGCTTGCTGATAGTGCAACAGTTTTAACTGGCGCTCAGAATTCACATCCACAAAAGCTTCTGGCAGGGCAAGGCGCTGAATAAACTTCCCTCCTGGCCAATGCTCAGCACACAAATCATGTAAAAAAGAGGATGGTAGCTCAGGCGCATTTAAGCACAATAAAACCTCACAGCCATCGGCTGCCAACTCTGGTAAGCGTCTCATCAGCTTGGCATAATCGCGCTCGGCAACAAAGCTGCCCTTTTGAAAACTCGGCGGGTCTATCACAATCACGTCGTAGGGCCCGGGCTTTTTAATTCGGCTCCAGGATTTTAAAATATTCACGCCTAAAAAATTAACGCATTGCGTATTCAATTGATTAATTCGGTGGTTTTCTCGCCCCCAAGATAACGCACTTTTACTCATATCCACATTGGTACAAGCCTTGGCACCATTGGCCATGGCCACCACGGAAAACGCACAGGTGTATGCAAATAAATTTAAAACATTCTTGTTTTTTGCGCGCTGGGCCAACCACGCGCGGGCAGTTTCCATATCCAAAAACAGCCCCGTATTTTGCGCGTTAAATTTAAGTGCATAGTCAACGGTATTTTGAGACACCACCTGCTGATTTGGCACTTCACCAATGGGTGACTCGTAAGGTGTGCCAGGCAAATATCGCCGCTGAATCAATAAAGTGGGCCCGGCGTCACTACTTAACACCTCAGCCAACTGGGTCAGCGTTTGATTCAACGCTTCATCGGGTTGCTTGAAAAGAACGCATAAAAGGAAGTGATCAAAGCCGTCCAGCGTTACCTGCTCTAATCCAGGGTAAAGCCCTCCCCTTCCATGCATTAAACGCCGAATAGATTTATTCGACTGCAGACAGTAATTGACGGCGGCAAGCCAAAGGCCGTGATACATGGGGGGGATAGAGTCAGGAACGGATACAAGCATGGGGCGTTACATTTTATTTAGAACGGTATAGTAAAAATAGGCAAAGCGCTAACACTGAGATGACATATTCTGGCTTACACCACCCAGGTGCACTAGCACCTTATCTTGATAACCGGTAATTACGGGCATCAGCCCTTGCCACATTTCGTCTAACACTGCATCACCACTATCGATCAGCAACGGCCGCCCCTCTAAGGTGTTGAGCTTGGTTTTAGTACACACAATGCGTAAATGCTGCCTACCAACCTGCCTCAATATTTTAGGGGTAATTTGTTGGTTACCACGGCCAATAATATGCCCTTGCCCACCAATGGCCGTCACCACAATAAATACTGGTACGGTGGCTTCTACCACCAACTGTTCTAACCTATTGGCAGTGACATCTGCGGCAATCACTGCGCCTGCGCGCACCACATCCACCCCTAACAAGGTGCCCTGTAATTGCCAGCATTTAAGTATTTGATCGGTGGTGGAGCCGGGGCCAAAAATAAGTAGTGCGTTACTGGGTAGAGTCTCAGATAAATGCTCGGCCATATCCAATATAACCAAGGCTTCTACCTCTAACCCGCCTTGCTTCACCTGCTGAACAAACTCTGGGGATTGTGGGGTGAGCATTTCGCCGTGGTGGCGACTTTTAATAACGCCCTTTTGCAAACTGGCTTCATCAATGTCTCGCACTTCTTGCAAACTTGCTTTAACCAAATCACCGCACGCCAACTGTGCACAAACCTTTGCCGCTGCGTTGGGCGTAATGGCATATACCCCAGACTGCATTTTTACGCCAGCAGGTACGCCTAACGCTAGCTGCCCCTTGGGCAATACATCGTGCACATCCCTTGCGGTACCGTCGCCTCCCACAAAAATAAGTAGATCTACACCAACACCAACAATGGCTTTGGTGTAGTTTTGGGTATCTTTTTTAGAGGTCAATTTCTTTGGGGCCGGTGGAGGGTCGTCGCCCACCACCTCGTAATTTGCACCGCTATTTTTTACATAGTCTGCACCCATTATGCCCGGTGCACACACCCAGTGATGACCATCCAGCGCAAGGCCAGCAATAAATTGTATAACTCGCTCGGGGGATGACAGGGGCCACTGCTCCAGTAACGCTTGCTGAGCCAAATTTTGACTGTCACTGCCTTTTTGAGCACGTGGGCCGCCTAGGCCTGCATAGGGGTTTACAACCAAGCCTAAACGCAACTTCACACAACAAACCCTAAATGAGAAAGCGTACGCTTTAATTCAATATTTGGCGTCTCCACCTTGTAGTGGCCAAATTCACGTCGCTGGGGGTAGTGCTTTCTGAGTAAGTCAAACTCCTTACCCACGCCTTGTTCAGATGTAAATGCACTTCGGGTTCTAAGGTCATCATCGCGCACGCGGTATGTGGCTAAAACAGTCTCCACCACATCATGGCCACGTAATACTACGGGCTCTCCATAAACGCTTTTGAGCGCCGCATCCGCCAAACGCTCTCCGTCGGCAATATTTAAGTGGTGGCACAAGGCTTCAAAAATCATGCGCGAACCATTTAAACGGCCCTCAAAGCTATAACCGGCAATATGAGGTGTGGCAAAGGCCACTAAATCCATCAACCCTAAATCAATCTCGGGCTCGTTTTCCCACACATCTAAAATGACTTTTAAATCCGCTCCATTTTGTAAGTGCGCTTTTAACGCTACGTTGTCGATAGTGCCGCCGCGCCCAGCGTTTATTAATATGGCGCCAGGCTTGAGTAACGCTAAGTTACTGCTATTGATCATGTGATGGGATGGATGCCTACCACCGGTGGTATAAGGCACATGCATACATATAATATCGCAGGATAATACATCCCCTAAGTCAGTCAGGCTCGGGTTATCTCGTGGCGTTAAAAACGGATCATAAGCTACTACTTTTACCCCCATTGCCCGCAAGGCAGAGCACAATTTTCCGCCCACATTTCCACTGCCAATTACACCAAAGCGTTTATCAAAACTGCCCTCATCCAAGCTTGCCAAAGCACTCAAAACATACTGCAGTACCCCCCCGGCGTTGCACCCGGGCGCACTTGCCAAAGCAATGTTGTTTTGCTTTAAATAGTCGCGGTCAATGTGGTCTGTGCCTATGGTACAAGTGCCCACAAACTTGACGGAGCTACCCAAAAGCAAGGCCTCATGCACTTTTGTTACCGAGCGCACCAATAAAATATCGGCATCTTTAACTTGAGCTGGCGTTAAATTTCGCCCCGGCAACGCCGTGATATCCCCAAAGCGAGAAAACAATGTCTGCAACTGTGGGATATTTTCATCAGCAACGATTTTCATAAACTTTAAGTACTCCAAGAAAGTGGGGGCGCTTTGATATTTATCTCTATTACCGCCTAGCCACCTTAACTATTTTGCATTCACGCATCAGGGTTGATATTCGAGCGGCCAAACCC
>CAYZQH010000093.1:0-11226 GCA_964480055.1 uncultured Cellvibrionaceae bacterium
AGTCGTTGCTCACTCCAAACACCTCTAAAACGTCCAACACTTCCATCCCCGCCGCGTGGGCAGCCTGAATACCCAGTTTAGAGTCTTCTATAACCACACAGTGCTCGGGTGACACACCCAGTAACTCTGCGCACCGTAAAAATGTATCCGGTGCGGGCTTGGGGTCAAATACCTGATCAGCCCCCACAACACACTCCATCCAATTATTTAGCCCACACAGTTTTAGCATCGTGTTGGCTTCTTTGGTGTGCGCGCCAGTGCCCACCGCCATGGGCAATACGCCATAGTACTGTTTGGCAACGTGGAATAAGTCAGTGGGGCGAATGTGCGCTTTTAGCTGCTCGTGCACGGCGGCCTCTTTAAAATCGGCCATCGCCTCTAAAGAGCTACGCACTTGGCAATTAAAATGTGCAACCAGCGTTTGGAGCGTACCAAAAGTAGGTACGCCAGCTAACGACCGCATGAAGGACCGATCAACGGGAATATTGAAACGTTCTAATGTTTTTATCCAAGCGATTTCATGGGCCTTGCCCGAATCAACTAAAGTGCCGTCCATATCAAAAATAATCGCTTGGTACTTCTGAAACACACTAAAACCTTAATATTATTAACAGGTGCTCATTTAACTGCGACAGGCAATGACAAACCCGTCACGCGTGCACAAATCACGCAATGGCAAAGCTCGTACAGTTTATATTGTTATCACTTAGTATTGTTGGGCATATATTATCGTACTTTTGCCCGCACATAAATGGCGCGTGAACACCCCACAAAAACAACCCCTTGTGGTGACCTATATAAAAATTAAGTGGTTCGCTGCCAAAACTTGAATAGTACGAGCTTGTTTTCAAAGCGCTGCGTATACTCTAACCTAATATGAATGGTAATTCTTTTAAACCCGTTGGCACTTATCTTATGAAAAACCCCAGTGACTACCCGCTTTACATACCCTATGCCGGGCCAACCCTATTGGCCACGCCATTACTCAATAAAGGTAGCGCATTTAGCAAGGCGGAACGGCTTAGCTTTAACCTAAAAGGGTTGCTACCGCCAAGCTATGAAACCATTGAAGAGCAGACCGAGCGTTGCTATATGCAGTTCTCCAGTTTTGACACCGCATTAAATAAACACATCTACCTGCGCTCTATTCAAGACAACAACGAGACCTTGTTCTACCGGCTTTTGCACGATCACCTAGAGGAAATGATGCCCATCATTTACACCCCGACGGTAGGCGATGCGTGCGAAAAGTTCTCTGATATATACCGCACTGAGCGCGGGCTTTTTATTTCCTATTCAGAGAAGGATCACATAGACGATGTATTGCACAACGCCACTAAACGGAATGTAAAAATTATTGTGGTCACCGATGGTGAGCGCATCTTAGGCTTAGGCGACCAAGGTATTGGTGGTATGGGTATCCCTATTGGCAAGCTGTCTTTATACAGCGTTTGCGGTGGTATTAGCCCAGCTTACACCTTACCCATTGTTTTGGACGTTGGCACCAACAATCAAAAGTTACTGGATGACACAAGATATATGGGCTGGCGCCATAAACGAATCAACCAAGAGCAGTACAACGAGTTTGTGGATGCATTTATGCGCGCGCTAAAAAGGCGCTGGCCAGAAGCGCTGTTGCAATTTGAAGATTTTGCACAACCCAATGCCATGCCTCTGCTTCGTAGATATAGAAAAGACGCATGCTGCTTTAATGACGATATTCAAGGCACCGCGGCGGTCACTGTTGGTACCTTAATGGCGGCCTGTCGCGTAAAAAATGTCAAGCTCAGCGACCAAAATGTCGTATTTGTGGGCTCAGGTTCGGCCGGTTGCGGTATTGCCGAGCAAATTATTCAACAAATGATTAACGAGGGCGCGAGCGAAAAACAAGCGCGCGCACGAATATTCATGGTAGACCGTGAAGGTCTGCTAACCGACAGCATCAGCGGTTTAAGAGATTTTCAAAAAAAGCTTTGTCAAAAAACTCAAGATATCGCCCACTGGACATACAGTAGCCCACTACCATCGTTAAGAGACGTGGTTAATTTGGCCAAACCCGGCGTGTTAATTGGGGTAAGCGGTACGCCTGGCCTATTTACAGAACCAGTAATTAAGGCCATGCACAGTAACTGTCCAAACCCTATTATCTTCCCCTTGAGCAACCCCATTAAACAAATTGAGGCAAAACCCAAAGACATTATTGAATGGACAAACGGAGATGTCATTATTGCCACTGGCAGCCCGTTTTCAGCCATAGAGCATAACGGCCAAACTCATCACATTGCGCAGTGTAACAATAGCTATATATTCCCTGGCATTGGGCTTGGCGTAGTCGCAGGCGGAGTCAAGCGCATCACCGATGAGATGCTAATGCATACCAGTGAAGTACTTGCCAACGCCTCCCCCTGTGCCAATACCGGCAACGGCCCCTTGCTCCCTGCAATTACAGAGATTGCAAATTTGAGTAAAGCCATTGCGTTTGGCATCACCAAAATTGCACAGAAACAGGGCGTGGCCCTTGAAATTCCCGATGAACTATTGAAGAAAAAAATAGACAAGAACTTTTGGGTACCCAGATACCGAAAATACAAACGCGTTTGCGATTGAGGGGCTTCCAGCACTTAAAGGAGGCCCGCCCCAGCCCAATGACCAAGTTTTAAGGTGTATGGGCAGAGTACGGCATCATAAATAACTCATGGGCAACCAATTTTGCTGGTTGAAACAACAATATCATCATAGTCTAAAGTGGCTGCAGGGCCACCACCCCAGCCTAAGCGGATGGTTTGAATATCCACGTCATAGCGGCCGCCATAGGCTTTGAGTATGGGGTCGTCAAACCCGGTACTGGCATCGTTATCAATTGCCATCCCCGTCACTTCCTTATCGTTCGCCCACACCTTAACCAGGTCATTAGTCTCATCAAAAAATATCTCCATACAGGTGGCTTTACCAGATGCGGGCAAGCTTACAGTGCTGGACGTATTTTGAGGCTCAAACACATTAGGGGATGTCACATCCCCTTTAGACTCCACATTCCAAGCCATTAAGTCATTATTAAACAAGCGGATGCGCGTAGAGTTACCGTTAGCGTTGGCATCGCTGCCGTTTTCTAACAATAAGAACCAACGGTTGCCATTACCAAGCGCGGTTTTTGGCGTTACCGTAAAGCGTAAATAGGCAGAGCTCATATCATTCAGCACATCCACATTTAACCAGCTGTCACAATAGTTACCGGGTGCCTTGTTGGTGAACACACCGTTGGCAATGCTATAGCTCGCCGTACTCCACGCGCAAGCACTGTATGACAACCCAGACGGTAACTTATCGGAGCCGCTAAAGTCTTCGCACAACACCGTATTGGCGCCACACCCAGTGGCGCCAGAAGACGAGCTAGAGGAATTACTTGAGCTAGAGGAGCTACTTGAACTGGAAGAGCTACTTGAGCTTGAGCTAGACGAGCTACTACTCGAGCTAGAACTGGAGGAGCTACTGCTAGGGCTGCCATCCCCCGCAGACGGTTCTGCCCCACATGCACTTAGCATTAATACACTGGCTGCTACCGACAAACCTCGCCAAGAAAAAACGCCGCTCAACGCATTTATCATACTTATAACCCTACTTAATATTGAAATTTTTAATGCTTTACCTCAAGCCTACCCAAATCACTTTGAGAGAGCCCGGCTGCCATTATGACAATATCCAAGACTGACTGTAGGTTAAATAACCAAATTCAGATGGTAGTGTGATGAGGGTCACTGGCACTAAGCAACCATAACGCGCCTTCAACACTCGGCCTCATTGGTGGCGCAGCGCGTCACCGCGAGCGAGCACTCTTAAAAACCTCCTCTATACTGAAAATAATCGGGATATTAAGAGCCGGCCTTGAGCCCCATATAACGTTTTGTTTTAACGGCCATAATATTTACGCGCTTTCATCTTACTTCAAAGGCGAATGCAGCAGAGTACGTCAGCAACCAATGAAATCCAATGCACTGATCATTGTCAGGTTCGTTCTTGCTCTATTAACGCTTCTTGCGCTTGTGGTACAGCCGTACATTCCACCCAAAAAAATACTGATCCACCCACTGGACGCAACTTACGAATCCATCTTTGGTGAGGAAGGTAAATATAATTGGATCGCTGATGACGACGGAATGTGGCGATGCGACTATCAAGTCAGTGAAGGAGATGCTAAATGTGGATTTACTTTGTCTTGGGAAGGACTCTTCATTAAACGAGGTCAATTATCGTCATCACCCGTAGCTCGCACAATAGACTGCGATGCCATAACGCCTGAGAACCCTGAGTTGAATGAACCCGAAAAATGCTTCATTAGCGGGGAAGCGCGGCCAATTTGCTCAAGCAGCGCAGAGGACCCTGACGGCGATGGCTGGGGGTGGGAAAACGACACCAGCTGTGTTGTCGTGACGCCTCAAGAAGGGCCCCATAAGGTGCACTCGATAGACCTCTCCGATTACGACGGTTTAAACGTTCGTATCCATTATGAAGGCCGCGCTCGGTACCTCACTGTTTACATCGGCAACTACACACCCGAGCTATCCGTCGATGATCCTTCACTCCCCGATAAAAGTATGACCGCATTGGTACACACCCGAGACTTAAAGGCCGGGGATGCCTTTATTAAGTTTTCAGAATTTAATGTGGATGAATGGTGGATCCGTTCAAACGACGTACCTAGGCACTTGGCCATTGCGCAGTTCAATAGAGTTAGATCCATGGGCGTAACACAATCAGAAAGCGGTATACATAAAACACGCATAGACAAAATAGAAGTTGTGGGCCAACGTATATCCGTCAATCAAATGGTATTCACCTTAGCACTTTTTTGGTTTATATATTTTCTTTCGGAAGCGGCATTCAAATATATACAACTAAGAGCCGCCACCGCAGCGCGCAAAACCAACATCAACAAGCTCACCACCAACACTGTGGAGTTAGAGTCTGAAAAAAAGGTCCTGGCCAAACTCAGCATCACCGACTCACTGACTGGAATACTCAATAGAAACGGCATCCAGCCTTTTATTGACAGTCTTTTTTCAGCCGAAGGCAATCAAGAAAACCTATCTATTTTAGTTATTGATATTGATCACTTTAAAGAAATCAATGACACGCATGGTCATGACACTGGCGACAGCATCATTCAAGCCGTGGTGAATGTTATTGCACCTACGCTGCGAAAACAAGACTTGTTTGCAAGGTGGGGAGGAGAAGAATTTGTCGTTATTTTAATAGATACCCCAGGAGACAATGCAAGCAAGGTTGCAAACAAAATTATTAATACCATAGCACAACACAGGTTTCTAGATGAGAATCTCACGGTCACCGTAAGTATTGGCGTTACAACTGCACGGCAAGGCGAGCTATTTGATACCTATTTTAAGCGTGCTGATATTGCTCTTTACAAAGCCAAAAATCAGCGCAATTGCGCTTTTTACCAGTCGCCCGATGGGGCGTAAAAATTATTACACAGAGGGTTACAATAAGATTTACTCCGCTAACCACGTACGGACTAAATATTTTTTAGAAACAGCATGAAGATAATGGCAATCAATTATAAAAAGCTGCGATTACTGATAGTTGTTATCAGTATTGTACTTTTTGTCGTCCACTATTTATTACCTGATAAAAAAATTGATTTGTACCCCAAAGACAACACGCTCAGCAAATTGTATGGCTATAACGAACCAAACACGGGCCAGATTTCTCGCTGGCTCAACAAAAGCACCAACACTTGGGAGTGTACATATAAAAAGGCGCACTTTTATGGTTGCGGTTACGACCTTTCGTGGAACAATCCTCATCACCAAGGGTTAAACTTACAACACTACGATGCGTTAGAGTTAGAGATTGATTACAAAGGAATTGGTCCCCATTTACGCCTATATACACGAGGTTATAACAGCTCATACTCAACTCTAGACTTCCCTGAAAACAACAAGCATATGTTTGTTGTTTTCAGCACTGATGAAATTCAAGGTAAACCCGTTAGAATTTCACTGTCGGAGTTAAGAGTTAGTAATTGGTGGCTGATAGAGCGGAACGTACACCGTCAATGGGCGTCACCTGAACTAAACAATATCACCAGCTTAGGCATAGAAATTATCGATTATGGCCACCACGCTATGACCATAAAACGCATATCTTTAGTCGGTAGGTGGATAACAACCCAAGATTTATTGTATGGCATCATTGTTTTATGGATGGGCATTTTTTTATTGGAAGGCGGTAGTAAATTTATATCCACCCTAAAAGCCAATAGCGCCACAAGGCAAATCGAACAAGCACTGCAAGAAAAACAAAAAAAACTTGAATTAGAAAAATCCCACCTAAAAGAGTTAGCAAATAAAGATCCTCTAACTCAAATACTCAACCGCTCGGGCTTCATTTACCATATCAAGAGGCTAGCATTAGAAAACCAATCCGATAGCGCCTATGGATTAATGATGATAGACCTGGATTATTTCAAAGCCATCAATGATACCTATGGTCACGATACTGGAGATAAGGCTCTAAAAATATTTTGTAAGGCGCAGGTAGACGCAATGAGAAAAGTCAACATCTTTGGGCGCTGGGGTGGAGAGGAGTTTATTTTAGTGTGCCCCATAACAACCCCTGCAGATCTTTCTACAATTGCAGAGCGCATTCGCAAAAGAACAGAACAAATTTCAATCGATCAGCACCCCAACCTAAAAATGACCGTAAGCATTGGCACCACCTTCCTTCCCAAAGGTCTATCAAGCTCCAATATCATCCAAAATACGTCTAACGTGACGCCAGAAGATCAGGCCAATAATTATATGGAGCATTCATTTAAAGCTGCCATTAAACGGGCAGATACCGCGCTATTTAAAGCCAAGCGTCAAGGGCGAAATCGAGTTGAGCATGAAGAGTAACCCTTATATAAAGCAAGCTGCTCTTGCAATGCTTGTGCTATGTTATTGTACGGCAAGCCAAGTGCTGGCCATTACCCCCTTTTATTTTCATCCATTGCACCTTGATCAGTCCCCTCAAACAGACTACGTCATAGCCAGCGTACGAGACAAAGATGGTTTTTTGTGGTTAGGCACAGATAACGGCGTAAAACGGTATGACGGCTTTAACTTACGTAAGATGACGCTCGGCCCTACTGAACAAGACGTAACGCAGTCCAGGTCAATATTCGACCTCATTGCGCATTCTAACGGTCAGCTCTGGGTTGCCAGCTCCAGTTTATTTTTGTACGACGGTGAACTTGAATCCTTCACTCAATATAAAGTTACGGACTATTTGAATATTCTAGCATTAGAGGAATCACCCGACGGCAAACTCTGGTTAGGCGGTGACGGTTTTGGTTTGAAGCTATTCAACCCCAATACCCTTCAAGTTGAGCAGACTCACTTTGTGGGGCAGCCCGAAGGCATCATTAACGAAATTGAAGTGACATCAGATAACAATTTATGGGTAAGCTCAGAAGCGGGGCTTTACTTTTTTGATACGGTCAATCAAATTGTGAAGCATTTCTCGCTACCGCTGAAGAGTGTATTAAAGAGCGGCTCCATCTCTGGAATAGACATTGATCACCGAGGCCGAGCGTGGGTGTCTACTTACGAAGGGTTATATGTCATCACCCCAGAAACAGAGAGAATTAAAGTTTATGGAACACGTATATCATCAGCAGAGCGTTCAATAGATTCCGAGCAAAATACAGCGGCCATTTCCGTCGGCCCACTAACAACCAATCAACTATCATCAGTACATATTGACGCACAAAATAGAATTTGGGTGGCTACAGACAAACGTGGCATTCACTTATATAAACCCGATACCGACAATTTTTACCATATATCCCCGTCCACCGCTGAAGGCAGTATTCCAGTTACGGGCATTAGTGATATTTATGAAGATTATAAGGGCTCGCTTTGGTTTTCTGCCGGTTTGTTTGGGGTATTTAGGCTCAATAGAGACTTAGAAAAATTTAACCGCTACCAACATAATAATGAGCTTGAACACTCTTTAAGCTTTAACAGTATTTTAAATATTCACGAAGATAACCAAGGTCACATCTGGATGGCAACAGACGGGGGCGGCGTCAATGTATTCACCCCAGATACTGGTCTGTTTAAGCACTATCTGCACTCCTCAAACAAACCCAACAGCATCAGCACTAACTCTACGGTTGCTATAGAGCAAACCCCCAATGGTGATATTTGGGTGGGCGCCTGGGAAGGCGGGCTAAACAAAATTAATTTAGAAACAGGGGCGATTGCCCACTATCAATACGATTCCAGCGCCCCCACACATAAGACTCTGGCCAACAACAATATTTTTGTTATAGAGAACACAGGAGACGGCAGATTAATATTAAGCGTTTGGGATAAAGGCATACAGATATTCGACCCTAAAACTGAATCTTTTGAGCACTTTCCATTCACAGTCAATGCCATCGGCCGCGATGATGGGCGCTACGCTACCCCGTCGGTTAAATCGGTCAATGCTATTATTCCTCACAGCGACGGTGTCTTTTGGCTGGCCGGGTATAATGGTATAGATAAATTTTACTTACACGACAAAGCTTTTGAACCGATTACTAAAATCCAAACCACCATTTTCGACGTTCATCAAGATAAACAAAATACGCTTTGGATTGCATCGTCAAGCGGGCTTATTCGATACCACCCCGCCATTGATGAAGTCGAATATTTCACTCAAAAAGACGGTTTGTCAGATGACTTTGTACTGTCTATTGAAGAAGATCAATATGGCATGTTGTGGATAGCCACCCGAAACGGCCTTAATAAATTCGATGTTGAACGCCGTACATTTGAAGTTTTCAAAGCCAGCGATGGGCTATCTGGGAATCAATTTAATCGATTTAGTCATTTAACGTCCCGCAACGGATTAATGTACTTTGGCACCACCGAAGGAATGACCGTATTTGACCCTAAAAATATGCCGCGCGATGAACATGCGCCCAAACTCTATTTTTTGGATTTAGAACTCTATCAAAAGACCGTATCGCCCGGCACCACGCCTTGGCTAAGCATGCCGCTAAATAGTACTCACACCCTTACACTGCCTTATTCTCAGCGCGATATTGCGTTCACTTTTACGGCGTTAGACTTTATCAATGTGAGCAAAAACAAATTCCGGTATCGCCTAAAAGGCTTAGAGACCCAGTGGGCAGAAACCTCTAGCGATATTCGCAGAGTTCGCTATACCAACTTAGAGCCCGGCCAATACGCGTTTCAACTACTTAGCGCCAACAGTGATGGTGTTTGGAATGGAACAGCAAAAGAAATTAAATTGATTATATCGCCTGCTTGGTGGCAAACACTCTGGGCCAAAGCGTTATACGGCGTAATGCTTTTGGTTTTTGTATACGGTTATGGTCAATGGAAGCAAAAAAGCCATCGCAAAACTCAGATTCTCTTACAACAAAAAGTGGATGAGCAAACCGCACAGATAAAAGACGCCAATTTATCCATCGTTCAGGCCAATAACGAATTGGAGCAGCGAGTCGCCCAGCGAACAGAAGCCCTTTCCTTAGAAATTGATGAGCGGCGTGAATCAGAAGCCCAAGCCACCTATATCGCTCACCATGACCCACTTACCGGCTTAAAAAACCGCACCTGGATACTTAAACGCCTAAACGAACATATTGAAAATCATATTTTGGATAATTTGGCACTGTTTTTTATTGGTGGCGACCACTTTAGAAAAGTTAACGATACTCACGGCCATCTAACAGGAGACAAACTGTTGTGTGACGCAGCAAAACGAATAAAGTCATTGCTGCCAACACACTATACCCTTGTGCGCTTGGGTAGCGATGAATTTGCCATTTTGATAGACAGCTATCAATCCAAAGCAGAGCTTGAAACCCTTGCTCAATCCATCAGCAATCAATTTGTGGCTCTATTTACTATTGGCCCTATACAAATTAACTTTGGCGTCAGTATTGGTGTAGTTTGCAGTAATACACAATATACAGAACCTACACAGTTATTACGCGATGCAAACATCGCCATGCAATACGTAAAATCCAAAGGTAGAGGCAGCTATCAATTTTTTGATGAGCAAATGTTAGAGACGACCAAAGCCAACGCAGCACTCGAATCTGACCTAGAAAAAGCCTTGATCAATCAACAGCTGAGTGCGGTGTATCAACCCATCGTCTCCATCGATGGCTCTCGGCTTAACGGCTTTGAAATGTTAATGCGCTGGAATCACCCCAAGCATGGGTTTGTACCGCCCGACAAATTTATCCCCATTGCGGAGTCTACCGGGCTCATCTATGAAATGGGGATATGGATATTCCGGCAAGCGTGCATTCAACTTAAGGCCTGGGAGCAAGAACTGGGCACTCAGAATTTACCCAACTTATCGGTGAACTTATCTGCACTACAGCTCAATCAGAAAGATTTATTACAAACGCTAGACGCCCTCATTGAAGAAACCGGCGCCAACATCAAGAACATCAAGCTAGAAATTACTGAATCCACATTAATGGAAAATGTCGAGACCATTGACCAAATATTGGAGGGTTTACGTGAACGCGGTATAGATTTGGCCATCGACGATTTTGGCACGGGCTATTCATCACTCGGCTATTTAGACCGCCTTCCTGTACAGTTTTTAAAAATAGACCGTTCGTTTATTGACTCTTTATTCAGTGAAGATAAAAAACATGAGAACGCTCATAAAATAGTAAAAGCAACCATATCCCTCGCTCACGACTTAAACATGCAGGTGGTATCAGAGGGTATTGAAACCGAAGAGCAATTAAAAATATTAAACGAGTACCAGTGTGACTTAGGGCAAGGCTATTTTATTGCAAAGCCTTTATCCAAAGACGATGCACATCAGTTTTTACTAAAACATATTGACAAACAATAACTCAACCTAGAACTCCGGCTCTCTCATCACAAAATGCATTGTCACGCCTCGTTACTCTCCCGAATGCACTGTAGCTTTTTTGCTCGCGTTAAACTTTTAAACGCACTTTCGCGCTGGCACGCTTCAGACTGACCGCTGCACTGTAGGGTATACACTACAGCTTGGGGCTTATAGCGCCTAAAAAATTTTGCGCCCTTAGCCCCAGGCACTCTTTCAAAAACCTGACAGTGCTCGCTAAAGCGACGCGCCACATCCGTAGTCACTCCGGTGTACAAGGCTCCCTGCTCGGTTTCTATCACATACATCCACCATTCGCTTTGCAAGCCCGTC
>CAYZQH010000094.1:0-11213 GCA_964480055.1 uncultured Cellvibrionaceae bacterium
CTATCGAGAACTTCTCTACCGAGAGTTTAATATTTTTACGACGGCGAATGCCCGCAGTATCGATAAGAGTATAGGGTTTGCCGTGACGTTCATAAGATATATAAACACTGTCACGTGTGGTGCCTGGCATATCAAACACCACAACTCTATCTTCACCCAGCAACCGGTTAACCAACGTGGACTTACCCACATTAGGCCTTCCGACTACCCCAATTTTTATTCCGGCGTTTTCGTTGTCTTTTTCAGATTCCGGCATCTGCTCTGGTAAATGCTCAAACACCGCACGCATTAACACGTTGACACCACGACCATGCGCAGCGGCAATACCGTGCACTTCGCCAAGGCCAAGCTCATAAAACGCCGCGGTAGCAACGTCATGGTTTAAGCCGTCTACTTTATTGGCCACAAGGTACGTGGCTTTGTTAAGGCTACGTAGATGCTTGGCAATGGCGGTATCGGCAGACGTCACACCGTCTCGGCTATCCACCAAAAATAAAACAACATCGGCCTCTTCCATAGCGAGTAAAGACTGGTCTGCCATAACCACGTCAATGCCTTCTTCCTCGCCACTTAAGCCACCGGTATCTATGACTATGTACTTAGAGCTCTCAAATTCTGCTTCACCGTATTTACGATCGCGGGTTAAGCCCGCAAAATTTGCAACCAACGCATCTCTAGATTTGGTCAAACGATTGAATAACGTAGATTTACCCACATTGGGGCGGCCCACTAACGCAACTACAGGAATCATCGATATTTGCTACCAGCTTTTTGCCTAACACGTGGGCGAGCTCTAAGTTTGGTGCTGACTCTAGTTGCGCCTTCGCGAGCTTCCACAGGGGTCATATTCAGTGCTTGCATTTGCCCGTCTTCACCTAAAATGTATAAAGTTTCGTGATAAACAATCGGCTGAGATTTAACTTGTACACTGGCAATCGCGGTTCTTGCCACAAATTGACCCGTCTCTAGGTCCAACGCATGGAGTGCACCTTGATAATCAACCGTAACAATTGTGTTTTTAAAGATAGCTGGTGCGCTTAGGTCTCGCCTATGCAGTTGATCGCTAGTCCAAAGAGTACTGCCCGTTGCCGCGTCGTAAACGGATACGTGGCTGTCTTCGTCAACAACACCCACTTTGCCATCGGCCACTACTAAATTGTGGTAGGTAGAAACATTCTGCGCCCAGTTCAACCGACCAGACCCACGATTCACAGCAACCACTTTGCCGTGATAGCCAGCAGAATACACAAACGGCCCCTTAACAACCGGTGAGGTATCCACATCCACTAAACGCTCTATTTCCGTTTTACCTTTTGGCTGCCCTACACGTGCGCTCCAGCGTAACTTTCCTGTTTCACTGTCAAACGCCATCAGCTGACCATTATCAAAAGCAACATACGCCACCCCGTCAGTTACAACCGGGGCCGCTTGCGCTCGCAGCGTTAACACAGGAACGGGGTGATCATAAGACCACTTAATACTGCCGTCGGTTGAATCCAGCGCAAAAAGCCGACCGTCAATGGCCTGCGCAATTACCACACCGTCATCACCAAGGGGAGTGGACACAACTTCACTGCTCAAGTTTGCACGCCACAGCTCTTGCCCATCTTTACTCGATAAGGCTATGACCTGGCCCTGCAGCGTCCCAAGTAACAAAGTGTCATCCACCGTCCCTACACCACCGCCAATGGCCTCATTGACAGAGTATTTCCACAAGCGTTTGCCGTTTTCTGCATCCGTGGCAACCACACGACCTTTGACATCCACCGTGTAAATCACACCCTGGTCAATGATCGGCTCTAGGCGCGCATAGCGTGCATCCTGCCCCTTTCCAACAGGCTTAGACCATAATAAATCAAACTTGCCCGAAGGCACGAAGGACTCTAGCGGTACAGGCCTTAAATTTTCCTTTACGTCACTACAACCACTGAGTGCAACAAGTACTACCAATGCCCCCAATACAACACGCGGCATTAGGCGTCCTCCGCCACTTTCTCTGGCGCTGTTTCCGGCGCACTTTCAGTATTCATTGTGGCGTCCGCCGGGCTGGATGAGTCGGCAACTGAGGCGCTATCAATTTTTAACTGAATTAAACTTCGGCTCATTGAGCGCGGATCATTTAGGTTATCTAAAGCTGTCTGATACGCCGTACGCGCCTCACCATATTTTTTTTGAGAAAGCATAATGTCGCCACGTAACTCGGCGTATGCACCGGCATACGCCGTGCTGACGTCTTTTTGCAGTACTTTCAAGGCTTGCTCTGCACTGCCTAGCGCCATTTCAACACGTGCCAACCTTAGTGTGGCCAATTCTTTAATGGCATCATTATTTCCGTTGGTGCTTACCGCCTGCAGACGCTTTTTAGCTTCCTCTAAGTTACCACCTTCTACAGCCAGCTTGGCCACATGAAGCTCGGCAAAATTAGCGTAAAGCCCATTGGGGTTTTGTGCCACAATACCGTCAGCCAACACCATCACGGTGGATTTTTGCTCGTCACTGGCCTTGTCACCAAGCTCTGTGGTGGCGGTAATAAATTCCTCGTACAAAGCCGACCCTTCTTGGGCAACTTTAACTTGATGGTTTTGATATTGGTTCCAACCAAAAAAACCAGCGCCTATAACCGCTATGGCGGCCACAGTGGACTTTCCGTTCTCCTTCCACCATCTTTTTAATGCTTCTAATTGTTCTTCTTCTGTTAAATGCTCGGCCACTTTGGGTCTCCTATCTATTTTTTTATAAATTGTTGTCGCACGCGTTTAGGCGCTGTGCCAAACACGTGTAATAATTGTTAAAACGTCGATCAGATAAACTGCTTCAGCACACCGCTGACTTCGGCAACGGGGACAGTGGTTTGTTCAATTCGCTCGCGTAGGGGTTTAATACTCACTTCGCCTCTCTCGGTCTCTTGCCCAGCAACAATAATCGCCACAGCAGCCCCGCTTTTATCGGCACGTTTCATTTGGTTTTTTAAGCTGCCACTTGCCGTATGGGTATATAAACGCAGTGTTGGTTGCGCCTCTCTGACTTGCTCGGCAATAGCCAACGCCTGAGCCTGCATACCACTTTCTACCAACATATAAACATCTAAGGAGTCATTCACTGCTGGCGGAATAACATCTAGCGTTTCCAACAGCAAAAGCAAACGCTCTAGGCCCATGGCGCAGCCAATGGCCTGTGTGGGCTTACCGCCGAGCTGCTCAACCAACCCGTCATAGCGTCCACCGGCACAGACTGTACCCTGCGCACCCAATTTATCCGTAACCCACTCAAACACCGTGTTAGAGTAATAATCCAATCCACGCACCAATCGCGGGTTAATCTCATACTTAACGCCAGCAGAATCCAGTAGCATCAATAAGGCCTCAAAATGGGCTTTAGACTGCTCACTAATATAGTCAGCCAATACCGGGGCATCATTTAGTAACGTCTGAGTTTTTGCATTTTTGCTGTCTAAAATGCGCAGCGGATTGCTTTCTAAACGCCGTTTGCTGTCTTCATCCAGCTCAGTTTTGCGTGCACTTAAAAAGCTTACCAGTGCGTCTCTATAGGCTCTGCGCCCGCCTGCGTCACCTAAAGAGTTTATCTGTAGCGTCACAGCGTCGGCCACGCCCAACTGCTTCCACAACCTTGAAGTAAGCAGCAGTAACTCGGCATCTACGTCTGGCCCTGGCATACCAAAGGTCTCTAAGCCCACTTGATGAAACTGCCTCAATCGCCCTTTTTGCGGTTTCTCATAACGAAACATGGGCCCCATGTACCATAATTTTTGTGTTTGATTGTACAGTAAGCCATTTTGCTCGCAGGCTCTGACACAACTGGCTGTACCCTCTGGGCGCAAAGTTAAGCTCAAACCGTTACGGTCATCAAAGGTGTACATTTCCTTTTCGACTATATCGGTCACTTCACCAATGGAGCGTTTAAATAGCTCAGTTTGCTCCAATATTGGAAAGCGGATTTCGTTATACCCGTAACCTGACGCCACATCGGCAATTGTTGCCTCCAAGTATTGCCAAGCGCCAGAGTCAGCGGGCACTAAATCATTCATCCCCTTTACAGATTCAATTTTTTTCAACGGAAATCTCTTATGAATTAACGGTTCTAAAACAGACGACGCTTGTTATATATAATAAGCCAACACACAATCACAACGTGCCGCCAGGTATGGCAACTTTGATTACGACTTGGCGATTAAGTTTTTCTCTTGCTCTTGTTTTTGCGACGCTTTGGTACGAATGAGCTTCTCTAAATCATCCACTAAGTTTTTATTGTCAAGCTTATCATTGGGTTCACCATCCACATAAATTAGGTTACGCGGTGAGCCGCCAGCCAAACCAATATCAGCTTCTTTTGCTTCCCCGGGGCCATTCACTACACAGCCTATAACCGCCACATCCAATGGCGTTTCCACGTCTTCTAACCGAGTTTCTAGCTCGTTCATGGTTTTAACCACATCAAAGTTTTGACGCGAACAAGACGGGCACGCAATAAAGTTGATGCCTTTTGTACGCAACCTCAAACTTTTGAGGATATCCCAACCAACTTTTACTTCCTCTACGGGGTCAGCAGCCAACGACACACGCAAGGTATCACCAATGCCATCCATCAATAACATTCCTAAACCCACGGCAGATTTGACGGTGCCCGAACGTAAACCTCCGGCCTCGGTAATGCCTAAGTGTAAAGGTTGATCTATTTTTGTGGCCAGTTGCCGATAAGCCGCTACGGCCATAAACACGTCTGAGGCCTTCACCGACACTTTAAAATCGTAGAAGTTTAAAGTATCTAAAATATCAACATGGCGCATGGCCGATTCAACCAACGCCTCAGGTGTTGGCTCACCATATTTTTTTTGTAAATCCTTCTCCAAAGAGCCTGCATTTACGCCAATACGAATAGGAATGCCCAAGTCACGCGCCTTATCAACCACTGCTTGAATACGTTTTTCTCTGCCAATATTCCCAGGGTTAATACGCAAACAATCTACACCCAAATCTGCAACACGCAATGCAATGCGATAATCAAAATGAATGTCTGCCACCAAGGGCAATGTCACTTGCTTGCGAATTTCGCCAAACGCTTCGGCCGCCTCTAACGAGGGCACGCTCACACGCACAATATCTGCGCCAGCGTCTTGTAAACGTTGCACTTGCGCAACCGTTGCGGCAACATCGGTGGTCTCGGTATTCGTCATGCTTTGCACAGATATGGGTGCATCACCACCAACCGGCACATCACCAACCATGATCTTGCGCGACTTCCTGCGCTTAATGGGCGACTCAATTTGCATTACTACAATATACTCATTTAAAACGGGCTTAACGTACTCTGTATTAAACTGGATTGGCTTATTGTCAGCCGCACCACAGCGCTATGATTATTTCATTTAAAAAACTTATGACCCCACAATCAATTTCAGAACCTTTCGCCCAGGGCGCGCCTTTATGGTTACGGGGCTTCCATTTAATTGCATGGTCACCGCTTGCGCCTGACCCAAGGTAATATCAAACGGACCCAGCCCTTCTAATTGAATACTTTGGCCAGAAGCCTTAGTGCTCTCAACTAACCGCCGACCGGTGGCATCTACCACTCTTAGCCAACACTCGTCAGCAAATTGAATATTTAACTTATCCAAAATTTGGCTGGCCAACTCAGCGCCGATGCCTTCTGAAGGTTCATACAAGCTGTTATTAGCCGCGTCGTTTTGGGTAGGTCTTTCAACACCGGAGCTACTTATGAGTGGACGATCTGCAGTCACATTAGCATCAACAGAATTTGCCCGGTTACTTTGCACATCCTGATTGCGCTTAATCATAGAGCCAGAGCTCGCAGCCGGCGCGACTGTCGACGCCACCTGTACTGGTGTTGTATTTATCTGCTGATGATTGCTTTCTAGCTTAGATTTTATTTTGACGTCAGCACTTTTTATTGGGGTGTGGCGCTCTATTTTCGCGACGTTCTCTGGGTCTACTTCGTGCGTGGGTGCAGGCGACTCGGGGTTGACTCTGGACTGATCATCCCGACCAAAGATCAAATTAAATACCAGCACGCAAACCGCTAAGGCCAACCCCACACCAACTACAATTAAGCCAATGCGAATGGTTGTATGGTTTACTTTATCTATTGGGCTTGATGCACCAGCACCATCATTGGCCAACAACCCCTCGTTCGTCACAAACTCTCGTTCATACCCCAATGCAGACTCAAACTCAGCAATCAGTTTAGTCGCATCAAATGCAATAAACTTAGCGTAGGCACGGGCATAACCGGTAACGTGCGTCGGGCTACCCGCCGCATCATACTCGTCATTTTCCAGGGCTTCTAAGCGCGCAACAGGAATCAAGGTATCTTCAGAAATAGCCTGTAGGGTAATACCCGCTTTTTCTCGCGCACGCTTAAGCTCTGCACCAGGCTTAACATTCACTGTCGCTTTACTGTTTTCTGAATTAGTCATCAATACTTACGCCAACAAACGCGCATAACCTCACGGTTATTTATTCATTAGTAAATTCTTGTATTCCAAATACTCTTGGGAATACGGGTGCCTATTTTTAAGCGCCAAGCCGTAACTGGCCTCTTTATCTTTATTTTCAAATATTCGCTCAATACGAATACCCAGCCACAAGCTTCGGGCCGTCGGTGTCACCAAGGTGATATATTTATCTAACAGGGGCTTACTTTTGGAGTAACTTCCTTCGGTAAAATACATTTCTGCCAGCTCTATCATCACCGGCGCATAAGCTTCGTTCAGATTTAACGCGTGCTCAAAAGCCGGCTTAACCCGAATGTGATTACCCGTGACCCGCGCACAAATTCCGGCAAAATACAAAGCTTCTGGCCGACGGGTAAAATCATAATCATTGGCCGCCACTTCAAAATGTTCGCAGGCCTTTTCTGGCTGCTTTTGCGCCATCCAATATTTACCGTAAGAAACAAGAATGTTTGACTTAGCTTTAGCATCCGACAACTTCAAAGCCTTGTTAAAGTTATCCAACGCGGGCCCTGCTTCACCATTTGCCTGATGCACCAATGCAATACCGTGATAGGCCCTTGCCGAGTTTTTATCTAGCTCTAACGCCTTACTGAATTGAAAGCGGGCGTTATCTCGCTTATCGACACTTAAATACTTCATACCCAGCTGAATACGCTTATCCAACGCAGCATCATGATCAATAATGCGTTGATTGGTGGTTGTCACACAGCCTGACAGGCCAAGCGTTACCGCCAACACTAACAACAAGACAACGGGCACTCTTTTTAGCTTTTTCATATATCCACTCAGATGAATGACGCCTTTAAGGCCTAGGAACAAACTTTACAGGCTCTTCGGTAACACTGCGGTTTATTGCTGCATAGCGAGCACTACGTTTGGTTAAATCATTGACTTGCCCAGCCAATTGGCCACATGCGGCGTCAATATCGTCCCCACGGGTCGTTCTAACCGTAGTGGTGTAGCCCTCATCAATTAATATTTGCTGAAAGCGCCTAAGCGCGTTATTGCTTACGCGCTTGTAATTGGATAAGGCAAACGGGTTAAATGGAATCAAATTAATTTTGACCGGTACATTTCTTAATAACTCTGCAAGTTCACGTGCGTGCGTCTGGCGGTCATTAACCTGGTCAATCAACGTATATTCAATGGTTATCTTGCGGTGAGTATCTGGCAATCCGTCAATATACCGCTTGGCCGAATCTAACAACATTGCTATGGGGTATTTTTTGTTGATTGGGACTAGCTCATTGCGCAAGGCGTCATTGGGCGCGTGCAGTGATATGGCCAAACACGCATCCGTGTATTGACCTAAGCGATCTAATGCCGGGACAACGCCTGATGTACTCAAAGTAACTCTGCGTTTTGATATGCCATAACAGTTGTCATGCATCATTAAGTGCATAGCATCCACTACATTATCAAAATTAAGCAGTGGTTCACCCATGCCCATTAATACAACATTGGTAACCCTGCGTGGCCCACCTTCCTCTAGCTGGCCAAAAGATTTAGCCGCTATCCACACCTGGCCAATAATTTCGGCCGCAGTCAAATCACGGTTAAAACCCTGCTTACCCGTAGCGCAAAAACTACAATCCAATGAACAACCCACCTGAGACGACACACACAATGTACCCCGCTCTCCATCCGGGATAAATACTGCCTCCACGGCATTATCACCACTCACACGAATCAAGAACTTTCGTGTGCCATCAGCGGAATCCCATTGTTTGATCACCTCGGGCGGGCGAACTTCCGCCACCTCTGCCAACTTCTCACGTAGAGGCTTGCTGATATTTGTCATCGCCGAAAAGTCAGTTACACCCATTTGGTGAACCCACTTAAGGACTTGAGTGGCGCGAAACCGTTTTTGGCCAAGCGATTCGAAAAAGGCCTCAAGCTTACTTTGGCTAAGCCCAAGTAAGTTGGCTTTGACAACTGAACTTTCTGACATACTTCAATAACTCAATGGGCATTCGCCCTTATTACGCGCCACTTACGTGATTCTCGCATTCATCGAGAAAAGACTTCAGAAGCTTCAAAAAAATAACCTATCTCCCGCTCCGCGGAAGCTGGCGAATCTGACCCATGAACCGCATTTTCAGCCACTTCCGTAGCAAAGTCCGCTCGAATAGTGCCTGCAGAAGCCTCCTTAGGGTTAGTGGCCCCCATGAGTTCACGGTTCAGTGCAATGGCGTCTTCCCCTTGCAGTACTTGTACTACAACTGGGCCAGAAGTCATAAACGCCACTAACCCGTCAAAAAATGGCCTTTCTGAGTGTTCGGCGTAAAACCCTTCGGCCTGCTGTTTAGACAAGTGCAGCATCTTGCTGCCCACGATTTTTAACCCCGCCTTTTCAAAACGGCTATAGATCTGGCCAATAACGTTTTTACTCACCGCATCGGGCTTAACAATTGATAAGGTTTGCTCAATAGCCATAGGGCCTCCTGAAGAATAATCAACGCAATGCAACATTACCCTCACACGTACAGGGCAAAACCGGGCAATTATAAGCATTAGGCGCCTAACTTGTAAGGTTTATTACACGAAAGCAGGAGAAGAGTAAGGGATATAGGGATAAAATTGCCCAGAATGGGGCTAGAAAGACTTGGGAGTTTTATTTGACGCATCCTTTGGCGATCCTCGCCAACTTGTGCATCCGTGCTACCTCCTTGTTAAGACAAGTATTACTCAAAGTGGGCCCACGTAATATACGTACTTTTACGTATATTACGTAAGACATTCACCAAACACGTATACTTTATGTTTCAATCAGCCGTTTACGGCGAAGCGGGGTTCATAGGCTTCAACCAGCTGCGAGTTGCTGCATCTGGCAATGCAGACACCATACGTGCATAAAGTGCCAGAATCGTTTCCAACTCCTCCACCAATAGCTGGTTGTCTCGTGTTGGATCATCAAAAGCACGGGTTAGCTGTGTGGTGAGCAACATATCCCAATCTTTTACCGCATCCCAGTCTTGCTCCATAAATGCCTTCTCCATTTGCTTACGAGCACGCAACAAATTCATATGGGTTAAAGATACAACGCTCATTTGACTCTCCACATCGGGTGTTTGTTTGATGTAGAGGTTAACGGCACGCGGGCCAATATCTTTAGCAAAAAACTACATTTAGTTGCACTTATTTCTGTTTATAATCAATACCTTAGGAACGTAAACGCACCCTGAGCATACACTGCTCTGGGTGCAAAAATTTGCTTTATGCGGGGTGTTTAAGGGTGTATCGGCCCTATTGTTAGGCCCGAAGGGCCGCCGTATCAATAGCGTCTAGTGCCATATCATCCCAGCCGACTTTAACCTCTACAATCAGCTGGCGAACTTCATCTAACACGCCTAACAATGCGGGCTCTTCTACCGCAGATATTTTTTGAATCATGTAATCGTAAAGGGCATTTAAATTTTGTGAAATTTCACCGCCAGCATCCATATCCAGACTGTTTTTTAGCCCGTTAATAATGGCAATCAGCTTGCTAAGCAATAATACCAAATCATCTTGCTGCCCCTGCTCATAGGCTTGCTTTGCCTGATCGGCCCGCTCAATGGCACCGTCCATTAACAGAGAAATAACACGATGCGAAGAAATCTCTTCAGTGTGCTCTTGTATAAAAGTTGCCGCTTTTGTTTGTGCAAGTGCCATGGTGGCCTCCTTAATTTTGAATCTTCGGCAAAAGCTTGCCGCTTTATCAGTGTCCTACTTAAGATTGCACAGACAGTGCCAGAATAAGGCTGCCGTTAAAATGAGCTGCCCCAACTAAAAAAACCTCACAAGGAGGCTTTTAGGGGGGTTACAGCAGCGGCGCGGGTCGTTAAGCGATTTTCTTCCACGTGGCGCGTAAGTCGTTTAACAAGGTGATGGCCTCATCAAGCTTGGATGGGTTATTTCGAATGTGGCCTTCAGACAACAAGCTCTGCACATACACATAGAGGTTATCTAGGTTCATGGCTAAATCACCGCCCTCATCAGTGTTCAAGCTCTCGCGCAACCCGCCAACAATACTGATGGCGCTGTTAATGCGGCTGCCTTTAGCCTCAACATTGCCAAACTCCATGGCCCCTTTGGCTTGTACGATGCGCTCTATGGCCCCCTCATACAACATATCAATAAGTTTGTGCGGCGAAGCCACCTCTACATTTGAACGGTAATGAACCTTCGCGTAAGACTTTAAAGCTGCATTAGTATTCACGGTACGCCTCGCTCCGTTGGTGATTTCATAGGTAATTATATGCGCCAGTAAAATGAGTATCGGCCATACCTAAAAATTCTTTAGAGAAAAAGTCCATTCGATTTAATGTTATTAACTGCTGCAGATCAGCATACCACGAAGGCACTAAATGGTAGCTAGAAGTACCCCAGGTAGACGAAAACACAGGGCAAAAAAAGAGCCCCATTAGTATGGAGCTCTTTTTTTTCGTTTCAATTCTCAATGTAATATTAAGTCATGTACTGCCAACGGCTACTTAGGTATATACCCACTAGTACGCAGCTAAATGAACAGAAGCTACAACTGCGACAGATAATCCGTGAGTGTTTGTAGTTCTTGATCAGACATTCTCAAGTTATAACGAACCATAAACCCTGTTGTAAACGCAGCTTTCATTTGTTGGTATGTAATGTTCTGCTTTTCTTCAGGGTCGTGGCATTTTGAGCACTTAACCCTAAATAGCGGGGCGCCCACGTGTTCTGGTTTACAGTCTGCTGTAGGCGC
>CAYZQH010000095.1:0-11126 GCA_964480055.1 uncultured Cellvibrionaceae bacterium
TCACGCATCAGGGAGTTGCTTACCCTTATGATTATTTAATTCTGGCAACCGGATCACGTCCGCACATCCCTCACATTCCCGGTGTCGACCAAACTGGTGTTTACACCTTTAGAAACTTAAAAGATGCAGAATCTCTATACGGGCGAATTGCACGGGCACGGCATGTAGTGGTAGTGGGCGGTGGGCTACTGGGGTTAGAAGCCGCGCGAGCATTACAACGTGCCAATACGAAAGTGACCATTATTCAGCAAAGCCCACGCCTAATGAACCGTCAGTTAGACGACGCTGCGGCAAGTTACCTACGTAAAAAAGTCGATACCTTAGGCATTGGCGTCATCACAAACTCTGGCGTTAGAAAAATAATAGGCGAAGGTCGAGTAACTGGTGTGGTCACGCGCGACGGCACCACCGTAGACTGCGATACGGTATTACTATGCGCGGGTATCAAACCTGCCATAGAGTTGGCGCGCGACGCCCGCATTAAAGTTACTCAAGGCATATTAGTAGATGATCATTTACAAACATCCGCCGACAATGTTTTTGCCATTGGCGAATGCTGTGAACACCGGGGGCGCACTTATGGCCTGGTAAACCCTGGGTTTGAACAAGCGGCCATCTGCGCAGATGTGATCACCAAAGGTAAAGCCCGCTACGTGGGCTCACTAGCAGTCAGCCGCTTAAAAGTACTTGGCGAAACGGTATGCAGTATGGGTGAGGTGGTAAATTTTACACCTCGCCCTTTTTTACGCCAATGGGTTTTTAACAATACCAAAGACAATCAATACCGAAAAATTGTTACCTTAAAAGGTCACTTAATCGGTGCGATAGGCTATGGCGAATGGCCTGAAATTAGGCGCATTCAAGAGGCTTATCAAAATCGACGTAAGCTGTACCCTTGGCACTACCTGCGTTTTTTCTTAACCGGTGAAATTTGGGGAGACTCCAGCAACGACGACCCCAATTTATGGCCAGCAACGACAGTAGTCTGTCAGTGCAACAGCATCACACAGGGAGCATTGGTTGACACAATTAATAATGGCGCACAAACGCCCGCTCAACTGACTAAGGCCACCAGCGCTGGCTCTGTTTGTGGGTCGTGTATGCCGATTCTAGAAAAGCTTTGTGGACAAACCGAAACACGCACCAAAGAATCCACATGGCTTACGCTGTTCATTGCTAGCCTACTAGCACTTGTAGTTGCGGCCAGTATTTTTTTTACTCCCGGTATCGAAGTATCAAATACGGTCACTCAGCCTGCATTTTTAGAGCAGATCTGGAACGACAAATTCAACAAACAGGTTACCGGCTTCACTTTGCTTGGGCTAAGTGCCATAGGCTTGCTGCTTTCTTTGCGTAAACGCATAAAAAACGAAAAATTCGGTGCTTTTGCTCATTGGCGAGCAGTTCATGTGGTTTTGGGCGCTGCTTGTGCTGCGCTACTGGTAGGTCACACCGGCTTACACTTAGGCTCAAATTTAAATCAGTGGTTAATGATCAATTTTTTAAGCGTGCTGTCTGTTGGCGCTCTCGCCGGCGGCGCAATTGCATTTGGGCACCGGCTTACTGCTAATGCCGCACTGCGCCTTAGACGGTTTTTAACATGGGGGCATATTTTAGTGGTATGGCCACTCCCCATTTTATTAACTGTTCATATCGTGACTGTTTATTATTTTTAAGCCGACAATTAATTAAGTAGCCAATTTAAATGAAAAAAAAAGCCCTGTGGGGAGCTTGGATTCTAATGACAATGGTTTTAGGTGCCTACTTTGGCAAACAACTATTCAGTAGCGACAATAAGGAGGTATTTCTTATTGGTGAGGCTACCTATGGCCACTATCAAATTGAAATGGCCTGTGAAACTTGTCATAGCTCAGCTTTTGGTGGCATTGAAGTGATACAAGACGCTTGCACGCAGTGCCATGCGGATGAATTAGAGGTGGCCCACGACTCTCACCCTAAATCTAAATTCACAGGCCCTAGAAACGCCGATCGAGTGGAAATTTTGGATGCACGCTATTGCGTCACTTGCCATACCGAGCACCAAAAAGAGCAAACCCATGCCATGGGCGTTACCTTGCCAGATGATTATTGTTATCACTGCCACCAAGACATAGAAACCGACCGGCCAAGCCACCAAAACTTAGCATTCGACAGCTGCGCCAGCGCGGGGTGTCACAACTACCATGACAACCGTGCGCTCTATGAAGATTTCTTAATAGAGCATGCAAAAACGCCTTGGCTAAATTCCACGGCTAAGGCGGTGGAGAAAAGCACACAACGAGCGGTGAAATCTCTGCCTCGCAGCACGCCACTCAATGCCAGCTCCAGCCGGTATGCACAAGAAATAGAGGCGAACCCAGACATAACACACCAATGGCAAGCCAGTAGCCACGCCGCCGCAGGCATAGATTGTGACGGTTGCCATCAGCCCCAAAAAAATACCCCGTGGGTGGACAAGCCAACACACCAGCAATGTAAAGAATGCCACGGCTTTGAAGTTGAAGGGTTCTTGTCAGGTAAGCATGGCATGCGATTGTCCGGTGCGCTGTCTGCCAGTTTATCGCCCTTAACACCCGCACAATCTCATTTGCAGATAGAGGCAGATGCACAAAGCTTGACTCACGGCTGTAACACCTGCCACGGCGCTCATGAGTTCAACCCAGAGCAGGCAGCTGTTGAGGGCTGCCTAACTTGCCATGCAGATAATCACAGCCAAGCGTTTAAAGGCTCGCTCCATGGACAATTGTGGCAAAAAACTTTAACGCATTCTGAACTTAACCCTTTGCCAACACAGACGGCTGTCACCTGCGCAACTTGTCACCTACCAAGAATTAAGAAAACCGTGGCCGGCCAAACTCGATACGCGGTTTCGCACAATCAGAATGACAATTTTAAACCTAACGAAAAAATGATTCGGTCAGTGTGCATGGACTGCCACGGTTTACAGTTTTCTCTGAACGCCTTAGCAGACCCAGAGCTCATCAACAACAACTTTTCAAGCAAGCCCAAAACCCACGTTGAATCTATCGACTGGGCCATCAAACGGCTAGAGTCCAAACACTAATAATTCTCCCAACACAAGAGGTAATTACTCATGAAAAAAGCAGTTGTATCCACCCTGGCCACGGCAATGATATTCACTTTAACCAGTTGCGGTGAAGAAACCAAAAAGGGAATAGACCCAGCTATCTATACAGATTCACTCTTTGCTGTAATGAAGGCAGACCGCACCAATTACACCAAGCTAATTATTAAACGGTTAGGCCCCGCCGGGGCAGGTTCTATCAAGCCTGCCGAGCATTGGAAGGACCTAGACAATGGCGCACCACTACCCGCACAAATGTTCCGCGCCGGCGCAGAGGCCGTGAGCGAACTTACGGATAAGTTTACGTACTCCTTGCAAAGCCAATGGCCCATCAACAGCCAAAATGCACCGCGCACTGAAATAGAGAAAAAGGGACTACAGTTTATTGCTGACAACCCTGGCGATAATTTTTATGGGGAAGAAACTCTAGGTGGCACCACATACTTTACTGCAGTTTACCCCGATGTGGCGGTGTCTGATGCGTGCACCATCTGCCATAACGAACATAAAGACAGCCCCAAAAAAGATTTTAAAGTGGGTGAAGTTATGGGTGGTGTAGTGATTCGCGTCCCTTTATAAAAATTTTAGCGGCCAATGATTTGCATCAAAACGTTGGCTAATTTTTGAAACACCTAAACTTTCATCACGATTGCAAAGGCTCAACTATGATAAAACTGACGCTGACTTTTGTACTAATGGCAATAGCTGGGTTACTCGGTGCGTGCAATGATGGTAAAACGTCTAGCGCGTCTGAAGACCCGCCACCAACTCCTGGCGAGATCACTTACACTAAAAATTGTAAAGTGTGTCATGCACAGGGCATTAATGGCGCTCCTATTTTGGGAAACACCGCCATGTGGGGGCCTCGCTTGAAAAAAGGGGAGGCAGCGCTTGTAGCAAATGCATTAGGGGGTTTTGGTTTAATGCCCGCTAAGGGGGGTAAAACCGAATTACAAAATGATGAGGTGAAAGGCGCTGTTAAGTTTATGGTGTCTCAAGTTAACTCCTCACCTTAAGAAACACACTATGTTTGGTTTATTTAAAAAAAAGGAAAAATCTATGAGTTTATATGATCGAATTGGCGGCGCTGCCGCTGTAGACGCAGCAGTCGATATTTTTTATCGTAAAGTATTGGCCGACGACCGTATCAGTGAATTTTTTGATACAGTCGATATGGCCGCGCAAGCGGCAAAACAAAAAGCCTTTTTAACCATGGTTTTTGGTGGCCCCAATAGTTATTCAGGTAAAGATATGCGTGAGGCTCACAAAAATATGAATTTAACTGAAACGCACTTCAATGCAGTGGTGGAGAACCTTGCCGCCACCTTAACAGAGTTGGGTGTTGCCGATGCAGACATTCAAGAAATTGCCGGTATTGCCGCCAGCGTTAAAGATGATGTGTTAAACAAGTAAGCGTTGATTACCAAGGCGCACGTATGTGCGCCGCTCAATGCCTGCCCCCCGCGCTGTCCTTCTACATTCCAATACCTCATGAAACACATCACTATGAGCACCATTACCTTTCAAGAAACTGATATTCAATTAGAACCCAACGAATCTGTGTTAGACGGATTACTGAGAAACAATTTTGACATTCCACACGGCTGCAAAGCGGGCGCTTGTCAGTCTTGCTTGATGCGCGTAGCACCGACACAAGTAGCGCACTTGCCAGCACCAGCACAAACCGGGTTAAAAGCCACGCAAAAATCCTTGGGCTATTTTTTAAGCTGCAGCTGCATACCAACGACGCCCTTAAGCGTGAGCTTAGTGGGTCAAGCGGAAAGCAAACACACCGCCACCTTGCTTGAAAAATCTCTCCTCAATGACCAGGTGCTACGATTACGTCTGTCCACAGAGTTTGAGTTTCAAGCTGGCCAATACATCAATATTTGGTTAGATCAAACAACTACGCGCAGTTACTCGATTGCCAGTACACCTGCGCAACAATACATTGAGCTTCATATTCGGCTTTATGCCAATGGACGATTCAGTCAATTTGCAAAGGATCACTTAAACGCAGGCGACACGCTAACTATTCAAGGCCCGTTGGGGCAATGCATTTACTCACCGGAAGTACCCGACGCCCCATTGTTGCTAGCTGGCATTGGTACCGGGCTAGCACCGCTATACGGCATATTAAAAAGCGCGCTAGCTCAAAATCATACCGGCCCCATCCACCTATATTTGGGCGCTAAACAAAGCCAACAGTTTTATTATGAGCAAACTCTGCTAGAGCTTTGCAAACTTAACCCTCAAGTGCACATTCACTTTTTAGCTCAAACTCACCCGAGCGCCGATGCGCATATTACTGAGGGTGACATTTATCAAGCGGTCAAGGCGGGCCACTCAAACACCGCAAATTACCGCATCTATTTGTGTGGCGCAGAATCATTTGTACGAAAAATGAAAAAACAATGCTTTTTAAGCGGTGCCAGTATGGGGGACATTCACTCTGATGCATTTTTACCCAGCGCATAATCGCTTGTAGCGCCAAAATTTGCTTACAGCCCTTTCAATAGGGTAACGTTGCGCAGATTATCCAGACGAGAGCCCCTTATGCCCACAACACCGGTACACCGCACATATCCCGCTACTCGCCTGCGTCGCAATCGCTATAGCGAATTTTCGCGTCGCCTAGTGCAAGAAACCACCTTAACCGCCGGTGATTTAATCTACCCAGTGTTTATTTTAGAGGGGCAAAATCGCCGTGAGCCCATCGCGAGTATGCCTGGCATAGAGCGACTCAGTACCGATGAACTGTGCAAGGAAGTTGAGGAGTTACTCACGCTCGGTGTGCCGGCCATTGCGCTGTTCCCCAATATTCAAGATGCCCTAAAAACACCTGACGGAAGCTACGCCTTCAACCCAGACGGCCTGGTACCAAAAACCGTTGAAGTATTAAAAGAGCGCTTCCCTGAAATGGGCATTATCTGCGACGGCGCCTTAGACCCTTACACCACTCACGGTCAAGACGGCATTATCAATGACGACGGCTATGTGCTCAACGATGAAACCGTCTCTGCCTTGTGCCAACAAGCCATCACTTGCGCTCAAGCCGGTGCCGACGTAATTGCACCATCAGATATGATGGATGGCCGCGTGGGCGCTATTCGCTCTGCGTTAGACAGCCAGCATCTGATCCACACCCAAATATTGGCATATTCGGCCAAGTACGCCTCTAGTTACTACGGCCCCTTCCGCGATGCCGTGGGCTCTGCCGCCAATTTAGGCAAAGGGAACAAGTTCACCTACCAAATGGACCCAGCCAATACCAACGAAGCCCTGCACGAAGTAGCCATGGATATAGCAGAAGGCGCCGACATGGTCATGGTAAAACCGGGCATGCCTTATTTGGACATTGTTCAGCGCGTAAAAACCGAGCTTCAAGTACCCACTTTTGTATATCAGGTGAGTGGCGAATACACCATGCATCAACTGGCCATACAATCTGGGGCATTAAATGAGTCAGTCATATTAGAGTCTTTAATGAGTATCAAACGTGCCGGTGCAGATGGCATCCTAACTTACTTTGCAAAATCTGCGGCCCTACAGCTAAAATAGGTTGTCTAGCTTTAGACCCGCCCTTTAACCCGTACTCTGCGTATTTTCGGTCAATGGCCCCTATGAACCTTCCAAAACAATCAAAAATCAGTGTCAGTAACGGCATGTGGTTTGTATTTAAAGACGGCCCGCACTTTATTCGAGCCTGGGCCTCCTATTGGATTGGTCTAGAGTGCATTTACTTCGGTGAGGAGCAAATCGCGCAAACGCAAAAACGCGAGGACAACTTTAATTTTGAGAAATACGGGGCGTCGTACCGAATTGAGTTTTGCACTCGCAGCGTTTCACTGGGTCACGTACGCTGCGCTTTATATAAAAATGGCTCTCACATTCAAACCATCTCTAGCAAACGCCGAAAGGTGTTAAATACTCGCCCCGTCCTTGTTCATATTGGCGCCGGCGTGATACTCGGCACGCTTATGGGGCTGTTACATCTACCAGCTTGGGCAGGCATTACGTTTATTATGCTGAGCTTAATCATTACCCTGTTAACCAGTGCCAAAAAAGATGATTTTGTCATAGAACACATAAACACCCCACCCATTAGTACCGCACAACCCTAAGACGGGTTAAACGCCTTAAGAGCAGACCAGCCACATCTAGGGTATGGGCTACCCCACCACTGCTCATAGGGTGACACCTCTCTTAGCCCGCACGCACCACACATCAACAAGCAATCAATATCCGCGCGGGCAAGACACAACTCTCACCTTGTAATACTGGCTACTTTTGCTTAGCCTAAGGCACCACACAACCAACTCGTTACCCATTATGAAAAAGATTCGCTGGGGTGTATTGAGCACCGCTAAAATTGGTATTCAAAAGGTAATACCCGCCACGCAAAGATCAAGCAATGGCGTTGTCAGTGCCATTGCATCACGAACCCTAGAGTCGGCCAAGCAAGCGGCACAGTCGCTGAGTATTCCACAGGCGTACGGAAGCTATGAGGCGCTCATCCATGCGAATGATATTGACGCAATCTATATCCCGCTGCCGAATCATCTTCACCTACCTTGGACGCTTAAATGCTTAGAGGCCGGTAAACATGTCCTTTGCGAAAAACCCTTTGCTAACAATACAGCAGATATTCAAACCCTAATCAGCGCCCAAACTGCCGCAAACAAGCTGGTAGGAGAGGCATTTATGATTCAGCATCATCCTCAATGGCAAAAAGCCATAGACATCATTCAAAGCGGTGAGCTTGGCGAAGTGAACACCGTGATGGGCGCATTTTTTTATCACAATGTGGATGCAGACAATATTCGCAACCAAGCAAGCACGCTTGGCGGCGCCTTAATGGACATTGGCTGTTACCCCATTTTAGCGGCGCGCATGATTTTTAATGCAGAGCCCACATCCGTCAGTGCACAAATGACCTTTGACGCAAACTTCAAAACCGACCGCCTTACCTCCGCTGTTTTACAGTTTCCTAAGGGAAATGCGATATTTAGCGTGGGCACACAAAGCGCAAATCACCAACGCATCACGATTGTGGGCACACAAAAACGACTGGAAATCCCCATCCCTTTTAATGCGCCCCCCAACCAAGCAACTGCCCTAGAGGTTTTTGGACCAGATATTTTAGCGCCCAGCGAGCGCACAATAACTCTGCCTCCGTGCGATCAATACACTTTGCAGGCAGAACAGTTTGCCAACGCCATTCTAAATAATGAGCAGCCCGCCATGGGGTTAGAGGGCAGCTTTAAAAATGCCGCGGTACTAGAGGCCGTAATACTGGCCGCAAAAACCAATACTTGGACTACTCCGAAACCGCACCCCTACACGACGGCCCACCCCCTATCATAGGGAGCATTCATGATATGGGGAGTGAGCAAACGCCAAAAAACATCCCGCTATAATTGATTGCTCTGGGCGTTCGTATTTTTAGTATCGTCTATAACAGGGATATATCGCTTTCTTTTAGATGCCTTCAACTTGGTTAAATCTGCCATACAAAGGCCATCAACGCAGTCGCCAAAGTCTGGGTCCACACTAAACACCAGCGCATGAAAACCACCCGCTTCATACAATGCCGCATACTGTTTAAACAATATCGGTAATTTATGACCTTGCTCTAAAAAAAGTTTGTGCAACTGAGCAAAACCCTCTTCACGGCTTAGGCCATCAAATACACTCGCCCACTTTTTTTGCGAAAACTCACTTAACTGGTAAGGGTTTTTGGCAACAGCCAAAGACTGTTTATGCGCATAAAACTGAGTGTAATAATACACCAGCGCTTCAATTAACTCTGCGGGGTACTGTGCGCTCATACTGACTGGCCCAATGAGGTACCGCACATTGGGGTGATGCGCCAAATACGCACCAATGCCCTGCCACAAATAATCTAAGCTGGCTTTGCCCCAGTAATTGGGGTTAACAAAACTGCGGCCCAACTCCACACCGCACTCTAAGTACGGGGACAATTTCTTATCTAACTCATACAAAGAGTGAGTATACAAACCATTGAGCCCCACATTTTTGAGTATGGTTTTACCTTCACCCAAACGGTAAGCCCCTGCTATTTCTAGACCCTCTAAATCCCACACCACCAAATGACGATAATGATCGTCGTACGAGTCTAAATCTCTTTTAGATCCAGTACCTTCTCCCACTTTACGAAAAGACACTTCGCGTAATCGGCCAATTTCTCTCATTACGGCAGAGTTAGCAAAACCATCAAATAAGTAAATGCGGTTATTATCTCGCGTTTGGCCCAATAGCTTTGCGCTTTTTAACTCTTCTTGTAACAACTGCCTATCTTCTGGGTGCGCCACTGTTCTTTCAGTTTCAAAAATAGGGTTTCTACGCCGACCTATCTTATACAAATGTTTTTTCAGGCGCTTAACTAAAGTTCTATCATGAACTTGCTTAGACTCTAAAGACGCCGGAGGTATGGCCTCGCCCACATTAAACTTAATAACTCGAGAACGCTTATTAAACATCTCATGGGCCAATAATGCCGTGCCGAGCGGTTTAAACAGCATAGACGCGCCGTAAAATAGTAACGAATTTTTAGCTTGAATATGAATAGGCAATAATGGGGCATTGGCCTTACGGGCAAAGTTTAAAAACCCAGGGCGCCACTTTGGGTCTTTAACGCCGGTTGGCCGCGCACGTGAAACCTCGCCAGCGGGGAACACTATCACAGCCTCTTCACGCTCCAGTGCAGCCAAAGATGCCTTGTAACTACGACGCGCACTGCCTGCGCCTAGACTATCAAGCGGGATTAACAAATCATGTAAACCACTGAAATTCATAAGCAAATCATTGGCAACAATTTTTACGTCATCGCGCACTTCGCCTACCAACTTTAAAATGGCTAAACCATCCAAAGACCCAATAGGGTGGTTGGCAAAAATCACTACTCGGCCCGAGGCTGGAATATTCGCGCGGTCGCGGGCCGACACCGAGTAGCTAAAATTAAAATAATCAAAAACAGCCTCAATAAATTCAAAGCTTTGCTTGGCAGTATTCTCGGCTAGAAATTCATTGACTTGGTCTTGGTAAATAATTTTTTTAAGGAAGTTTACCGCCGGCTCACGAATAAGCTTGGGTTGATTAGCAAACTTGGGGAATTTATCTAAAACGGCTTGCTCTATATTGATCATAAGTCACCACGCTACATCTGCGGCAACGTGAGGGCCAACCCATTCGACCCATGCACACTGCGCCTTGTCACGTGCAGGCTAAGCGCAGCAATTGACAAAGTAGTGACAGTTTTTTTGCAATTTTATGACGCCAACCGTTTTTACTTCACGTAAATTGTTGGCGCTAAAGAAAGGAAAACCCAGCGCTTTAGCGGGTATCGATTTTTGTTCAATGGTATTACACAGGCTTGTGCTCACACTCAGTATTACACTGAGATACGCGCCACCTGCTCTGCCAATAAATCGTCATAGGGCGGCTTTACGCCTGTCACAAGCTGCAGTCGTTCACTTAATTTACGCAGTTCAAATCGCTCACTAAGCATAGATTCATCGCAACCGATAACACAAACCCCCACCTTAGACACCTCTGTAGCATCCTCGCAGGGGGCTGCTAGCATGGCTAAGCTAAAGCTAAGCTTGTGGTGCTTTAGACTTTCTTCTAACAGTAAGCCCGCACAAAGTGCATGAAACTGCGCTTGCGGGCCTGTCTCTGCGCCAATACGCACAGTGTAAGCCCCGTCGCCCACGGCACTGACTTTACCAGAGTACAAAGCAAACACTCGCTCAATTAACGACTCAAAGGTACGCAGTACCGAGCCATATAAATCAGCGCTCAACTGCTGATGTAGTTTTTGAGCGTCAATGGCCTTGATATACAAACCGCACGTTGCATGTGCCTCTACCATATCACTCTCAACGCCTACCACCTCCTGTACCGCAGAGTCCGTATCCTCGGCCAACTCTTGACCTTCGCTCACTTTTGCTCCAACAGAAGCCGTACTTAAAACTCTTGTGCGCAACACCCAAGCATCGCCGTAGGCATCATACAAAGA
>CAYZQH010000096.1:0-11100 GCA_964480055.1 uncultured Cellvibrionaceae bacterium
TGGATGGTTTGGTTGCAGCAGCCCCCGTTTTTGCGCTGGCTCTAATACTGCTGGGGTGGCCAAAATAGCCTTATGCAGACGCTAACGATTCTTGGTGCGACCGGCTCAATTGGATTGAGCACGCTAGATGTGGTGCGTCAAAACGCAGACCAGTACCAGGTCTTTGCGTTAACAGCCAATAATAGCACCGCAAAAATGGCAGAGTTGGTGCTGGAGTTTCACCCAAAAGTTGTCGTCATGGGTGATGAGCAAAGTGCTAATACCTTGCGGGCGCAGTTATATAACGTTGGTGTCGAAGGTAAGGCATTGCCAGACATTCATCATGGTCTTCAAGCCAATATTGAGGTTGCCAAAGAGTCGTCTGTAGACAGCGTTGTGGCAGCAATTGTTGGTGCTGCAGGTTTGCAGCCCACTCTGGCGGCGGTTAACGCCAGTAAGCGTGTATTGTTGGCCAATAAGGAGGCTTTAGTGATGGCGGGCGGCTTGTTTATGAATGCCGTTAAGTCTAAAGCAGCGCGTTTATTGCCCGTGGACAGTGAGCACAATGCCATGTTCCAGTGCTTTAGTCAGTGCCATCGTGGGTTAGAGGCCGCCGGCGTTAGAAAGCTTATCTTAACGGGCTCTGGTGGCCCCTTTAGAAGCACTCCTTACAGCGAGCTTGCTAGCGTGACGCCGACCGAGGCATGCGCCCACCCCAATTGGAGTATGGGCAAAAAAATATCCGTTGACTCTGCAACCATGATGAACAAAGGTTTAGAGTTTATTGAGGCGTGCTGGTTATTTGCCGCTAAACCAAATCAAATTCAAGTGGTGATTCATCCACAGAGTATTGTTCACTCAATGGTGGAGTACATAGACGGCTCCGTATTGGCACAATTGGGGCAGCCAGACATGCGCACGCCCATTGCTCACTGCCTTGCTTGGCCAGATAGAATACCCACGAATGTACCAAGTTTAGATTTTTGGCAAATGGGTTCGTTGGAGTTTAGCGCGCCGGATTATCAGCGTTTCCCCGCTTTGAAGCTTGCCATTGATGCTTTTAGTGCCGGCGGTACTGCACCGGCGATTCTCAATGCTGCGAACGAAGTCGCCGTGCAGAGCTTTCTAGATGGAAAGATTCCGTTTTTACACATTGCAGACGTGGTAGATCAAACATGTCAAGTGGCAAGCATTATCGAACCGGATGGCATTGACGATGTCATACAAGCCGACCTCGAGGCTCGCGCTCTGGCACAACAGCACGTGGAGCGATATCTGTGATCGGTAACGGCATTTTATTAAGAGAAATTAAATGGTAGTCAATTTATTACAAACCGTTTTTGGGTTTGTAGCGGCACTGATGGTTTTGGTGGCCGTTCACGAATTTGGACACTTCTATGTGGCCAGAAGGTGTGGCGTTCGCGTGTTGCGTTTTTGTGTTGGTATGGGTAAACCGTTTTGGTCTGTTAAAGATAAACACGGCACAGAATTTGGGTTGGCGCCGATACCGCTTGGCGGTTACGTCAAGATGTTGGACGAGCGAGAATCCAAAGTCCCGGATGAAGATCTCAAATTTGCTTATAACCGCAAACCGGTTTGGCAGCGCATTGCCATTTTACTGGCAGGCCCTATGGCTAACTTTCTATTGGCTCTGTGTGTTTTTGCGCTTTTGGTTTTCGTTCGAGGTGAGACGGGTGCTAAGCCGGTTATTGGTTCAATTGCAGCTGGATCTTTGGCAGAACAAAGCGGGCTTGGTGTGGGGCAAGAAATACTCTCGATTGATGGCGTCGAGACGGGCTCCAGGCAGGCAGTGCTAGAACAACTACTTATGCGGTTGGGTGAGACCGGTACAATGGAGTTTGCGGTATCTGACGCCGCAGAAGGCATTGTGTATGAGTATTCTGTCAACTTGGATGCTTGGTTGAGAAGTGAGCAAGACCCAGACCCTCTAGGCGGGATGGGCTTCATGTTCTACTACCCCCCGATCCTTGTAGATGAAGTGCTGGCCGACAGTGCAGCGGAGCTCTCAGGGTTAAAGCCAGACGATGAAATTGTCGGGGTAGACCAGCTATCATCCGTGACCATGCGTCAGTGGGTGGATTACGTTAAGTCGAAGGCAGGCCAACCAATGAATGTTATTGTGAGGCGGTCAGGGCGTGAACTGGCAGTGCCTATGACCCCCAAGTTGGTGGTTGACGACGAGGGCAAGCAAGTTGGGCGAGTAGGCATCCAAATGCGCTATGAATGGCCCGACGGGATGATTCGTAAGCAGTCCTTCGGCCCGGGACAATCCCTGGCTAGGGGGTTTGAGAAGACGGTTGACACTTCGATATTTGTATTGGTGTCCATTAAAAAGCTCATATTGGGCCAGATCTCGACGAAAAACTTGAGTGGCCCCATCGGCATTGCTAAAGTGGCCGGCGATCGCGCCAAGGCGGGCTTCGTGTATTTTGTGGAATTTTTGGCGCTCCTCAGTATCTCCCTTGGTGTATTGAATTTATTGCCTATTCCAATTTTGGATGGTGGGCATATTTTGTACTGTTTGATCGAAGGCATTAAAGGTAGCCCAGTCTCTGAGAAAATTCAGATGATGGGGTATAGTGCTGGGTTAGCTGTGTTGGCGTGCGTAATGGTATTGGCACTGTATAACGACATATTGAGATTTTAGGCCTAGGGCTTTCCGGCTTATTTATCGCCAACTTACAGAAGTAAAAGAAAAACAATGCGTATTCGATTTTTGATTACTAAGACGTTCTTATTCGTGAAATTTATTCGTTCTTTTTGGCCTAGCTGCCTTACTGTACTTTTTGTGAGTACCTTTTCAGCGGGTGCTCTTTTGGGTTTGACCTTGGTTGTTGCAGACAAAGCGTGGGCAAGTTCATCGGGGTTTGTCATATCGGATATTCGTATCGAGGGTTTACAACGGGTTTCCGCAAGCCCTGTATTTGCAGCGTTGCCCGTTGCCGCTGGAGATTATCTTGATGCGCAAAATGTGAGGCTGGTTATTCAAGATCTGTACTCAACTGGCTTCTTCGATGAAATTGAAGTTTTGCACGATGGGGATGTTTTGATTGTTCAGGTAACAGAGCGCCCAACAATTACCGAAATTACCATCGAAGGGAACAAAGCCATCAAAACCGAGATGCTTGAAGATGCGATGAAGAAGAACGATTTGGCCGAAGGCCAAATATTTAAGCGCAGTATGCTCGACGGCATTTTAAATGAGCTTGAGCGCCAATACGTTGCTCAGGGCCGGTATGATGCCAATGTTGAAGCTGAAATTGTCGACCAACCGAATAATCAAGTTAAAATTGAAGTGAATGTGGATGAAGGCTCTGTTGCCAAGATCAAACATTTAAATATTGTGGGCAACCAGGTGTTCAGCGATGAGGAGCTGGTGGATTTATTTGAACTAGAATCGTCTGGTTGGATGTCTTGGCTTATCAGTAACGACAAATACGCACGCGAAAAACTAAAAGGCGATATTGAGACTCTAGAGTCCTATTATTTGGATCGTGGCTATTTAGATTTTGAAGTTGTTTCGTCTCAAGTGTCCCTTAGCCCAGATCAAAAATCTGTGTATATCACCTTGAATGTAAAGGAAGGAGAGATTTATACCGTCAGTGATATTGAGCTAGCAGGTGATCTAATTTTGCCCGAAGAAAACGTTAAGCGAATGGTTTTATTGCGTGAGGGTGCAACCTTTTCACAGAATTTGATGACGACAACAGAAGAATTTATAACGACTCGCCTAGGGAATGCAGGTTACACCAATGCGGAAGTAGAAGGGCTACCCGATAAAAACCAAGAAGATAAAACCGTTAAAGTTACGTTTTTGGTTAACCCTTCTCACCGCATGTACGTTAGAAGAATTGAATTCAAAGGCAATACCCGCACCCAAGACGAAGTATTGCGCAGAGAGATGCGACAAATGGAGCAATCTAATGCATCTAACTCGAGTATTGAGCACGGTAAAGTCCGCTTAGAACGCCTTGGCTTTTTTAAAGAAGTAGAAATAGAGAATAAAGATGTCCCTGGCACCAATGATTTAATAGATGTGGAATACACCGTTGAGGAACAACCCTCAGGTGCCATTAATGCCAGTGTGGGTTATGGGCAAGGAACGGGGTTTTTGATCGGCGCGAGCTTACAAGAAAACAACTGGCTGGGCACTGGTAAGCAAGTGGGTTTTTCCGTAAACCATAGTGATTATCAAACGCTATATAATTTCTCTTATTCTGACCCGTATTTTACACCCGACGGAGTTAATCGAGGGCTTTCTGTATTCTATAACTCTCGTGATTACAGCAAAATTAATGTCACGTCTTATACTACCGACAGTTATGGGATGAACCTGAGCTTTGGCTACCCCATATCTGAAATTCAACGCCTCAATTTTAGTTTGGGCTATACCCATTTGAGCGTTGAAACTGGCAGCTATACCGTTCAAGAAATTCGTCGAACACCGTTTGAGCTGGATTTAGACAACCAATCCTATTTGGCCATTCCTCAGTCGCAAGCGAAAACACCAGAGGAGTTAGCGCAAGGGCTATTTAATGACGTTAGCTTCCCTACTGTCCCAGTGGTTGAGTCAATGCTGGTTCAGACGGCGCCTGGGTTTGTGGATACTTATGGAGATGAATTTGATTATGGCTCCGTTAAGCTTGGTTGGATACGCAGTACATTGAACCGCGGCATTTTGGCTACACGCGGTTCTAAGCAAACACTGTCATTGGATGTGACCTTGCCTGGCAACGACTTGGAGTACTTTACGTTGGAGTACGATGGCCAAGCATTCTTGCCTTTAACCAAGCGTCTAACCATGCGTTTTAGAACGTCTTTGGGATATGGCAATGGGTATGGTGATATGGATCGTCTGCCATTTTTCCGCAATTTTTATGCGGGTGGTTTTGGGTCGATTCGTGGGTTTAGGCGCAGCTCTCTTGGGCCGCAGGCTTCCCCGCCCGCAAGTTATACAACGTTACCGGTAGACTTTACTGGTGAAGATCTTGACGCCGATGGTGTGAATGATAGTTACTCTGAGTCAGGGTATGCCTTTGCTTTATGTGAAGAAGACTTAGTTGATGGTTTTATGCGCCCAATTTGCACGGATGGGCAGCTTGCTAGAAGCTATTCGGCGACCAGTAGGCGATCCCGCTCCTTTGGTGGCAATGTGTTAGTCGAGTTTGGTGCTGAACTGTTGTTTCCAATACCCTTTTTGGAAGATCAGCGTTCGGTGCAAATGTCCTTGTTTGTGGATGCAGGGAATGTATTTGATACCGACTGTAGCCCAACACAGGTAAGCTGCTTCGATATCGACCTTGATGAACTGAGATCTTCTTATGGTATTTCTCTGAATTGGTTATCGGCAATGGGGCCTCTGTCGTTTAGTTTGGCTGAGCCCATTAAATTTAGTGAAAACGACCGCAGAGAGTCGTTTCAATTTTCCATGGGGATACCGTTCTAACGCCCCTTATTATTTTTCGATTTTAGGAGAGTTCCATGTTTAAGAAAGTTGTCATCGCCTTGCTGATCATGTGCCTTACGCCCATGGCGTTAGCTGCAGGGGCCACTAAAATTGGCGTATTGGATTTGCAAGCTTTAGTGCTGTCTTCAAATGCCGGTAAAGCCGGAATGGGAGAGCTGGAAAAAAAACCAGAATATGCCGAGCTAAAAGCCAAAGTGGAGGCGTTGAACGCGCAGCTCAAAGAGTTAGACACGAAAGGTAAGGCAGAAGAGCTTACCTGGGGTGAAGAGCAAAAAAAGCAGCATCGTGAAAAAATGACAGAAGTCGCTAAAGAGCGCCAAGGTGTCATATTGACGCTCAATAGGGCGCGTGAAGCGGTATTTATGCAGCTGTTAAATGTGATGGAGCCGGCAATCGGTAAAGTGCTAGAGCAAGTCATGGCCGGTGAGGGAATAGAGTTGGTCATTGACAGCAAATCCGCGTTGCATAAAATGCCCTCTGCAGATATTACCCCAATGGTAGTAGAAAAACTCAACAAGCTGAGTGCCCAAGCCGTTGAAAGTGCTAAATCGGCGGGTAAAAAAGCCAAATAGTAGTCCGTTTGAGGTAGGTGTCCATGCCCCTAGCGCTTAGCGTTATTCAAGTAGCGGAATATCTTCGGGCGTCTTATGAAGGCGACGGCGATAGCTTAGTAGAAGGCGTAGCAGATTTAAAAACTGCCGGGCCTACTCACTTGTCCTTTCTGGCAAAAAAACAGTTTGCGCACTATTTGACAACCACAGGTGCGGGTGTCGTTATTGTGGACGAAAGCACAGAGGTTCCAGCGGGGCTGACGGTCGTTCGTGTTGAGGATCCATACTTGGCATACGCGCAGGTTTCTGGGTTATTTGTAAAGCGTGAACCCAATGTGATTGGAGTGCACCCTCGGGCCTGGGTATCTGATTTGGCGCAAGTTCACCCGAGTGCCCAAATAGGTGCTAACTGTGTTGTGGAAGCAGGCGCACGTATTGGAGAAGGGACCGAGTTACAGGCGGGTGTGTTTGTGGGACAAAACAGTGTTGTGGGTAAACACTGTTTAATATATGCAAACGTGTCAATTTACCACGGTGTGCAAGTTGGTGACCACTGCACTGTCCACTCTTGTACAGTGATAGGCTCAGATGGTTTTGGTTTTGCACCTGGCGAAGCGGGCTGGACCAAAATACATCAGCTCGGTGGGGTCGAAATTGGCAACAATGTGGAGATTGGAGCCAACACGGCAATTGATCGCGGCGCTGTAAATTCTACCGTGATTGGTAACGGTGTCATTATCGATAACCAGGTACATATAGCACATAACGTGCAAGTGGGGGATTTCACCGCCATAGCCGGATGCGTAGGCATTGCCGGCAGTACGGTTATTGGCAAGCGATGTACCTTTGGCGGCGGCGTGGCTATTAATGGCCATATATCGATTGCTGATAACGTCCATGTCAATGGTGGGTCGGTGGTGACTAAATCACTCACGGAGTCAGGCCAGTATGCATCAGGAACGCCGTTGCAAGATGCAAAGTCGTGGCGCAAGAATGCCGTTCGCCAAGGGCAGTTGAATGATTGGGTGGATAGGATTAAAAAGTTGGAGCAAACCTCAACCACAGATTCTTAAATCTGTGGTTGAGGTTTGTAATTTAAAAATACGCATTAATGGTTTAGTAGTTTTGGGGCACCAGTATGTTGGATGTGAATGAAATTCGGAATTACCTTCCGCACCGCTACCCGTTTTTATTGATTGATCGGGTTGTGGAGCTAAATATTGGTGAGTCTATTGTCGCTTATAAAAATATCACGATTAACGAAGGGGTATTTCAAGGGCATTTCCCAGATTACCCGGTGTTCCCCGGTGTATTGATTCTAGAAGCCATGGCACAAGCGTGCGGGGTTCTGGGTTTTAAAACCATGGGGAAAACGCCAGAAGATGGCTCTATTTACTTGTATGCAGGTATTGATAAAGTACGTTTTAAAAAGCAGGTAGTACCAGGCGACCAATTATTTATTGAAGCTAGAAAACTTTCGGAAAAACGCGGAATTTGGAAGTTCGAATGCGTGGCTAAGGTGGACGATCAGTTAGCCACCAGTGCAACGATTATGTGTGCCGACCGTAAAGTTTAACCTTGCCCATCGGATGGTGTTGTAGAGCGCTTTCCGTAATATTGCATTAATAATATTGAGACAACTTTGATAGACCCTCGCGCAATTGTTGACCCAAAGGCCCAATTAGGGGCCAATGTATCTGTTGGCCCCTTTAGCATTATTGGGCCGGACGTAACAGTGGGGGATGACACCACCATAGAGTCGCACGTGATTGTAAAAGGCCCAACGCGCATTGGGGAAAACAACCGCATCTATCAGTTTAGCTCTATTGGTGAAGATACCCCGGATTTAAAATACAACGGTGAACCTACCACCTTAACCATTGGCGATAACAATGTTATTCGTGAAGGGGTGACCATTCATCGTGGAACTGTGCAGGATAGAGGCGACACCTTCATCGGTGATAACAACTTATTGATGGCCTATGTACACGTTGGACATGACAGTGTGATTGGTAACCATTGTATTTTGGTGAACAATTCAGCATTAGCTGGGCATGTGATGGTTGGCGACTGGGCTATTTTGAGCGGTTATACCTTGGTGCACCAGTACTGCCGTATTGGCACCCACAGCTTTACTGGAATGGGTACCGCAATAGGAAAGGATTTACCTGCGTTTGTAATGGCTACCGGGGCTCCGGCTGAGGCGCGTAATATAAATACAGAAGGGCTTAAGCGCAGAGGGTTTACGAAAGAAGATTTAAACGCCTTACTCAGCGCCTATAAAACTTTGTACCGCAGAGGCCTCACGTTAGAAGAGGCGTTAGCAGAGTTGGCTAGTTATGAGAACACGGCAGTGACTGTTTTTGTTCAATCTGTTCAAGCATCTACTCGTGGTATTGTGCGCTAGCAGCATGCTGTTTTTTTGGCGGTTGCTTTTATTTCTTTAAAAACGCTTAGCGTCACTTCAGTGTTTACCTATGACCCCACCTGATAACAAACGGTCTGCTTATTCCCCTATACGTATTGGTATGGTGGTGGGGGAGACCTCTGGTGATATCTTGGGCGCAGGATTGATGCGTGCGTTGCAAGCGCAATACCCCAATGCTGTATTCGAGGGCGTTGGTGGCCCACAAATGGTGGAGCAGGGGTTTAATTCCTTATTCCCTCAAGATCGCTTGGCAGTGATGGGGTTGGTTGAGCCGTTAAAACGGCTGCCAGAATTACTGAAAATGCGTAAGGCACTTAAAGCACATTTTATTAATAGCCCACCTTCAGTATTTATCGGTATTGATTCGCCGGATTTTAATTTAAATTTGGAATGCGCCCTGCGGCAGGCTGGAATTAAAACGGTTCACTATGTTAGCCCTTCGGTGTGGGCTTGGCGTCTGGGGAGAATCAAAACCATTGCCAAAGCTGTTGACTTAATGCTTACGTTGTTTCCGTTTGAAAAACAATTTTATGATATGTACAACGTGAACGCTGCGTGCGTCGGGCACCCTTTGGCGGATGATATTCCGCTAGAAAACGACAAATTTTCTGCATGGCAACAGTTAGTGCCCGGTTCAACAAAGGATGAAAGGCCAGCTGTGGTTGTGGCGGTAATGCCGGGGAGTCGTGCCAGTGAAGTGGCGCGCATGGCCCCCACTTTTTTAGCCTCTTGTGAATTGATGGCTGCAGAAGTTCCGCACATTCAATTTTTATTGCCTGCTGCCAACAAAAAACGTTTAGCGCAATTAGCTCCGCTGGTGGCTAGTTGCTCTGCCAGTGTGCATCTATTAGATGGACAGTCTCACACCGCCATGGCCGCGGCCGATGCCGTTTTAATGGCGTCTGGCACAACCTCCTTGGAAGCACTTTTGTTAAAAAGACCTATGGTTATTGCCTATAAAGTTGCAACTTTATCTTATTGGATATTTAAGAAAATGGTTAAAGTGCCCTACATTGGGTTACCTAATTTGTTGGCGCAGAAACCCTTGGTGCCAGAGTTTATTCAGCACAGTGCAACACCTGGGGCCTTAGCGGAGGCGATAATAAATGTATTGCCTCAATCATCTAGGCAGCAAGAGCTCATAAATGAATTTGATGTGATACACCGCGCCCTCAGGAAAAATGCCAGCACTGAGGCGGCGACTCAAATTGGTCGGTTAATTGATTATGGCAATCAAAATACATGACATTAATTGCAGGGTGTGATGAAGTTGGACGTGGGCCTTTAGCTGGGGATGTAGTCTCTGCTGCTGTGATTCTAGACCCGTCACAACCGATCGATGGGTTGGCAGATTCTAAAAAGCTGAGTGAAAAACGCCGTAAAATATTGTTTGAAGAAATTCAAGCTAAAGCATTGAGTTGGGCTGTTGCACGCGCAAGCGTAGCAGAAATAGATACGTTAAATATTTTGCAAGCGAGCTTGTTGGCAATGCACCGAGCGGTGGATCAGTTGCATATTAAGCCTGACCACGTATTGGTGGATGGCAATAAGCTACCACGTTGGCCGTATTCCAGTGAAGCTATTGTGCAAGGGGATGGTACTGTTCCTGAAATAAGCGCAGCATCTATTTTGGCAAAGGTGACGCGCGATGAAGAAATGGTTGCTTTAGATGAAATGTTTCCAGGATACGGCTTAGCGAAGCATAAAGGGTACCCCACAAAATTTCACATGGACGCCCTCAAACAATTGGGGCCAACGCCCATTCACCGTACGTCCTTTCGCCCCGTGGCTACCTTAATACAGCAAGCGACATTATTTTAAGACCAGCCGGCCACTTGAGTAGGCTCGTAGCATCTGATGTTAGCGGCTTTATGCCACCAGTAGACGGTCGTAGCGTTTGCTGAGCAAGTCGTAAAACTGCCCTCGTAATGTCAAAATGGCGGATTTAATATCAGCTATCTCTTGGTCGCTGATATCTTGCCTGCCCACGTAAACTTGTTTACGAAATAAAGCTATTTTAGCGCCATATAATCGCAGAGTTTTCTCCATGGTTTTTTCGCCCAGCATAAGGAGCTTGGCTTCGGCGTCGGCTAGCTTTTTAAATTCGGTGACCAGCTCTGCATTGATACGGTCTAGCTCCACTTTGCGTGCAACCGGCCAGTTTTTGCCAAACCGTGTGGATTCAATCACCAGGGCGGAATATTTTGCAAAGCTGTGGTTTACATTACCTACGGAGGCGGAGATGTGCTCGAACATTTCTAGCTGCCGAGTTTTTGGCGACTGTAACTCTAGCGCGGTTTTATGGCGGCGAATAAGCCATACCGAGGCTAGAGTCATACAGCTGCCAATGCCAATCTTTAGGGCGGTATCTACAATCGGCCATAATTCAACACTCATTGCTCTTAGCTCCTCAATGTCAACAAAATGGCGCCGAAGCGCTTTGACTATGTAAGGGGCAAAAAGTGAGCCAATATTTTGGGGTGTGAAGTAATGGGTTTTCAAAGAGGTGTTTAAGGTGACAGTTATCCGCCCGCGATTTTCACTTTATATCCTTTGGACTCTAAAAACGGCTTAATTTTCTCTCTGTGCTCCCCTTGAATTTCAATCACGCCATTTTTTACTGTCCCACCCGTACCACACAGCTGTTTCAAGGC
>CAYZQH010000097.1:0-11075 GCA_964480055.1 uncultured Cellvibrionaceae bacterium
CAGAGGCGCTGTGCGCACATACCACTGGTTGGTGAGGTAAGGCTCAATCACTACACCACTGCGGTCACCGCGCGGCACTTTTAAGGTGTGGGGTTCAATCTTTTCTACTAGGCCTTGCGCATCTAAATCGGCTACTACGCGTTTACGGGCTTCAAATCGGTCCAGCCCTTGATAAGCCTCTGGCGCTTCTTGGTTAATTTTTGCGTCGTTATCAAAAATATTAATCAGCGGTAAGCTGTGGCGCTGGCCCACTTCGTAGTCGTTAAAGTCGTGGGCGGGGGTGATTTTTACGCAGCCGGTACCAAACTCTTTATCCACGTAGTCGTCGGCAATAATGGGTATTTCACGGCCTGTTAGAGGCAGTTTTAGGGTTTTACCCACCAAATTTTTGTAGCGTTCGTCCTCTGGGTTAACGGCTACGGCGCTATCGCCCAACATGGTCTCTGGCCGTGTGGTGGCTACCACCAAGTGGCCGCTCCCGTCTGCCAATGGGTATTTAAAGTGCCACATGTGGCCTTGCTCTTCCTCACTCACTACTTCTAGATCAGAGATGGCGGTGTGAAGTTTTGGGTCCCAGTTAACTAGGCGCTTGCCGCGGTAAATTAAGTCGTCTTTATAGAGGCGGATAAATACTTCTTGTACGGCTTTGTAAAAGCCTTCATCCATGGTGAAGCGCTCACGGCTCCAATCTGGGGAGGCACCTAAGCGGCGTAGTTGGCGGGTGATGTTCCCGCCAGAGTGCTCCTTCCATTCCCAGACTTTTTCTGTGAATGCTTCGCGGCCCAGGTCGTGGCGGTTTTTACCTTCGGCATCAAGTAAGCGTTCCACCACCATTTGCGTGGCAATGCCGGCATGATCGGTTCCCACTTGCCATAAGGTGTTGTTCCCTTGCATACGGTGATAGCGAATAAGCGCATCCATAATACTTTCTTGAAACCCATGGCCCATATGTAAACTGCCAGTGACGTTCGGCGGTGGGATCATAATGCAGTACGGGTTGCCTTCACCTGAGGGGGCAAAATAGCCTTTTTCTTCCCAGGTTTGATACCAGCGTTGTTCTATTGCAGAAGGTTGATAGGTTTTTTCCATGAGGATGACTACGGCTTAAAAATTGAACGAATTTAGGCGCACATATACGCGCCGCAAAACCGGGCATTATACATGGGCAACGGCTAAATTGTGCAGCCGCAACGGGTGTGCCTTAGGGGAGGGGGTTATTGGTCGTCCAATAATTTATGTATGCGGCGGCGCATTTCTGCGGCTAGCAATGGAAGGTATTCATCAACCACTTCATCTACTAATTTTTGCTTTTGTTGAGAAATATTGTCTTTGGCAGAAAAGGGGTTGTTATTTGAATGTGGGTTGTTCATGCGGTCGGCACGCGCATGGGTGCGCAGCAGTGCAGTGCTCATATCCAGTGAGGCACTCGATTGCATAATGTCGTCTTCTAAGCTTTTGCGACCTTCGTCTAGCTTATCTATTAACTGCTTTGGTAAAAACGGGTTGGTGCTGTGCCCTGTGCGGGCAGGCTCGGACGGTGCAGCGCTTTGGGTTTTTGCCTGTGGCGCAGGGGGCGGCGAGGGTAGGGGCGACGCGGCTGGAGGTTGTGCAGGTTCAACAGCAGAGGCTGCCTCAGGTACGGCTAAGTTAAGGGGCGCTTCGTCTTCAACTATTTCACTCAATGTGAGTATGTCACCCTCTTTGGCCGCAGGCGTATCGTTGTTTCTAAAATCTACTGGGTCTATGTCAACGGGTTTTAGCACCGGGATACTGTCGTCTGCGGCGGTGTGTGTGCTCTCATTGGGTGCCTCTGCGTAGCCTAAATCCACGTCCATCTCCTGGGTGTTTTCGTCAGGTTTTTGAGTGTTGGTATGTTTGGTGTCTTCAATTTTAGATTCGACTGGCTTTTGTGACATAGGGTTTGATCCTCACCGTGGGTACGGTGAATATTAATCCGCTAACTGTTATATGGGGCACATAGCCATTAAGAGTTTCTGGTTGAAAACTCATTGTTTGAATGTTATGGGATTGCACGCTGTTTGGGTAGTCTTAATTTATTAATATTGTAGTAGGGATTTCTTAGGGTGGCTCTGGTGGCTGGCGTTACTGGCCAATTTTATGCGTATTAAGCGGGTAATTAGATTGTTTGTATTGCGCGTAGTGGCTGCGGGTTTGTGCGAGCACATCCGGGGTTTGAACCACAACTTCGGCCACGCGTGAATAGTGAGCATGCACATCAGGAACGCCTGCCCCTAAATTAATGAGCAATGCATTGGCCGGGGCCGGGGCACAGTGCTCATGATGATGGCTAAGGTGTACCGGGGCATTGGGGGAGTTTTGCCCTGCCACAGCATGAGGGATAAATGACTCGGGTTTGGCGGACCAAAGGGCTTGGCTGAGCGTATTAGAGGCTTCGGCACTGGCCGTGAGTATGCGTACTTCTAGTCCTGAATGTAATGCGCGCTCGCAAAGCCGAGCGGTAAACGCTAGACGGCTTTGTTCGGTTTGGGCGGTAAGTACGTAAAAATCGACCTGAGGCATGGATAATTGGGATGTGCTGTAAGGGCTAGTGTGTGGCCTAAGGTAGCGGTTAGTGGTTGGCTTGTCGAGAGAGAATCTTGCGCACGGTTGGGGCGAGATGAGTAAACGGCGTCCATGCCGTTACTTTTACGTTAGCCATATACCGCAGCAATGTACTGCATCAAAAGGCCAACCGGGCGGCCGGTAGCACCTTTGGCCGCACCAGAGCGCCAGGCGCTGCCGGCAATATCTAAGTGCGCCCATTTGTACGCTTTGGTGTAACGAGACAAAAAGCACGCTGCCGTAACTGAGCCTGCCTCGCGCCCTCCGATGTTGGCCATATCCGCAAAGTTGCTGTTCAGTTGTTTTTGGTATTCGTCCCACAAAGGCATTTGCCAGGCCTTATCTTGTGCTTGCTCACCGGCCTGTAACAGGCTGTTGGCCAGGTCTTGGTTGTTGGCGTAAAGCCCAGTTGCATGAGAGCCCAAGGCTATGACGCAGGCGCCGGTTAAGGTGGCAATATCCACCACGGCCTTGGGTTTGTAGCGTTCCACGTAGGTAAGTGCGTCGCACAGAACCAAACGGCCCTCGGCGTCGGTGTTGAGTACCTCAATGGTTTGGCCAGACATAGAGGTGACCACGTCCCCAGGCTTGGTGGCTTTCCCGCTTGGCATGTTTTCAGCGGCGGCTACCACGCCAATGACGTTCATCGCTGGCTGCAGAAGGGTAATGGCTTTCATCACACCAAATACACTGGCAGCACCACACATGTCGAATTTCATTTCGTCCATGGCGGCACCGGGCTTTAAGCTGATGCCGCCGGTGTCAAAGGTAATGCCTTTGCCCACTAACACAATGGGCGCTGCGGAAGGTTTACCGCCTTTGTATTCCATGGCAATCAATTTGGGCGGCTCTTCACTGCCAGCTGCAACTGATAATAAAGAACCCATGCCCATTTTACGCATAGCGGGCTCGTCAATAATTTTGGTGGTCAGTTTGGCTTGCCCGCGGGCCAAGGTTTTGGCCTCATTGGCCAAGTAGGTGGGGGTGCACACATTGCCCGGTAAGTTACCCAGCTCCCGGCAAAAATTAATGCCTTTGCCTAAGGCTATGCCTGCATCGGCGCCCTTTTTCCAAGCGGTTGAGGCTTTTTTCTCGGCTTGTAACGTCAGTTTGGTAAGCGCGGGCGGCTTAAGGTCTTTAGATTTAGTGGCGCTGTAGTAGTAGGTCTCGGTGGTGAACGCTTGAGCAATTAGGGTGGCAGCGGTTTTGTCATCAATGGCGTTGACCGGCGTTATCGCCCAGGTGGCCTGTTTGATTTTTTTCTGGATTAGCGCTTTGGCGGCGCTTGTGGCGCTACTGGTAATGTCGGCGTCCGTTACCGTTTTGCCTTTACTGTTTAGGCATACAACCAGTAAACGCTTAATGCCGGTGCCGACAGGGGTGACCACCCAAGCCAGGCTGCCAGCCTTGGTCTCTATATCTCCCAGCTTAATTAACTGGGTGATGCCGCCTTCGGTGAGCGTATCGGCTACTTTGGCGCCATTGCTTAAGGATTTATCAGCGAATATGGAAACCACTAAGCAGTCAGTGCGTGATTTATTCAGTGCGCCGGTTTTTATTTGTATATCCATGCGAATCCTCTGGTCTTAGGTGTTTTTCAGTTTTTATCATCGTCGCCTAGGTGCGAATATGCAACGTTGGGCCATTTGTTCATTTTAGCGTGAATGAACGCTTTAATTAAAAAAGGTCAAAGCGAAAGTGTTTGTTATCAGCTTAGCCCTAGCTTTGGGCGCAGGCTGTTATACTTTGCGCAGCAAAATTTTTAAGGCTTGATGTGATTATATTTCGTTACCTAGCAAAAGAGGTTTTGGCCAGTATGTTGGCTGTGAGCTCGGTTCTTTTGCTGATTATTATGAGCGGGCGCTTTGTTCGTTACTTGGCAGAAGCCGCCGCAGGTAAGCTAGATGCCGGTGTATTGCTTACCCTAATGGGTTTGCGGTTACCCTCTTTTTTAGAATTGATTCTTCCTCTTGGCATGTTTATAGGCATTTTGCTCGCGTATGGGCGCATGTACGTAGATAGTGAAATGACCGTGCTACAAGCGTGCGGTATGAGTGAGAGCCGCTTGGTGGGGTATACCTTGGCAACGGGGCTTGTGGTGGCGACCATGGTAGCCATGTTTAGTTTGTATATTGGCCCCATTGGTGTCAAGGCTTCAGAGGCTGTGATAGCTGAGCAACGCAGCCGAACCGAATTTGAAACCCTTAAGCCGGCGCGTTTTCATAAGCTAAGTAGCCGTGACGGTGTGTCTTATGCGCACAGTGTGAGCGAAGATAAAAAACAGTTAAACCAAGTGTTTTTGGCAGGCACCGCTGATACGCAAGATACCTTCTCTATCATTACGGCTAAAACCGGGGAAACCCTGCTTGATCAAGCCACCGGCAAGCGCTATTTGGTGTTAAAAGAGGGGCATCAGTACAGCGGCAAGCCCGGTGGGTTGAACTACGAGGTGGTGAGCTTTTCTCGGTATTCTCAATTTGTGCCCGAGCCAGAATACGAGGCGCGCTCTAAAAAAGAAACCGACGGCATGAGTACTTTCGAGCTATTACAAGCCGATACTACCAAGGCTAAGGCTGCGCTTCAGTGGCGGTTTTCTTTACCGGTATTGGTGTTGGTAATTGCTTTACTGGCGGTGCCCCTAAGTCGTACTCAGCCTAGGCAGGGGCGATACGTGAAAATGGTGCCTGCAATTTTGCTGTATATCATTTACGTGGTCATTGCCAATGCTGCACGTGGCGTAATTGAAGACGGTTCTACGCCTACACCGTATTTACTGTGGGCGGTGCATGCGGGGTTTTTGGTGTTGGCGCTGTTGATGCTGCTGTGGCCCAGTGTGCGTTTTGCCCTTCAAAAAATCCCTGCTTCGCCCCCTGTCGCGGCAGAAGGTAATGCCCAATGATGCTGATTAAACGTTACATCGGGCAGCAAGTTACCGGTGCCATAGCGATTGTGTTGTGTGTGATTGTGTCTTTAGATGTGATTTCAGAGTTTGTGGACGAGCTAGATAACGTTCGTGGGAATTACACCCTTTTAGAAGTATTTATTTACTCGGCTTTATCACTGCCTTCGGCTATTTATGATTATTTGCCTTTGGCGGCGTTGGTGGGGTGTTTGATAGGGCTGGGGGTGCTTGCCAATACCAGTGAGCTTACTATTATTCGTGCTGCTGGGGTTTCTGTGCGCAGAATCATATGGGCGGTCATGCGCCCCATATTGTTTTACATTGGCTGTGGCGTATTACTTGGCGAGTACGTAACTCCAACCTCAGACCAATATGCCGCCAGTCGCAAAGCCATTGCCCTGGGGCACAAAACCGCCTTGCAAGGCCAGCGTGGTGTCTGGAACCGGGAAAACAACGAATTTATGCACTTCAGTGCGGTTTTGCCCAACGGCAAGTTGTTTGGCATTACCCGTTTGCAGTTCAATGACGATGGCGAGTTATTAAGTTCTACCTATGTGGAGTCTGCCATTTTCCAAGGCAGCTCTTGGTTTGAGCGCAACGGTATAGCTACCGAGCTATTGCCCGATAAAACCACACGAAGTACGTTCCCTGCGCGCTCTTGGTTTTCAGAAATTTCCCCAAAGCTTCTTGATGTATTGGTATTGCCACCAGAGGATTTACCCATGCAGCGGCTGTATTCCTATGGTAATTACCTTGAGCGTCAAGGGCAGGATGCGGCGGAGTATCGCTTGGCTTTTTGGCAAAAGGCTTTGCAACCTTTGGCTACCGCCAGTTTGGTGATGATTGCCATATCGTTTGTGTTTGGGCCTTTGCGTCAAGTGACAATGGGGTTTCGAATTTTTACAGGGGTTATTGTTGGCATTGTGTTTCGCACCAGTCAGGATCTACTGGGCCCTAGCAGTTTGATTTTTGGGTTTTCTCCGCTGATTGCCGTGCTGGCGCCTATTGTGGTGTGCGCGCTGCTGGGCGCTATCCTGTTAAAGCGCTCCCGTTAAGGTTTTTTATCGGGCTTGGGCAATACAACTACGGCGGTACTAGAGTATTGGTCGTGAAGGCACAAGCGCTCCTTGTTAACCCATTGGTACCAATAGCCAAGGCCAAATAGCAGTGTACTGGGTATGCCCACCAACATGCGTAGTACCACGTGCTTGAATTGTAAGGGCGTTTGCGGTGGTGTATGTACCAGCTTTAAACGCCAAGCTCGCATGCCAACCGTTTGCCCACAGCGCAGCCAAAACCAACCATAAAAAGTACACAGTACAAGCAGCCAGCCCACAAAAACCATGGGGTGGCTTAGCATCGGTTGATAGTCGCCGTTTGGGGTTGAAGAAATACTGCCGGCAATGGCAGTGAGTATGGCGCCATAGGCGAAGCTTAAGGCCATGAGGATAAACCCGTCATAAATCATGGCGGCAAGGCGTCGCCAAACGGGGGCAATGGTTACAGAAATCACAAACTTTATACCGGTGGTTAAGAGACTGTACTAACTTTTTAGCCCTGCAAAAATGCTGAGGCGCCCTTGGCAGGCCGGGGCTTACGCACAGCGCTAAAGGACGTAGGCAAAACGTGGTGGTATTCTAGCTTAGGCGGCGTTAGAAGTGTGACTGTAATTTTAAAACCATTTTATCGTTACTTACCCGTAGGTTGTAGTCTCCCCAACGCGTAAGAAAAGCCCCAGTTTCTAAAAACCAAGAGGGCTCTTCTTCGTTACGCGTCGCATATGCCAAGGCGCGAGTATTTTCGCGGTAGTGGTTCCAGCCAATGCGCAATAGCTTGCCCACTGCACGGCCGCCATGGTACGTGCGCCGAGTGTCCTGCGATAACCAGTAATGATTAAGAATGCGTTGATTGGCAGACATGGTGTTATTGACTAATTGTTCTGCAGCGTAGATCAGTTGTTCATCTGTCATGTGTTGAATTTTTACAGGGAATAGCCATCGCATTTCATTTCTTGCACCAATAAAAGCACTATTTGAAGTGCCAGTTTTTTTTAACCCTGAAGCAGTCACTGGGTTTGACGCAACGCTTAGAATTAACCAACAGGCCGCCAGACACAGAACCTTACTAAGCTGTGGTGCGCAATAATCAGTGTTGGTTGGCTCATCCATCTTAACTTAATGCTCTAACGTTTTTTGGTGATACTCTCATTATTACTGAAAACACGCTAAAACATGAAGCTGGGCAATAGATCGATTTTTTATGGACAGTATGCCTAGTAAACGCATCTGGAATGAATTTAAAGAAAAGTTATAAAAGCCAGAAAACTATAATGTTTAGTTACAAGGCATTGTTACCTAGGCCGCGTTAATAGGGCTAACGCCAAATGATGAGTGTTTGTAAGGTAACTAGATAAAATTCTTATATATTTATTCTTGACGGATGAGCGGTAGTAAATTTCGGACTTATTAAGAGGGTTTAAACTAAGTATCGTTGGTCAATGCACCAACCCGCCTTTAGGCAGTACCCATGACTTTAACCAGAGCGCGACGATTTACCGGTTTATGAGTTGTATGGGCCATGTAGATTTCCGGTTGTTATTGTCGGGCAGCCCAGCCGCATCTGAGGAATATGTAAGAAATGACAACGATTTTAATTTGTGTCAGCTAGTACTCAATATTGGCTGGGGCAGCTTTTTTTAAATTCTAGCCATGCATTTGAGTCTGCCTTATAGCCAGTAAGGGTGATGGTGTAGGTGTCGCCGTCTGCATCTGCGTGAGTTAAGCGGCCAATGGCGTTGTTTAATTCTGGAATTAACCACACTTGTGTGTGTTTTTCTTGCTCGCGTCGCTCCACCAATAAAGTTTTGTAGGTTTTATTGTTTAGCCTAAAGGGGGCGCCAGCTTTTTGTGTAAAGGCATAATTTTTTAGTTTGCGGCGTTTTATAATTGAAAATTGCTGTTTGCCGGATGCCGAGTCAAGGAAGGCCAGTTGCAATATCAACTGATACAACGCGGGGTCGTAAACAGAGCCCGAATATGAATGCTTAAATTTAGGCCCTTTATTTTTTTTGTAATAGGCCGTGTTTGTTTCACTTTCAAAGCGGAGTGTTTCTAGCTTTTTCTTGCCAAAAATCTTTCGGTAATACTCATAGCTTATTGGCACAATGGCGTTGTTGCCGACGGTAAATAAGCTGGTTTCGGTGATCGAGGCAAAGGCATTTTTCGCATGGGATTGAAACACATATTCGCCGTTGGTGTTTTTTCGAAGTGTGCGGGTCATGCCCAGGTTCCAGCCAGCAAACTTACCCTTATAAGTGGCCGTGAACACGGGGGTGTCTGCCAAGCCTTTTGGCACCATAAAAATGCAAAAACACAGCAGTATCAAGGCAAGGGCGTTGGCTGTCTGGGCTGTTTTGTTAAGGCGCGTTTTCAAGTTTCGCATGGGGCTTATTTTAGCAGTTAAGGCTGAAGCTATGCTGAATTGTGGGAGCATTGAGCCTGAGTGTATAAGTCAGTGCGACTATAAATGTAACCATTTCTCAGAATTCTAGCCATTATTTGGTGGTCTTCATTAGAATAGAGTGGTCTAAAAGCAGACACAAAAAAAGGGCCAGAAGGCCCCTTTCAAGCTCAAAACACGGACTTAAGCGTTGGCTTTTAAAATGGCTTGCGTGGTGTCTAGCATGCGGTTAGAGAAGCCCCACTCGTTGTCGTACCAGGCCAGTACTTTCACTTGCTTACCACCAATAACACGCGTTTGTGTGGCGTCAAAAATACTAGAGGCCGGGCAGTGGTTAAAGTCGCTAGAAACCAATGGCAATTTGTTAACGTGTAGTGCACCATCAAATTGATTGGCAGCAGCATCGGTTAAGATTTGATTGATCTCTTCTACGCTGGTGTCGCGGCCGGCTGTAAATGTTAAGTCCAGTAACGATACGTTAATGGTTGGAACGCGTATCGCCAAACCGTCGAGTTTGCCTGCCAGCTCAGGGATAACCAAACCAATGGCCGCAGCAGCACCGGTTTTGGTTGGAATTAAAGAGTGGCCAGCAGCGCGAGCACGGTACATATCGGAATGATATGCATCGGTTATGTTTTGATCATTGGTGTAGGCGTGAACGGTATTGGCCAGTCCACACTCAATGCCGACCGTTGCTTGCAAGGCTGCTGCTATTGGGCCTAGGCAGTTGGTGGTACAAGAGGCATTTGAGATTACTTTATGTTCTGGAGTAATTTCGTCGTGGTTAACGCCGTAAACCACGGTTAAGTCAGCTTCTTTACCGGGGGCAGAAATCAACACGTTTTTAGCACCGGCCTCTAGGTGCATGGCGGCTTTATCGCGCGCGGTAAAAATACCTGTGCATTCGTATACGATGTCGATGTCTAGCTCTTTCCATGGGAGTTCAGTGGGGTTGCGCACTGCAGTAACTTTAATTGCGTTCCCATCCACAGTGATAGACTCGTCATTGGCTTCTACGTCAAAGCCAAAAGTGCCGTGTACTGTGTCGTGCTTTAAAAGGTGTGCGTTAATTGCAGGTGAGCCTAAGTCATTAATTGCAACAATTTCTAACTCATTTTGAAGGCCGCGCTCATACAAGGCGCGTAATACGTTGCGCCCAATGCGCCCAAAACCATTAATAGCAATGCGTGGCATGATGTTTATCCTAATTTACTTATGTGAAAGGTGAATCAAATAAAGCTTTGCAATTTGCCACCAAATACAGCCGTTGGTGGCGCTGCAAGCTTCGGTATTGGGGTAAAACCGATTGCTGTACCAAAAGCCCTGAATACCGGTTACATTTTTTGCCTGCTTCACTGGCTTTAAACCGCCGAAGGGCACTCCGTCGGCGCGTACACAGGTTAAATGAAGGGCCTTGCACTTTGTGTGACAGTTAATCACCGTGCGAGCCCTACCAGTGCCAAGCGTGTTGCGGCAAGAAGCAGCGGGTGGTAACCCTGGCGGATATTATAGCCCCACCGACAGTAGCTATATATAGCTGCAGACGACATACTGTATACAATCTAACAACTACTAATGGCCATTTACAGCCGTTGGTGGCCACTTGAAAGTGCCGCGATTATCCGTAATCAATATTGAAAAAGCAACTCGCCAACCACTACAATGGGGCGCCTTGGATACCCAAGGCAGAATGCCTTACCCTATAGCTGCGTTGGTTGTTGAGTTCGGCCCCCCAGGGGTTTGTAGGCCCTGCTGGTTTAATTTCGGATGTAATCGGTTACAATTGCGCTCTCAATTAACCGTTTTGCTTCCAGTCGCACTAACCTGTGTATTACACAGTAAGTATGTTAAGTAGGCAACAAGTAGGCGATAACCCGCACAAATACCGCAGGCCAGTTTAGGTTACGCGGGCTTGTAAGTAGGTTCTGCTGTTGGCCATAGCTTTAGATTAGGCAGTATTTTGATTAGAAAGCACTGAGCGGTTGCTTGTAGCGGTAGCTGCTCCATCATCGAAGAAGGTTCACGTATTATGAAAACCGACATTTTGATCATTGGTGGCGATGGCGATTTAGCATTGCGTAAGTTGTACCCTGCGCTGTTTTACTTGTCGCTTAATGGGTATATGCCAGAA
>CAYZQH010000098.1:0-11047 GCA_964480055.1 uncultured Cellvibrionaceae bacterium
TCCAACACCAGCAGGCCTTTCAATATTAAGTCCACCACGTTGTCCTTTTGAGCCGGGTTAAGATACTCAGAAAAGTGCGGCGATTTATGACTAATATCATTAACGATGTCGAAAACGTCATTATCCACCTCGTACACCGTGTAGTAAGGGTTGTCGGGTACCAAGAGCGCATTTTTTTCGCTTTTACCATTTAAGGCTGTTGTTTTACGCACTTTTAAGTCGGGCATTACGCTAACCGTATAATGATTCAAGTAAGAAGTGGAGTCATTGAGTTTTTTGCGGGTGCTGAAGTATTCCTGAATGTGCTGGTCAATTGCCGTGCGCGGTGAGTGGATGGCACGGCTGTAGTAGCTGCTATCGGAAGAATTTTGAATAATAATGTAGCCGAAGTTGACTTTGTTGATGCCCGACTCCCTATAGCTTTTGACCCATCGACTGAGGGAGTTGTTGTAATCCTCATAAGACTGACTGAATGGCTTATGACAATGCGGCACTGAAAACAAAATTTCGTCTCTGTCAGCGGTATGTAACACAAGTTTTTCTGCTGGAGTTTTGCCCCACCAGCGCTCCAGTTTATCCTCGTATACTTGAAGGTTGACCAGGTCAGTTACGATACACATACGTCCACTTTGGCTGAGCAACGCGCTGGCGCCAGATACAATTTTTGCTAATATCTCTTCTCCTGAAGCGCCGCCGTCGCGAAAGCGGAAGGACTTCTCTGGGCTTGGCACAAATGGCGGGTTGGCTAGGATCAAATCAAAACTTTCAGTTGTACTTAGCGGGTTATACAAGCTGCCTTCTATGAAATTAACATTGTCTATACCGTTTAGGCTGGCATTAAAACGACCAAAACGAATGGCGCGTGGGTTGATATCTATAGCGGTCACGTCGCTACAGTATCTGCTGGCAATGAGTGCTTGAATACCGGAGCCAGAGCATAAGTCCAAAGCTTGACCACAGGCCTCTTTAGGTGCGACATTCACCAACCCTAAGCTATCTAAACCAATGTACATTACGGGCTGTTCATTGTGGCAAAGCTCGCCCAGCTGGTAGCGGTGATCGGTCGCAATCCAAAGGTTTTGAACGCTGTAAATATTGATGTTTGCGTGAAATTGACTGTCTTTTTTAACTAATATGCCGTGGTTTTCAAGGGTATGGCACAAACCTCTACTGAGGAATTCATACACGGCATTGCAATTTACCGATGTTTGCAAGGTAAATAGGCGTATTAAGTTATCCAGTGGTGTTTGAGCCAACAAAAATGTACCGTAGTAGTGAATTTTTGTCGGTTCAACATCTTGTAAAGATTCGATCTGTAGCTTGGTACATATGGATTTTTCTGTGTAGTTTAGGGATTTCAATACCGCACGAAATTTCAATAGATTGGATTGGTCGTTAAAATCCGGGTTAGCAAATGCTCCAAAGAGTTTGCTATGTGAGCAAGTGTCGTGAGGTTTTGGGGCCGCATTCTCTTCAACTATACCCGGTTGAAAAGATACGTATTCCTTGACCGTTGATTGAAGTTGTTGGAGTTTTTCTCGCCATTCTTGAGTGGTTAAACACAGCGCTTTTCTGGCTTCTTGTAGCTGGGGTTTATTACCCGCTGACGCCATGATGACGATCTCTATATCCTCCAAAGAAAGGCCACTAGAGCGTTTGTTGTCGGTTAAGCGCACCAGATAGGATTTATCCAAAGGGTTTAGCCAAGGATAACTGTTACCATTCAATAGCGCGTCGGGTGTGTGTTTGGCTGGGAAGAGCGACGATGTGGATTTAAGGTGCGCGACATCGGCAGAAAACTTTTCTAAATACCCGTCTGATTCGGTGCTGCTGGTTTTGGATTTCCCAAACAGCAATTTATCAAGGTAGTGCATGGTGGAGTGAACCGATGGTTGCTCTAAATCCAGGCCCATGGGTATTTTTTCAGTTTTGATTTTATCTAACTTATCTTGGTAGTTCCCGGCGGGTTGTTTCTTCTTAATCCAATAATTTTCTATGGCGAGAAAATCCATATCTGTAGCACAAAAAGAGCTTAGGGCATCAACGGGCGTCTCTACAATGGGTTCACTTGATAAATTAAAAGACGTATTAAGGATGACGGCGGGGCCAGGTCTTTTTTCTTTTAGTTGCTTACACAATTTAAAGAAAAATGGATTGTCTTGCTCTGTAACGGTCTGAAAGCGGCCAGTGCCATCGGTATGTACAACCGATGGAATAACGTCGGTAAATTCTTTTTTAATTTTGGCAATTAGCAGCATAAAAGGGGAGGGGCGATGTTGCTCAAAGACTTCTGTTGCTTCATCTAGAGGGATGACCGGGGCAAATGGGCGATAACGTTCTCGACCTTTAACTCTGGCATTGATAATGTCTTGTATACCGTCATATGAAGGGTCGGCAATGATCGAGCGATTGCCTAAGGCTCGCGGGCCATATTCACTTCCCCCTTCAAAGCGCGAAACAATGTATCCATCGGCAATGGCGTTACAGGTTTTTGTAACAAGCGCATCATCGGTGATTTTCTCGAATGTGATATTGTCAGAAAATTGATGCAGTGCGGCCTCAATTTCATCCGTGCTGTACTGTTTGCCTAGGCTGGCATTTTTGAGTTCTACACGGTTAACCAAACTACCTTGTTCAGTACTGTGTTGATGGTATCCATACAAGGCACATCCTGCTGCAATACCGGAGTCTCCAGCAGCAGGGAAGACAAAAATATTGTCCAGGTTGAGCGTGTTTGCCAGTATGTTATTGGCAACAGAATTTAGCGCAACCCCGCCAGCTAAGCACACATTTTTTAAACCTGTTTCTTTCAAGCCGTGGCTAACTATGTGCAGCAGGGCTTTCTCTATTTCTTGTTGTGCCTTGTAGGCCAAATCTACAATCCAAGGGGAAAAATAATTTGGTTCGCCGTTATCTTGGTAGGTGAGTTTCAGTGCCTCTAGCTCCAAGGCGATGTCGTAAGGAGATATATCGATTTTATAGCTGTTGGGGACTGGGTTGCACCAGCTATGCCAATTGGGTTGGGGGCGACCAAATGGCGCTAGCCCCATAAGCTTACCAGCCTCTGGTACTTTTACATTTGGCCCTACTTTTGTAACAAAGCTGGCTAGGCGAGTAACTTGTTCATATATGAATCCAAGTGTGCCGTATTGAGCCCAAGGGCCAAAACATTTTTCGCTGTGTAAGAGTTTGAGGTTATCGCCTTTGCCATGATAAACGGAATATGATTCAGTGAAATGTTGGCTATCGGTGGTTCCGGTTGCATCCACCGAAACCACAAGGGCTTCTTCTACGCCGCTTGGATAAAAAGCTGTGTAGGCGTGGCCTAGGTGATGCGATGGTATGGTCTGGCATTTGTCTTTCAAATGAAGCGGAAGTTGTGAATGCAATGCCTCCAGACTTAAATCGTGTCCAGGCATGTTTGCAACAATAGAACTAAGATCTTCAATTTTAATGTTGAGTGTATCTAAACAGTAGTTAATCGCTTGAAAAGGTAGTTGAGTTTCTCTGGCATTGTCAACGCTTTGATGAAGAGCGCCGATACTGTGTTTATGACGGTCGAGCCGCTCCTGCTGAATGGCAACTAGTATTTTCCCATCAGCCACTATAGCCGCAGATCGATCATGCCCTAGGTTGATACCAAGATGATAGGTCTTCATGCACTGTCCCTCTTTTCGTTATTTTTAGATATTACGTTACATGTTGCTACTACTCATCAACCTAATTAGCCCCGTTGGGTCACTCATGCCTGTATGCTCTTTGGTCGCACTTAGAAAACGCCAAAATATATGACCACCAAAATATCGATAACAATTTTTTGGATATTTAATGTGCGTAAATAAAGCGTACAGTTTAGTGTTCAGCAAAGCTATTTAGGGTTGAAACTGGAATCAAAAAAATTTAAAAAAACGTTGCATTATTGATGATAACTTATCCGTAGTAATTGGCTTTAATGCCCTAATGTCTGGGGCGCATTTTTCAATTAATTCAGCTTCTCTAGAGCCAGTTGATGCAGTGGCAAAAACGAAAAAAGGCGTTGTGAATTTTTGGTTGGTTGCGTGTTCTCGCAATTCTGATATGAGTATGGCGCCGTTGGTATCGGGTAAATTACAATCCATAAACACAAGGTCATAAAAACGACCGGCTATTGAACGGCGCATTTCTCGTCCGGAGGGGGCGACTGTGATGTTGTCTTTCAAGCACTGGTGATGTTTTATCAGCATTGCTTCTAAAGCCATTGCCGTGATGGCATCGTCTTCCACAATTAAAATTTGTATCTCGCTGGATTTGCTATCCGTTGTAGGCTTACTTTGATCTGGTTGTGAGTAGGAGTCTGGCAAAAGACATTTAATGTCGAAAAAAAATGTTGTGCCGGCGTTTAGCTCGCTTTCTACTTCTATATTGCCTTCCATGAGTTCAACCAATTCTTTGGTTAAGGAAAGCCCCAATCCGGTGCCGCCATATGTACTTTGGATGGAATCGTCTGCTTGTTTGAAGGGGGTGAAAATCCCTGGGATAAAATCGGTGGATATGCCGATGCCGGTGTCACTAACGCTGATCAATAGTTGGCAAGAAGTGCCAGAGGTTTCTGCGTGTACAGTAACAGTGATGGTGCCTTTGTCTGTAAATTTACAAGCGTTGGAAAGTAAGTTGTTAAGTATTTGTTTTAGGCGTTTCTCATCGGCAAAAATAGTTCTTGGGACATCCTCGGATATATTGAGCACCAAGTCGATGCCTTTTTTTAAGCAAATAGGCTTAAAAATATTTGTAGTGACGTTAAAAAAGTTAATGATGTCAAATTCGGCGCTGTGGAGTGTCAATTGAGCGGCTTCTGCTTTCGAGTAGTCGAGAATCTCGTCAATAATATCTAACAGGTGTTTGGCGCTCGATTGAATGGAGTTGGCGTACTTTGCTATTTCGCCCTCCGACGACTGTATGATGAGGTCACTAGCTAAAATCGTACCATTGATGGGGGTTCTAAGTTCATGGGACATGCCGCTAAAGAAATTATTTCGCGCCTGAGAGAGTGCTGCGCGTTCTTCGGCGAGTTTGACCTCATTAGAAATGTCGTGCATGAGGCCGCTAATCGCGCCGCTTTCGGGGTCTAGCTTAGCGGAGTAACTAAACCATAGGTGAGCGCCTTTAACGCAGCGAACTTTACATTTGAATTCTATGAGCGGGTTATCCACTGTGGGGATTATCGCGCCGACGGGAAAGGGTTGGTTCGTTTCAGTGGAAAGAATATAAGCGGATAATTTCTGACCTTGCATTTCCGAGCGTGTGTGGCCAATCAATGCGAGCCAAGTATCGTTTAAAAAGGTAATGTGACCGTGCGGGTCTATAGAAAAAACAATGGAAGACAGTGAATTAACAAGGTCAGAATAACGTTTTTCAGAAATGCGCAACCTTTCGATCAGCGCAACCTGTGCTGCAATTTGAATCTCTTCTTTGGTGGGGGTTGATGTCACGCAACACCCTTCGCCAGGTCGTTGATTATCGATGTGTGGTCAGTCACGGTTGCGTAAATTGGAAAGATGCTGGAGCAGTAAAAATCTTGCTCTACTTGGGAGCGGGCGGAAGTACAAGAACTCACAATGGTGACGCGATATCCCTTTTCGGTTGCCGCTCTACCGGTGGAATCTATGCACACCGAGGTGACTGCACCGGCTAATAAAATATTCTTTATACCTTTACCGCGCAAAATGTCATCTAGCTCAGTATTGCGAAAACCGTTGAGCCCACGCTTACCCGTTATCTGTGTAAGGTTATTACGATGCTGCTCCAGCTCGGGAACCACTTCACTGCCGGGTTGGTTTACCTGAAACGCGCCTTTCTCTCGAATGATTGCCAGGATCCCTTCAGCATTTTCATTAAGTTCTGAGTAGTCTGGCGTAAAAGATATGGGCAAATCAATGATGGTTGCTTCGGTTTTCTCAAGTGCTTCCACCAGCTTAAGGCTGTTGGCCAAAACTTCTGTAGAGGATTGCTCTATCACTTTGTGCAGTACGCCACCTTCTGAAAAATAGTCATTTTGATAACCAATTAGAATTAACGCGGTTTCACTTGCATTGAACATAAGCTCATACTCTTGTATTTGATAGCAATATTGGGGTTCCCTGTGGCATGTATTATCGGTGTGACATAAGGCGCCAATATCCCAATGAGCCTGTGTATTATGCTTTTAATGCATGGATAGTGAATGTTTTTCAGCTCTTCAGAGCTCAATATCAAACATTAAAAAATAAAACTCATTATCTTTATTGGGCCTAAAAAACGCAAGTTGGCGCGCTTTGTTTCCTATGCTTAGTCTACTATTAAATAGCTTATAAAGCTGGGTTGCGCAACCGCAGTGGCTATGTATAGCGCCAATTTTCGGTTCACATTCGCAATCCCACACCAGTGCATACTCGAATTGCTCAAACCTAAATTCCGACGAACGGTTTGTTCTTGTGGGCCGATTTTAAGATTTGTGATGCTGCGTTGAGTACTGATACTTCCTATTTCATTCAGTGTAGACCATCGTTTATTAGCGCTTGGCTTGAGAAAATAGTTTCAAAGTAAAGTTGGCGTGGGTAAAGCGCATATTTAAATTTTGATAGAGGTTAAGGATTTTATTGATATATTTAGTATGTATGGCACGAAGTGATTGTACTTTGCCAGCCCGTATGGGGCGTCAGTTAGATGTTGAGGTATTTTTACACTGCGTTAAATAGTCAGGTTTTGTTGGGGTTTTATGCGGCAAAACATTTAATGTGCTTGTGAGTTTGAAAAGTGCGTGAGTTGGGCGCAGGTTGCAAGTATTAAAACTATCCGCCGGTAACCGGTGGAAAGAAGGCCAGTTCGTCCAAATTTTTAATTAGGTAGTTGGGCTTGCAAAAGGTTTTATTGGCGGCTGTGCGAATATTTTTTTCACAGATATTTTTCCACTGGTTTCCGCGTGCGCCTAGGTGAGTTTGTAATTGTTCAATAGTTTTAACGCCGGGTGGCACAAGTACGTCTTCTTGCGTTACTCCAACGTGTTCTGCCAGGCTGGCAAAGTACAGAACAGTTACTTTCACAGTTGGGGCTCCTTATCGCATATCCAATTGCCGGATTTACCCCCGGTTTTTTTTTGTAAATAGGTGGGCCCAATGACCATACCTTTATCCACGGCTTTACACATGTCGTAAAGCGTGAGTGCTGCTGCCGATGCGGCAGTTAGAGCTTCCATTTCTACCCCAGTTTTACCTGCTAATGCGGCTGTGGCGTCTATGCGCACACGGTTTTTTTCAGGCTCTAATGTTAAATCGACTGAAACGTGGGTAAGCATCAGCGGGTGGCATAGCGGTATCCAGTCACTGCATTTTTTAGCCGCCTGAATACCTGCAATACGCGCGACAGAAAATACATCCCCTTTATTGTGTTTGCCTTGGGCAATCATTTGTAAAGTATTGGGTAGCATTGTGACAAAGCTGCTGGCGGTGGCGCTGCGCTCCGTAACGGTTTTAGCCCCCACGTTTACCATATGGGCCTCGCCTTGCGCATTAATGTGGGTAAATTTGTCGGTCATAGGCGGTGGATTTTTACTTTACCAGTAGGTTGGTCAGGGTTTGAAAATACACCTCGTGCAGGGTGTTTAAGTCCTCTGCTTTCACGCATTCATTAACTTGGTGAATAGTAGCATTGACTGGGCCCAGCTCTACCACTTGGGCGCCGGTGGGTGCAATAAATCGCCCGTCAGATGTACCGCCTGCGGTGGACAGCGTTGTTTGGTAGCCGGTGACATTTTTAATGGCAGTTTGAATGGCCTCTACCAGAGACCCTTCTGCAGTTAAAAAAGGTTGACCGGATAGCTTCCAAGTTAAATCGTAGTTTAATTGATGTTTATCTAAAATGGCTTCTGCGCGTGCGCGCAGTTCGGGTTCAGTGACTTCTGTTGAGAAACGAAAATTAAAAACAATGTGCGCTTCGCCTGGGATTACGTTGGTGGCTCCGGTACCGCTGTTAAAATTACTGACTTGGAAACTGGTGGCAGGGAAGAAGTCATTGCCGTTATCCCAAGTGGTTTGGGCGAGCTCTGTAATGGCTGGCGAAGCTAGGTGAATGGGGTTGGCCGCTAAGTGTGGGTAAGCCACATGCCCTTGTTTACCTTTGATGATAAGTTCTGCACCCAAAGATCCACGTCGGCCGTTTTTAATAACGTCGCCCAGTTGGTTTGTGGATGATGGTTCGCCCACAATACACCAAGTGATCTTCTCGTTGTTTTGTTCTAACCACTCTACGACTTTGACGGTGCCGTTGATAGCAACGCCTTCTTCATCGCTGGTGATTAAAAAACCAATTCTACCAGTGTGATCAGGGTGGGCTTTAACAAATGCCTCACAGGCAGTAACCATAGCGGCCAAGCTGCCTTTCATATCCGCCGCACCACGCCCATAGAGCATGCCATCTTTGATTGTGGGTTCAAATGGCGGTGTGTTCCACTGCACTTCTGGCCCAGTAGGAACTACGTCTGTATGGCCGGCAAAGGCCAATAACGGGCCGCCGCTCCCACGTACAGCCCAAAAATTATCGACATCTTCAAACCTTAAATGAGTGATTTCAAAGCCGATGGCTTTTAGCCTTTTGACCATCATACTTTGGCAATTGGCGTCCACTGGGGTTACGGAGGGCTCGCGAATTAAGTCGCAAGCCAATTGAAGAGTAGGGGAGTTCATGAGGTACGCTCTGTTAAGGCCAAATAAGGCGGATAGGTTCTATGTAGCGGGTTTTTATAATAAAACGCCTTCCATGTCGTTTTGTAGTGCTGATTTAGTTGGGCGCTAACGCGGTATATGGAAGTACCGCCAAAATCAAATACGTAAGTGATTTATTGCGACACCGCGAAACGCCACGGATGGCGTTTCAGGACAAGAGCTAGTTGTTTGCGTGCAGCTCTTCGTTCAGTGCAATGGCGCTTTTATTGGTTTTGCATTCAATTGCGCCGTTTATAGAGTTGCGGCGGAACAGTAAGTCAGTTTTACCCGCTAGGTCCCGTGCCTTAACTTGTTTAACCAATTGGTTTTTATCGTCAAGTAGCGCTATTTTAGATCCGGCAGTAATGTACAAGCCAGATTCCACGGTGCAGCGGTCTCCTAAGGGGATACCAATACCGGCGTTGGCTCCAATTAGGCACTCCTTGCCAACGGAAATAATGATATTACCGCCGCCAGATAAGGTTCCCATGGTAGAGCAGCCGCCGCCCAAGTCCGAGCCCTCGCCAATAACTACGCCGGCAGAAATACGTCCCTCAACCATGCTGACGCCCAAGGTACCCGCATTAAAGTTTACAAACCCTTCATGCATGACGGTGGTGCCTTCGCCAATGTACGCGCCTAATCGTACGCGAGATGTATCCGCTATGCGTACGCCCGTAGGTACTACGTAGTCGGTCATTTTGGGGAATTTGTCGACGCTATTAACGCTAATTACCTCACCGCGCATACGCGCTTCAAGCTGCTTGGCTTCTAGTTCATTGAGGTCGATGGCGCCTGCATTGGTCCAAGCTACGTTAGGAAGTGCACCAAAAATACCATCAAGCTTGGTTTCGTGTGGTTTAACCAAACGGTGGCTTAACAATTGCAACTTCAAGTAGGCCGCTGGTACCGTGGTAGGCCCCGTGTTTTCAGCCAATGCGACCAATACCGCTGGGCGTTTTGAGTCAGTCAAACGGCTGGCCAGTTCGCCCACGGGCGTAGAAAGCTGTGCGATGGTAGAAAGGTCTTTCTGGCTGAGGGTATGAGTCACGTCAGCGCCGGTGTACCCCACAAGATCCAATGCTGTCTGCACGCTACTGGTGTGTACATTGATTTGTGGCGCAGGAAAGAAGGTTTCAAGCCAATCACCAGTGGCGTTTTGTGTGCCAACGCCTAAGCCGAAAGCGTATAGATTGCTCATAATTTAACCCTATATGAAAAAGGCGGCGACAAGGGCCGCGTGTTTTAATGTGTTGTGGTTATGCTGGAGGGGCTGGCAGTGCAGGCTGTTACGCGATGAGGGTTACCAAGGCCACGGGTCAAAGCGCAGTGATTGTGGTCACGGCTGCCTTAAGCAGTTTATGTATACAGCGTGCTGTATTCCTCTTCGTTAAAGCCAATGATGGTTTGGTCTTGGTGCTCTAGAACCGGGCGTTTAATTAGCGTGGGGTTGGCCAGCACCACTGCAGAAGCAACCTTACCAGTTGCCAGAGCTTTGTCTTGCTCGCTCAGCTGCTTCCACGTGGTGCTTCGCGTGTTAATGATCAACTCTGCGCCGAGTGTATCGAGCCAAGTTTGCAATTGGTTTTTACTCAGCCCGTCTGCTCTAAAGTCATGAAATGTATAGTCTACGCCTTGATTTTCAAGCCACTTGCGCGCCTTCTTGACCGAGTCGCAGTTTTTGATACCAAATAGTACAGTCTTATTTGACATACAGGCTCCTAAGCATTTGCGGGGCAGGATACCACAAGCCCCCCGTTAGAATAAGGCTTGGTCTGCGCGGTGACAAATTGTAATCGGTTACATAAAAAAGTAAACCGGTGTCTGTGCATAAAGAAAGGATTTATTTAGGTGACTAAAATGCAAAGCTTCATGAGCTAGGCTCAGCTGGTGGCCAGTTTTTATGAAGCGCGCGGTTTCTGGGGCGTTCGTATTGGCCTCTGATGAATCATTGATTGTGGTGGTGCGCAAGCGGTAATGTTCGATTTTAAAGTCAGCCCACTTCGGATGTTGAATTCCAAAAGGTGATTCATGATTACTACGGGCCCAATAGCCAAAGTCTAACCTATGCGGACGTTCGCCATTTGAAAGAAAAGGCATTAGAAACGTGTTCTATCAATGCGGTTATGACACCCGAGGCATTTTCTATGCAGGACAATATGGATGATGGAGGTAATGGATATATTGCGTAGTTTGATTCGACAATTGTTTGAGTCATACCCACGGGTTGGATCACAATAGCCGCGGCAATCTATTACTTGCTTGCGCCCTCTAACCATGGCTCAATGCGCACAGTGAATTAGGAGCCATCATTGAGCCAGCCAGCCCCTTCA
>CAYZQH010000099.1:0-472 GCA_964480055.1 uncultured Cellvibrionaceae bacterium
CGCCTCGCAGCGGTAACCATAGCGCACGCCATCAAAGCGGCTTAAGTTGGCAGAGCATTCGGCGGGGGCAATCACATAGTATGCCGGTACAGCAAGGTTGCTATTTGGGAGACTAATAGAGTGCACCGTAGCACCCAAAGATTCATAGTGTTTAATGGCTGCTTCCACCGCTAGCGCGGTACCTTCGTGCAAACCTTCGCCAAAATATTCTTTAGGGATGCCTATTTTGAGCCCTTTTAGCGAGGCGTTAAGGGTTTGTGTGTAGTCGGGGATGGGCTCGTCCACGCAGGTGGAGTCTTTGCTGTCAAAGCTGGCTAAGGTGTTCATGAGTAACGCAGCGTCTTCTGCGGTTTGCGTCATCAGGCCCGCCTGGTCAAGGCTGGAGGCAAAGGCAATCATCCCCCAGCGAGACACGCGGCCATAGGTAGGCTTAATGCCTGTGATGCCGCAAAGGCTGGCCGGTTGGCGTATA
>CAYZQH010000099.1:482-11012 GCA_964480055.1 uncultured Cellvibrionaceae bacterium
GCGCAGCAACGGCAGCAGCAGAGCCGCCAGAGGAGCCGCCCGGAACGCAGTCAGTATTCCAGGGGTTTTTAACCGGGCCGTAGTAGCTTGTCTCATTAGATGAGCCCATGGCAAATTCGTCCATATTCAATTTGCCCAGGCTAATAGCGCCGTCGTTTAAGAAGTTTTCTACAATGGTTGCGTTGTAGGGCGGGATGAAGTTATCCAGCATTTTAGAGCCACAGCTGGTGCGCACGCCCTTAGTGCAGAAGATATCTTTATGAGCAATGGGAACGCCACACAGGGCACCTCCTTCACCTTTACTTAAAAGGTTGTCGGCTTGTTTGGCGTCTGCCAGAGCTTGCTCTGCAGTAACGGTGACAAAGCTGTTGAAGCTTGGGTCCAGTTTTTCAATTCGGTCTAAAAAGCTTTGCGTCACTTCTACGGAGGAGAAGGTTTTTTCACGCAAGCCGTTTGCGATGGCGGTGAGTGTTAGGTTGTGCATTGGCCAATCCAAAAATAACGAGGCTATGAGCGGGTTGAGAAAGCCGTACTAGGCGTTGCTAATCAATCACCTGCGGGACAAGAAAGAGGCCATCTTCTGTGGCCGGAGCTATATTTAATAGCGTCTCACGTTGGTTAGGCTCAGTGATCGTGTCTTCGCGTAAGCGCTGCAGCGCGTCAAGAGGGTGGGCCATAGGGCGGACGTTTTCTGTATCCGCCGCTTGCAGTTGATCTACCAAAGCCAATACGTTGGTGATGCTGGTTGCTACTTCGTCCATTGTGTCGTCGTCAATGGTTAAGCGAGCGAGGTTGGCTAGTTTTTTAATGTCGGCGCTATGCACAAAAATCTCCACCGCGAATGTTGAATGGTTGTCTGTATTAATATCTTAAATGCGTACAAACAAATGCAGGGTTATGCAGTTTGTGCGTGATTGCTCTAGGTTTTTGATCAAGCTGATGACACGCAAGTACTTTGGATAAATTAAGCGCGCTAACTTACCACATTTGCGCCTTGCTCTAAATCCCTGGCGTTGATAGAGTGCCAACAATTTACCGCCCGATGAGTTATACGTGCTTTGCAGGTGTGATCAAATGCCTTCGGCGTGTTTTTAGGTGCAGGTTAATCGTGTGCCGCAAAACTCTTTAAGCTCCGATAGGCTGTTAAATGGGCGTTGCTTTCCTACTACTCCTTAAGTAAAAGAATAAGGTTACTGCCATCGCTATGTTAAAACGCCTTCGTGGAGTGTTCTCCAACGATTTGTCCATTGATTTGGGCACAGCCAATACTCTCATCTATGTACGCGAACGCGGCATTGTTTTAAACGAGCCTTCAGTGGTGGCCATCCGTAATCATAACGGGCAAAAATCTGTAGAAGCCGTAGGCATGGCGGCAAAGCGTATGCTTGGCCGAACTCCCGGTAATATCACGGCCATTCGTCCTTTAAAAGACGGTGTGATTGCTGATTTTCAGGTGACTGAAAAAATGCTTCAGCACTTTATTCGTAAGGTGCATGAAAACAGTTGGTTTCAGCCCAGCCCAAGGGTGTTGGTGTGTGTACCATGCTTATCGACAGAAGTGGAAAAAAGAGCCATTCGCGAATCTGCACTGGGCGCGGGCGCGCGTGAGGTACGGTTGATTGAAGAGCCCATGGCAGCGGCCATTGGTGCAGGTTTGCGCGTGGACGAAGCCACAGGCTCTATGGTGGTAGATATCGGTGGTGGCACCACAGAAATAGCCATAATCTCATTGAACGGCGTGGTGCTGTCAGACTCTGTGCGCGTGGGCGGGGATCGTTTTGATGAGGCCATAGTAAATTATGTTAGGCGCAAGTATGGCAGTGTGGTGGGTGACGCCACGGCAGAGCGCATCAAGAAAGAAATTGGCTGCGCCTTTGCGCGCAGTGAAGTTTTGGAAATTGACGTTCGTGGCCGCAACTTGGCTGAAGGTGTGCCGCGCAGCTTCACATTAAACAGTGACGAAGTCTTAGAAGCCTTACAAGAGCCTTTGTCTGGCATAGTGCAAGCCATTAAAAGCGCACTGGAGCAATCGCCACCGGAGCTCGCCTCGGATATCGCTGAAAGCGGCATAGTCTTAACCGGCGGCGGTGCATTACTTAGAGACTTAGACCGTTTATTGATGGAAGAAAGCGGCTTGCCGGTGGTGGTTGCAGAGGACCCTCTCACGTGTGTTGCGCGCGGTGGTGGTAAGGCGCTAGACATGATGGATAGCCGCAGTATGCAGTTGCACTCCTAGGCCCTTTTGGGCGAGTCGAGTATTACGTGCCTTGCTTTTGTGCAAAATAAAGCAAGCGCTGTTTAGGGATGGAAACTGAGTTAACCAAACCTTACGAGGTGCGCCATTAAGCCAATATTTACCAACGGCCCGTCCCCAGCGGTGCGCTTTGCCGCTTTGAGCTCGATGGCCGTCATTTTGGCAACGCTCTTTTCTTTCACCCCGGCACTTGATGCCTTAAAAAACCGCTCGAGTGATTTGGTCGCCCCTCTTTACTGGCTTAGCAATCTACCGTCTGAAATCGCGCGCTGGAGCAGCGAGCGCATGGAGCCTCAAGCTGACCTAGAGCATGAGGTTCAAGCGCTGCGCACAGAGCTACTCATTCATAAGCGCAAAGTACAGCAAATGGCTGCACTGGTGGCAGAAAATACACGCTTGCGACAGCTTCTAAACTCTGCTGACGCCTTAGAAAATCGTGTCTTGGTGGCAGAGATGATAGGTGTATCACCCGACCCTGTACGCCATAAAGTGATGATCAATCGCGGTAAAAGCGATGGCGTATACGCCGGTCAACCGGTGGTGGATGCGAATGGTTTGGTCGGTCAAGTGACGGAGTTAGGTGAGCGCACCAGTATGGTGTTATTGATCAGTGACCCAAGCCACGCTTTGCCGGTACAAATCAATCGCAATGGTGTGCGTTTAGTGGCGGAGGGCCAGGGGGATTTATTTGCCCTAAAGCTGCGGCATATCTCCAATACATTGGATATTCAGCCCGGCGACCTCCTGGTGACATCAGGGTTGGGGCAGCGGTTTCCGGTGGGGTACCCCGTAGCGACTATTGAGTATGTTGAGTACGACCCAGGCCAGCCGTTTGCGCATGTGGTGGCAAAGCCCATGGCAGAGCTTAATCGTAACCGTCATATGTTACTGGTTTTTGATCAAGCTCACCCCATGACAGCTCATACCGAGGCGTTTAAGCGCCTTGAATCTGAGGCGCGCTAATGGCACCACCGGGGCGCACCTATCACACGATTGTTTTTCTCTCACTGCTTTTTTTTGCGTTGGTTTTTGCGGTATTTCCGTTACCTTATGAGTGGAATTTGTATCGCCCTGATGGCGTAGCGCTCATCGTCATTTATTGGGCGCTTTTTCGGCCGCAAACCTTAGGCACAGGCCGAGCGTGGTGCATTGGATTGTTGCAAGATGTATGTGTGGGCAGTGTTTGGGGTGCCCATGCGTTGGCGCTATCGGTGACCACATACATTTGTTTGATTTCTTATCGCAGGCTTCGCAGCTACGCTTTGTCACAGCAAACCTATTGGGTATTTGTGTTGGTGGGAATGCACCACGTACTGGTGAGTTGGATACAAAGTTTCTCTGGGTACTCTTTACCTGCTTATCTCATGCTAATAGCCATTGTTGTCAGTGCCTTATGCTGGCCCATACTGGTATTATCCCTTCAGAAAATAAAAATTACAGCAACGGCATAATTCCTTCTGCAGTTGCGCGCCCAAGAGTACTTCCAATATGCCAAACCTATGGCTGGCTTCTCAATCTCCACGTCGTGCTGAGCTACTCCACCAAATCAAGGTTTGCCATCAGGTGATTCGTGTCAATGTACCCGAGACGCGTTGTGCCGATGAGTCTCCGGTTACTTATGTGCAACGTCTGGCATTGTCTAAGTCGCAAGCGGGTGTATTGGCGGCAGATGATGGCGTGCCGGTGTTGGGGGCGGACACCATTGTGGTGTTAGGCCAGCAAGTGCTGGAAAAGCCGAAAGATAAACCAGATTTTTTACGTATGCTAAACCTCTTAAGTGACAACACTCATCAGGTGATGACGGCTGTGGCAGTGAGTCAATGTGCGCAAAGTGATGTCTTACATTGTGTGACCGAAGTGCAGTTTGGCCCAATCAACGATTGTATGGCTGAAAAATACTGGGCTTTAGGGGAGCCGGTCGATAAAGCGGGTGGGTATGGTATTCAAGGTTTGGGCGCAGCTTTTGTGGCGCACATCAACGGCAGCTACAGTAATGTAGTGGGCCTGCCACTATATGAAACGGCCCAGTTATTAGAGCGTTTTGGTGTACCCGTTTGGGGGGATGAATGAGCGACGAGATATTAGTCAATGTAGGCCCAACAGAAACGCGAGCCGCGTTGATTGAAAACGGCGTGGTTCAAGAGATTTATATTGAGCGCGTGCAAAACAAAGGGTACGTGGGCAACATTTACAAGGGTAAGGTGGTGCGTGTTTTGCCCGGAATGCAGGCCGCATTTGTGGATATTGGCCAAGAAAAGGCAGGGTTTATTCATGCAACGGATATAGCACCCTTGAATGAAAATGGCATGGAGGCACGCACCGCAGAAGTGAGCGATATTCGCCAACTGGTGCATGAAGGACAATCCATACTGGTACAAGTGACCAAAGACCCAATCAGCTCCAAGGGTGCGCGCTTAACCACGCATTTATCGGTGTCAGCGCGGTACTTAGTGTATATGCCTTACACCGAGCATATTGGCATTTCAAATCGTATTGACGATGAAGATGAGCGCGAACGGTTACGCCAGAGCGTGACGAATTTATCTGACGCATATACCGAGCAATACAAAGGGGGCTTTATTGTACGTACCGTCGCCGAAGGCGTCAGTGAAGAAGACCTTGGGGCAGATATTCCCTTTGTTTACAAGCTTTGGCATAACTTGGCCGACAAGATAAAAGCCACTCAAGCGCCTGGCATCATCTATGAGGATTTACCCCTATTTATGCGCACGGTGCGAGATTTAATGCGCCCGCAAATTGAAAAGGTGCGCATTGATTCGCGTGAAGCATTTACGAGCATGGAGGATTTTGCCAAGCACTATGCACCAGAAATTGGCGGCAGAATAGAGCACTACCCCGGTGAGCGCCCGCTGTTTGATATGTATGGCGTGGAGGATGAATTAAAAAAAGCCTTGGAGACCAAGGTGGTTTTAAAGTCTGGAGGGTATTTAATTATTGAACAGACTGAAGCGATGAGCACCATTGATGTGAATACTGGCGGGTTTGTGGGGCATAGAAACTTAGAGGAAACCATCTTTAAAACCAATTTGGAGGCTGCCACAACCATTGCCCGGCAGCTGCGACTGCGCAATTTAGGCGGCATTATCATCATCGATTTTATTGACATGAAAGATACTGAGCACCAACGCCAGGTACTGCGAACATTAGAAAAGGCGTTAGAAAAAGACCGCGCAAAAACGGCTATCGATGGTGTGTCTGGCCTTGGTTTGGTGGAAATGACGCGCAAGCGCACCAGAGAGTCGCTAGGCCAAACGCTGTGTGAGCCATGCCCTGTTTGTGAAGGTCGCGGTCAGCTCAAGTCTGCCGAAACGGTGTGTTATGAAATTTTCAGAGAAATATTACGTGAGGCTCGCACCTATGACGCCAGCACTTTTTTGGTGTTAGGGTCTCAGGTGGTGATAGACCGGTTGCTGGACGAAGAATCTGCCAACGTAGCGGATTTAGAGGAGTTTATTGGCCGTACTATTCAATTTCAGGTAGAAACCTTATACAACCAAGAGCAATACGACATTGTCTTGGGCTAGTCATTTCCAGTTATTCTGCGTGCGGCTCATAGAGGCACTGCTTCGCACGTCTTTGCTATTCGTAAAGCGTTAAATTTTGTGCGTAAGCCATTGAGTAAACAGTTTTTAAAATCCAATTTGCGCTTATTTGTGCGCTCATTTTGGGCCACCGTGTTATTTGGCATCATTGGTTTGGCGGTTTTGGTGCAGCTCGCGCGTGCTGTCTTTCCTGTGTTAAATGATTATCGCGCGGGTTTAGAGCACCTGGTGTCGCGGCAAGTAGGGGCGGAGGTGACTTTTGGTCAGTTTGATGCAAGCTGGCAAGGCCTTACGCCGCGAATCGCCATTCAAAATTTGGCGGTGAAATTTGAAGGCCAACACGTGTTTAGTGCCGCAAAAGCCTCGCTGGAATGGGGCCTACTGGCGTCCATCAAAGATTGGCGTGCAGGCATTCGCAAGTTGCAATTTGAAGGCTTAGAAGCAGACTTTATTCAAAACAAAAATGGCCAATGGCAGGTATCAGGCCTGCCGGCGCCAACAACCGCCAGCACCAATACCGCAGATAAACAACCCATTATTGATGACCCAGTGGATATTTTTGTTTTTGGGCGGCGGTTGGAGCTACTCAATACGCGTTTGGGGTTACATTTTCGTTCGGGCGCCAAGGCCGATGTCACGGTAAAAACGATTCTGCTTGAAAACGACAACCAATTTCACCGCTTAAAAGCCTCGCTCGGCATAGACGGGGAGCAAGCCTTAACCTTGGTGGTTGAGGGCTATGGCGACCCGCGGGATGAAGATGAATTTACAGCAAAAGGATTTATGCAAAGCCAAGGGTTTTCTGGCGCTCGCGTGATAGATGCGCTCAAACAGTCTGAGCTTATTAAGCCCAATAGCCGGTTGATAGAGTATTTGCCCGTTAATGGCGATATGCACTTCGCGTTGTGGTTTAAAGGCACCTTACGCAGGGGCGTTTTATTATCAGGGCGCGTAAAATTAGATAATATTTTCTCGGCCGACAACAGCACAATTGATTGGCCCCAGAATATTGCCACAGAATTTAAAGGCCATTGGCAAGCACAAACCGGGTGGGAGCTGGGCCTGAATGACACTAGCGCCACGTGGGAGGATTTTCAAACGTCGCCGACGCCAATGATCATAGGTGGAGGGGTAGATAAGCCGCTGTTTTTACGTTTGGCCAAAGTGGATATTGCCGAGTGGGTATCGGTGATCAATAAAACCCAATTGTTGCCAAAGCGAGCAGCTAAGGTAATTAATACATTGGCTCCAGCGGGTGTTATTCACACTGCGGATATTCAATTAACCAATAAAGCAGACGGTTACTTCCTATTAAAAGCCGAGTTGGAAGACGGCAGCGCCAAAGCGTGGCAAGGCGCCCCGGCGCTTAGCGGTGTGACAGGTTTTGTTGAAGCAAACGCACTGGACGGCCATATTTCAATTGATGCGCAAAAGCCGTTTTCTATGGCCTTTCCACGTATTTATTACGAGCCGTTAACGTTTACAAAAGCCGAAGGAGATGTTCGTTGGACGCTATATCCAAAGGAGCGCTGGGTGGGGGTGTCTTCTGGTGACTTGATATTGTCGCATAAAGACTTTACCGCAAAAGGCGATTTTAATTTACGTCTTCCATATAAATACGGGCCAGAGTCTGAGCCTGAAATGACCCTAAAAGTTGGCGTAAAAAAAACGCCTGTTAAATACCATAAAACCTTTGTTCCCCATACTGTACCCAAAAGCCTGTATCAATGGTTGGGCGATGCAAAGATAGATGGCATTGGGCATAACGTTGCTTTTATTTATCATGGCACCCTAATGAGCCACTCTTCGTGGCATAGGGCGATACAACTGTTTGCGCAAGTGGAGGATGCTGCCTTAACGTTTGACCCGGCTTGGCCGCGGTTAGAAAACGCCAGTGGTTATTTATTAATAGATGACCAGCACGTTATTGTGCGTGATTTAAAATCAACATTGTTTGACAACCAAATTGACCACGGCAGCGTAACTTTAAAACGCTCGGCGGAAGATAAACGATATTTAGATATTTCTGGGCAGGCCAAGGGTGCAACAAAAAATGCATTGGCACTACTGATGAATAGCCCGGTGGTTGAACAGCTGGATAAAAGCATGGCGCACTGGCAGCTAACAGGTAGCTATATGGCAGATGTGTCTTTATCGGTTCCGATTGAGAAGGGCGGTGTGCACAAGCAAGATGTGAAAGCGCAGCTATTAGGTAACACAATGTATTTACCCGATTTGAATTTAGGGTTTGAGGCATTAGAAGGGGATTTAAATTTTCATCACGATAAGGGGCTGTACGCCCATCAACTTGATGCTAAGTTTTGGGGGCAGCCCGCCCAAGCGCAGATTTACACCGCAGGAGTGGATGATAAAAAGGCGCTAAATATAGTATTTGAAACAAAGCTGGATGTAGCCTCGCTAAGGCAATGGTCAAAGCAATCCACAATGTTTTTTTTGACAGGGGTTACTGATGTTAGTGGCGCATTGACCGTTCCATATTCTGGCGATCTATCGTTGATATTGGAGGCGCAATCGGATTTAAAGGGCGTGCATGTATCGCTACCGCCGCCCTACGATAAATTACCCGAGGTAGGCGAACAGCTGCACTTTAAATTAGAGCGCCAACGAGGCAAGGCGCCGCAAATGAACTCTAGAATTCGTTTGGCCGATAAGGCTCGCCTTCACTGGCAAGATCAGGGCTCTGAATTTATAGGGGCAACCTTAGCCTTGACCCACAGTGAAGAAGGCGACGCATTAGATGAAGTGTCAGACGCCGTGCGTCCAGGCCAGTTTTTTGTCACTGGTAAAACCCCCAAGCTGGATGGTTTGGTGTGGTATGAGGTGTTACAAACTTATTTGGCCTATAACGAAAAATTTGAGCAGCAAGAGCGCGCTAAATTAGACAAGGGCACACCTGTGGAGGGTGCTATTGATGACGCGTTACCTATTGCGGTGGATGTTCATGTAAGCCCATTAATGCTAGATGATTTATCAGTAGGCCCGTTTCATGTGACGGGGCAAAGCAGTGAGACCTTATGGACCTTTAATTTTAAAAGCCCAGTGTTGGCCGGGGCGGCGAAGATTTACGATGACGATAAGCCCATCAACTTGCACTTGGATTACCTGTTGCTACCAGAAGACGAACCTGTAGTAGAGCAAAGCCACGATGCAGTAAATTGGAATGTTAGGCAGCCTCCTTTAAATGAGAGTGATGGGGGTGTAATCGTTCAGCCACCAGGGCATGAGGATATTCTAACGCAAGGCGCGATGAACCCAGGGCCGGAAAATGTAAAGGCTTCGGCATTGGTTAAACAATTAGGTCGTGCGCACGATCAAAGCGTTATGGCCGAGTGGGATTTGGCGGCCATAGCCGCAGCCGATATTAATGTGGATAACTTTGCCATTGGCAAACAGCAGTGGGGCGCGTGGAAGTTTAAATTGCGGCCAACCGAAGGCGGGTTAATGGCCTACGATTTATACGCCAATATAAGTGGGTTAAAGCTATCGGGTGATAAAGGCCGCGGTGCAAATATGATTTGGCTAGAAAACTCTGGCTTGCATACCACGCATTTTTCGGGTGTGGCAACGGCGTCCGATATTAGCCCTGCCATCGAAAGTATCCAAGGTGAAAAAATGCTAACCAGCACCAGCTCTAATATGGATATTCAAATACAGTGGGACGGGGCGCCCGATGAAATTGCACTAGAAAACTTAACGGGCGTGGTGAAGTTAGATTTACGTAGAGGACGCTTTATTCGTGGTGCGACGGTCGGAGAAAACCCATTGCTCAAACTTATTGGGTTATTTAATTTTGATACCTTAGCTCGGCGCTTACGTTTAGATTTTTCAGATTTAAACCCTGAGGGCATGGCTTACGAGAGTGTGACCGGCGAGCTTTTATTCGTCGAGCAAACCATCAAAATAAAATCGCCTTTATTGGTGGATACCCCCTCTACACAACTGCAACTGGTGGGGGATATCCAATTGGTGGAAGAAACACTCGATGCGCAACTTATTGCAACACTGCCGGTTACCGGCAATTTAACCGTTGCCGCTGCGCTGACTGGTGGTATTCCCATTGCGGTGGGCGTGTATGTTTTGGGCAAGGTCTTTAAAAACCAGGTGGATAAAGCCTCGAGTATCCGCTACAACATTCGTGGCTCATGGGATGACCCAAAGGTCAAATTTGACAAGGTATTTGAAGATACCGTTACCAATACAAGGTAGCCATAAAGAGTAGTGTCTTTTTTTTGTTTTGGTGCGCCACTGCCCAGTTTGTACGTGTTAAGTTTCAGGGCTTTGGATTGCGACTATACTTCTACAACGGCCAGCATTTTTAGCCTTTTGTGCGGCCCAATTTTATTATCAATTTGAGGTGTTTTGTGCGAGCGGCTGTAGTGCAAATGGTAAGTAGCCATTCAGTAGAGGTCAATTTATTTCAGGCGCGGCAGTTATTGCATCAAGCGCGTGAGGAGCGGGCGCAATTGGTGGTGTTGCCAGAGAGTTTTGCCTGCCTTGGTGCAGACGATCTTCGCCCCATTGCCGCGGCGGAGGTGGGTGGCCAAGGCCCGATTACCACATTCTTAAAAGAGATGAGCCAGGAGCTGGGTGTTTGGTTGGTTGCAGGCACCATGCCGTTATTACCCAATGACGCACAAGAAAATGACAAGCCCTATGCGGCCTGTACGGTATGGAGCCCCGAGGGGGTTTGTG
>CAYZQH010000100.1:0-10990 GCA_964480055.1 uncultured Cellvibrionaceae bacterium
AGGGCCGTAAATTAACGGAAGATGAAGTCGTAGCTTTAGTTTGCTTTTTGCATACACTGACCGATGCGCGCTATGAACATCTAATTGATGATGATTTACACTGTAATGACCAGGCGTTGTAGACGTTGTGATTAAGCGTTAAGCCAGTATGAACAAGCTGGCATTCAAATTGTAGTCATTGTAAGTAGTTGATCATCAATGTTAGAGCTTATAAACCGTATTCAAACCTCCGTGCCGGATGCCTCTGTCCGGCCGTTTTCGATGATATCCTCTTGTGGCGAGCAAAAGCTTCGTAACGTTCCCATTGTTAAGCCCTTATTTATTCTAGTGTTAGAGGGGCACAAACAACTGGGTGCCCCACGCACAGTAGAATGCAATGCGCAGCAATTTGTTTTATTGTCGGCCGACTGTACCGTCACTATGCGTAATATTCCGAAAAGCAATTCGTACCTGGCATTAATTATTGAGTTTGAACCAGAGGATTTCGAAGGCTTACCTGTCAGTGGTAATAGAATTGTTGAGCCGGTGATAGGTGATTTATCACCGGCGCTAACCAGTTGTTTAGAGCAATTTGTCAACTTAGACAGTTGGGCGCCCAAGCCTTTGTGGGCAATGAGACGTAAAGAACTTTTGGTGCTGCTGCATCAGCTGGGTATTTCTAACGTTGCTTCGCTCAAGGGCAAACAAGGGCTTAGTTATAAACTCCACGAGCTTTTTTGTAGCAGTGGGTTTCGGGATTTGTCGTTAGCCCAAATTTGTAAGCACCTGGCAGTCAGTGAATCCACTTTACGAAGACGCCTAAAAGAGGAGGGTGGTAAAGGCGCGGCAACCAGTGTTACGGCAATAAAAGATCGTGCGCGTTTTGGGTTGAGCCTACATCTTTTGCAAAGTACCAAACTGCCCATTAGTCACGTGGCCGAGCAGTGTGGGTACAGTTCACAATCGCGCTTTACCGAGCGTTTCAAGGCGCACTATGGCATGACACCTTCAGAACTTAGAAAGACTCAAGTGGCGTTTTCGGGCTAAAACTTGATGCTCCTTGTGCTCTTCGAAAGACAATCCCCGCGCTAAACTATCACTTCAATTCACGGCATTTCCATATGCCGCTGTTACAAGAGGTAGTCATGAGTATTATTTATAAGGCAATGGGGCTTTTGGTGGTTGTACTTTCTAATTGGGTTTGTGCTGAAACTTTGACTCTGTCTAGCAATGATATTACAGACGGTGCGTCAATGGCTAAGGCGCACGAATTTGTAGGGTTTGGGTGTAGTGGTAAAAACCTCTCACCTCATTTGCAATGGAAACACGCCCCTAAAGGCACCAAAAGTTTTGCACTAACGGTATACGATCCAGACGCGCCAACCGGCAGTGGTTGGTGGCATTGGCAGGTCATCAATATTCCAGCCAATGTGACAACCTTGGAGAAGGGTGTTGGTAGCGTGGAGCAAACACTGGCTCCTAAGGGAAGTAGGCAAATAGAAAATGATTACGGTCAAAAGGGGTTTGGCGGTGCCTGTCCACCAAAAGGGCATGGCCCACATCGGTATCAATTTACGATCTACGCGTTATCTGTCAAGCAGTTAGACCTGCCAGAAAACGCATCGGGCGCATTGGCCGGGTATATGATTAAGGCTAATGCCATTGCTTCAAGTACCTTAGAGGCATTATACGAACGGGAGTAATGGGTGGGTGTTGGGGGAAGGTGTTTTATAACGCCTTACCGCATCCACTCAATACGGTATTTTGAGCCGTATTCACAAAAATATCATAGAGTGAAATGCATTTACGTACTGGGCACTACTAAAAGTAGTGATTCAATGAAAGCGTGCCTTTAAGCGACTCTTTGGATTCAAAACTTTCATGCATGAGGTTAAGCCCAATACTCCAATTCTGAGCTAAAGGTGTATTCACAGCCCAGCTTAGCCGCTTGCGCACGTGTGTTTGTATGTTGTATTCATATTCGTAGCGCAATTCGCTAGATATTTGGTTTGTTTGCAACGCCAGGCCTAGGTCAAACGAGGGCCCAATTGAGAGTGCTTTACTGGCCGTTCGGTCGTATTCGGTGTGAAACCCCGCTAGGGCGTAAAATCGGACTGACTTAAATCGATAGGTTTGCCCTGCTTCTGCAGAGACGTGGGGCATGATAATATCTTTGCCTTCAGTGTTGAGCTTTCTCTGTGCGCCTCCAACAACCTGCCATGACAGCTGTTTGATATATGCGTCAGATTCAGATAATGAGCGAATATCGAGTAACGTAAAGTGTTCAAGTTGAATGCCATTTTCTGTAATGAAAAAACCAGTTTGTAGAAAATTAATTTGTGCACCTGGTGTAAATCCGAGCAATCGATCATCCAGCCCGTGAAAGGTGGGCCGATACGATAAATACACGCCATTAATCTGTTCTGAATTTTTTATGTGAGTTTTTGGCTTGTGCGAGCCAGGGCCTACTGAAACGCGACTGCTGTAGTGGCTTTGTTCGGGTTTATGGCCGTGTACAACCGGTTCGTTAAACAGTTTTTTTCCTAATTTACTTCGGTATTTTAGTAGCTTTAGTGAGTGGTTGGGCCGTATCGTTTTTTTATTGATTCGCGTTAGTTTATATGCGGTTTCAAGAACCATTTGTTGCCTATCAAGAGAGAGGGGCTGAGCTGCGGCCATTGTTTCTTTCGGTGAATCAGTTTGAAGGTCTTTGACAAGCTCGAGCTCTTTATCGTTGAGTTTACTTTCATAGGCGTAAAATATTTTCGCTTGTGAAGGGCGGTATTGAATGGAGTCGATCCAGCCCATTTTATCTAAGACGCGAACGGTATCTACGGGAATGGTCAGTAATGGAAAATTGTGTGTTATAGAAGGCCCTTCTCGCGCAACATCTAAAAGCGCCAGTAATTGATAGGAGCAGTTTTTGCTGGAAAAGAAGTAACTGAACTCTACATCTTTTAGCTCCCATAGGTGGCGCAGCAACCAGTCTAGCTCGTTTGGGGTTATGTTGAGTTTGTATTCCCATATGTCTCGGCGCTCTATGAGCCCATATTCTTTCACTTTTTTATGGTAAGGAACGATAGAGTATTCACCAGGGTACCCGCCAAATAAGCCTTTATAAGCATACAGAATTTCTGAGTCTTTCTGGTTCACGTTGGCTGCGTAATTGACCGCTTTACTCAAAAGTTTTGATTTTTTTTGCGCTAGTGGTGGGTCTAGTCGTAGTAACGTATGGCCAAACATTGAGGATGGGCTGTTGAGATGCGCCGCAGGAAACACTAACCAAAGACTCTCAGCATTTATCTGTTTGCGCCATAAGTTGTAATCGCGGCATTGATTGACGTTTACAGGAAGATGGCGGAGCTTCAAGGATTCCTTAAGCCAACGCGCACGCGCTGGAAACTTGCATCCCCAGTGTTGGTTCGGATCCGCGGCAGGTGACAGCAGGCTTCGAATTGCGGCTAGAAGCTCCGTTTTAGGAGTTCGTGTTTCTTTTTTTGTTATGAAAAATGCTGGGCTTCTTACTAGAGTGTATTGGGTTTGGCCAATCAATTTTTTTTGGTAATGAAGAAGCCGCATCCAACGAGTATTAGTGTGGAGCTTGGCATTCAGCGCTTGTTTTTGCAGCCGTTCAATCGTTAGAGTGTCATTTCCGACAGCCGCTTCCGTGTGACCAACAATTGGAAACAGATTAAGAAGTAGAAGTATCGGGTAGAGGAGAGGGCGACGTATCACGAATAATGACTAAGTAGGTGAGTAGCTATAGAGAGAAGTCGGGCGGTAACATTAACCCACTAAAATAGCCTGGATGTTCCAGGCTATTGGTATAAAACGACTAGATCAGTCTTTGTAGATTGCTCATAACATCTTCAGCGGTTGAGGCTTCAGAGCTAAAAATTTGCTCAAAGTGCTCTTGAGTCGAAGCAGCAAAAGCTGCTTTGTCAGCTACGCCAAGCAGTTCAGCAAATGCATCCAGTGCTTCCCCTTCACCTTGCGACATATCTTCTGCCACTTGATCCATGTTGTCATTCAAAAATACAGCTGCTGCTACAACAGGTTTGCTGGTATCGCAACCAAGGGTGCCAGAGGTCATGCCAAAGGTTTGATTACCCAAAGTACCGTTAGTGGTTGCGGCAAGAACGTGGGCGACAGGGCCGTCTTTTCCTTCAAATACTTGAGCGCCTAATCCGCAGCCAGGGTTGGCCGTTGCATACATGGGTAGGGCCAATGCGGCACCAGCGATAACCATAGTCACTTTCTTCATATTGTTGACTCCTATTGTCAGTGAAACTGGAAAGCGAACACCAAATATTATGGGAATTTGCATTGAAGTCCAGTACTAATATAGTTTTTAAGGGTATTAAGTTTAGTGGGGTATGTTTTTAGTAGGTATGTGTACTAATTTTAATCGGTTAATGATTTTGGTGCCATTTTTTGGTTAGAGATTTAACGTAAGGGCGAGATAGGTCTAACTGGGTACGAAATATTTAGAGCTTGGGGTAGTAAAAATTATGGGGTCAAAATTAACGGTGTGGCTACGGGTATTAACATCTTGGCTGTAACCAAGGTAGACAATTACGAAGTGCCAATTAGAGAACGCGTGAATAAAGTAGTGGGTGAATCCAATGTTGTAACGGTCTGTCGATATGCTACAGAATCACTCAATATACCCGCTTGAGTTTAGACAAATGCTTCGTAGTATTTATTGAATACCCTTAGGCCTGTAGGAAAGCCTCCTAAGAAGAAAAACTGCGGCCAAATTTCTTGAAAGGCTCAAATCCTTGCAGGCGTTTGGCAATGATATCCAGAAAATATGAAACGTGTATAGGTGTTTGCACCATTGGTAAAAAATAATATGGAACCGCTGGGGCTAAATGATAAAAATTAAAACCCCTCTGGATTGAGAAACTCAAAAATATACTAACACGGCTCAATGTTATCGAGCTGAATCAAGAAAATGCAGTGTACGCGTTTGCTGAGTGTGATTACATGGTGATGAACCTCGGGTTTTACGTAGTGTTTTTACATGAATGGTGGCAGAGCCATTAAACGACTAAACTGAAGCAAACCTTATTAAGAATTGTTATGTATTTAGCCATAGATGTAGGCACTCACGCGGTGCGCGCAGCATTGATTTCTGCTGATGGCAGCGCACACAACGTCAGTGCCATGGATATATCTTTAAAACGTGGTGCCGCAGGCCATGTAGAGCAAAACCCGTCAGAAATAGCTTTGGCTGTGGCAGGCGTTGTTGAGCGCGCGGCGCGCGGTAGCGAACAACTTATTGTGGCCGCCGGGCTTGCGTGCCAACGCTCTAGTGTTTTGGCATGGGATAAAAACACGCGGGTACCCGTCAGCCCTGTTTTAAGTTGGCAAGATACCCGTGGGCACCGTGCCGTAGAGGCGCTTCAAAACCACGCGGGTACAATACGCCAAATCAGTGGTTTGGCATTGTCTGCGCATTACGGCGCTTCTAAAATTTCGCATTTACAGTCTTTGCATTCAGCTCAAACCAATGTGGTATACACCCCGTTAGTGGGTTTTTTAGTTGCCGAATTAACGGGTAAGGCGGTGGCTTGTGATGAAACCAATGCAGGGCGCACGCAATTGTGGGATTGGCAAAACCGTCAGTGGAGTGAGCAGCTACTGCAGTGGTTCAACGTCAGGCGTCAATCTTTACCAGAGGTTCTTCCTACGCACGCCCATTACGGTAATTTGTTACAGGTACCAGGTGTACCACTACTGAGTGTTATGGGGGATCAAAATGCCGCAGTTTTGGGTGCAAACCTATCAAATGATCAGGCACTTGCCAACGCTGGAACGGGGGCGTTTGTTCTGCAACCCATAGCAGATGCAAAAAATTATCTTGGCGACCCTAAACTTTTGCACTCTGTACTATGTAGCGATGTCACCAAAGTTGTGAGCGCAGCAGAAGGTACGGTCAATGGTGCCGGTAGCGCGCTCAGTTGGTTTGCAAAACAAGAGGATGTTAAGGCACACGGAGGTGAGGCCTGGCTCTTTGAGCAGTTGCCCCGGTGGTTAAGCAAACGTCACGAGCAGTTGGGTGTGTTTGTAAATACCGTAGGGGGCGTCGGGTCGCCGTTTTGGTTACCAGCAAACCCACCAAAGTGGGTTGGAGGGGCAAGCTCGATAGAGCAACGTGCAGTGGCGATTGTGGAGAGTATCGTATTTTTAATGGCCGAAAACCTAATGCGGATGCAGCGCGCTAAGCCAACAATCCAGTCAGTGGTTATTACCGGAGGGCTCTCTCGCCTAGACGGGCTTTGCCAACGTTTGGCGAATGTTACACACGTACGATGTTGTCGGTTGCAGGCGTATGAATCTACGCTACTAGGGGCTGCTGTTGGTGCTGCTTTGAGGGAATTAACACTGAATCATAAAAACGCAGAAGCCTTTACGCCCCAAAAAGACGTTGAATTAAACACGCGGTTTAAAATGTTTAAACACCAGCTTTTGGAGTTAAGCGTATGACTCAAAATTCATCCCCAAAATGGGTGGGGCATCGCGGTTGGCCAGAGAAATACCCAGAGAATTCTTTAGAGGGCTTGGTCGCAGCCTGTGAAGCTGGCGCGCATGGGGTGGAGCTAGATGTGCAACTTACTCAAGATGGTGTGCCGGTGGTTTTGCATGACGTGAGCTTGGAGCGTACCGCGAATATTGCAAAAAATATTTGTGATGTGCCCTTTGAGCAAGCAAAGTTAATGGCCGTTAATGAGCCAGAGAGATTAAAAGGCGCCAGTCATCAGTGTATTTTACAATCCCTGCAGAATGTGGCGAACGTATTAACCCGTTGGCCTGATGTTAAGGTATTTGTGGAGCTTAAATCAGAGCCGCTAGAGCAAGTGTCCATCGCGCAATACCTGGCCGCAGTTCAGCCCGCGCTGCTAACACTGGGCGCCCAATGTGTGGTTATTTCTTATCACTTGGATTTATTACGTGCCGTTCAAAAACTTAATATATGCCCGGTTGGTTGGGTGCTTAGCACGTATGACGAAGCGTCTTTGAAAAAAGTAGAGCACAACCCCACGGACTACTTAATTTGCAATTACAAAAAGCTCCCCGCAAATGCTCGGCCTTGGTCTGGAGTATGGCAGTGGTTTGTTTACGACGTGGTAGATTTAGAGCTGGCCAAACAATTATTGGCCAAAGGCGTTGAATGGATAGAGTCATGGGACGTAGGAGGGATGATCAACCATGCACCCCAAAGTACGCAGCCCTCTCAAAGCATGCAGAGTATTAACGTTACTGATGCGGATGTAACCATCATTGGCGCCGGGATACAGGGCGCAGGTATAGCGCAAGCGTGCGCTGCGCAAGGTTGGAACGTAGTGGTGCTCGAGCGTAATGCTTCAGCGGGGCAAGAAACCTCCAGTGCCAGCTCAAAACTCATTCATGGTGGTTTGCGATATTTAGAGACTTTTCAAATTCCCTTGGTGTACGAATGCTTACGTGAGCGTAAACTTTTGTTGCAAAATGCTCCACATTTAGTGAGTGCTAATCGGTTTATGATTCCGGTTTATAAAAGCACCAATAGAGCGTGGCCATGGATATGGTGTGGGTTGGCGCTTTACGCGGTGCTCGGCGGCCTGGGTAAGCGCAATCGCTTTTGTCGAATCCCTAAAAGCTGCTGGGAGACACTGCCCATATTGCAAAAAAATTTGGTGGCCGTGTTTGAGTATACCGATGCGCAAACGCATGATACACAGTTAACGCAAGCGGTGATAAAGAGTGCTGAGTCACTGGGTGCGCGCGTTTTTTATAATGCTCCGGTCAAAAACATAACGACCACCGAAAGCGGTTTTGAAATTTGTGCGGGCGACCATAAAATCACAACCAAGCACCTGGTGAACGCAGCGGGGCCTTGGGTGAATGAATGTGCCAAGTTACTGCCTGTACTTAAAACGCACGCCATTGATTGGGTGCAAGGGGTGCACATTGTTCTTCCCAGGCCCTTGGCCAGATGCTATTACTTTGAGGCACCGTCAGACGGGCGCCCTATGTTTGCATTGCCATGGCAGGGGCAAACGCTGGTTGGCACTACAGAGCGCACACTGAACAGCCCACGAGCAGAGGCCTCAGCCGATGAGGTGACGTACCTTTTGACGTCGTTTAATCACTACTTTCCAGAGTTAACAACAAAACCGGCGGAGGTTGTCTCGGTTATGGCCGGGGTGAGGGTTTTGCCAAAATCAGATGCATTAGCGAACCAGCGCAGTCGTGATACGGTCTTGCTTGAACAAACCCTAGAGGGCAGTCAATATGTTGGTGTCTATGGTGGAAAGTTGACTTCCTACCGCCACGTTGCCGAGCTTGTGGTTAAGCGCCTTGGACGTTTTTTGCCTCTTAAAAATGCCAAGCTTACACGGTCTATCCGGCTCCCCTAGCTGTTTAGCCGGTCGCAGGCCACTGTTTTTTGCATTGCTTCTGGCGTCAGATTAGCTCCAGCCACCCCCCTAAACCCGTCCATATCCTGTGCCCCCACAAATCCGTTTGAGGTAGAATGGCGGTTTTTGGCCCACCTTGGAGTGTCCATGTCTTTGCTCGATCAGCCCGAATATAGTGCCATTGCCCAGGCGTTGCGTACGGTTCCCTTGCCTTATGGCGTTGGTTTGACCGCGGCAGACGCCGTCGCCGAAGTTAAGTTAACGGGTGGTCAAGCATACGTGCGGCTGAATGTGGGGTACCCCATTGAGTCATTTCGCGATCAACTGCGCGAGTCTTTGCGGGTTGCGTTGGATGGCGTGGTTAGTAGTGTTGATATAGACCTCAATTGGTTTGCGCCCAAGGTTCAGCCTGCCAATAATCAATCAGCCATTGCCGGGGTTAAAAATATTTTGGCCGTTGCATCGGGTAAGGGTGGGGTTGGTAAATCTACCACCAGTGTTAATTTGGCACTCGCTTTGGCGGCGCAAGGGGCCAAAGTAGGCATGCTAGATGCTGATATTTATGGCCCCAGCCAATCCTTAATGTTAGGCGTGGCCGATAAACGCCCAGAAATGTATCGGCCTAATATGATGGAGCCCATCATAGCGGTCGGTGGCATAAAAATGGTCAGTATGGGTAACTTAGTTACTGAAGATACGCCCATGGTGTGGCGTGGGCCCATGGTCAGTGGTGCGCTTCAGCAGCTACTGCACAACACTCATTGGGATGATATTGATTACCTTGTTATTGATATGCCACCGGGTACCGGAGACATACAGCTGACCCTTTCACAAAGCGTACCTGTGTCGGGCTCGTTAATTGTGACAACGCCGCAAGATATCGCGCTGCTAGATGCTGTTAAAGGGATAGAAATGTTCCGCAAGGTTCATATTCCAGTCTTAGGTGTGGTAGAGAATATGTCCACCCATATTTGCTCCAGCTGCGGTCACCAAGAGCCTATTTTTGGCGAGCACGGTGGCGATGAGCTTGCCAAAAAGTACCAAGTTAATGTGATGGGGCGGCTGCCGCTTAAGTTAAGCATTCGCGAGCAAACTGACCAAGGCAATCCCCCAGTGATTGCCGAGCCAAATTCGGAAGTGAGCAGTATTTATAACGATATTAGCTTGCAAGTGGCTGCGGCACTTTGGGGTTTAACCTTGGCTGATAATCAGGGGCCAAGTATTTCGTTTAGCGATGATTAACCTTCGGACATAGTGTGTGGGCACCTCTAAAAAGCATCGTTTTTAGAGGTGCCCTTAGTATTAGAGAATATTATTGGGGAGTTGTATGTCAATTAAATCCGACCGTTGGATTTGTGAAATGGCCGAAAAAGACGGCATGATCGAACCTTTTGAGCCGGGCCAAGTTCGTTATGGCGCCGACGGAAACCGTGTTATTTCTTACGGCACATCCAGTTATGGGTATGACGTACGTTGCGCCAATGAATTTAAAATATTTACCAATGTACACTCGGTAACGGTAGACCCAAAAAAGTTTGATGAAGGCAGTTTTGTGGATGTAAAAAGCGATGTTTGCATTATTCCGCCCAATTCGTTCGCATTGGCGCGCACGGTAGAATATTTCAAAATTCCGCGTAGTGTGTTGACTGTGTGTTTGGGCAAATCCACCTATGCGCGTTGTGGCATTATTGTAAACGTTACGCCCCTAGAGCCAGAGTGGGAAGGGCACGTGACTTTAGAATTTTCCAATACCACGCCGCTACCTGCAAAAATTTACGCCAACGAAGGCGTAGCGCAAATGTTGTTTTTTGAAAGTGACGAAGTCTGCGAAACCTCATACGGAGACCGCAAAGGCAAGTACCAGGGCCAGCGTGGTGTAACCCTGCCAAAAACTTAAAAACTGTTAACCGCTTGTTACGTGAGAGTGTCAGTTACATTTATATCGTACTCTCGGTGTTTCCATCCCAGCTCAAAGCCCTCACTACAACGAGAAATGAGGACGCCACAGGGATTGTGCATGCGTTTTCGAAAGGGCGGGGCGTTTAAGTGGTGAAACAGCTATTTCTTAGCGCGGTATTGCTCGGGTATTTGCTCTACCGCATCTAACGTGGGCGTCACTTCTTTTAGCACGCCATCACCAATGTCGTATATCCACCCGTGGACAGACAGCTCTTGGCCCTGGTCCCAAGCGTTTTGTACGATGTTAGTATGAGACACATTAGCCACCTGTTGTGCTACGTTCAATTCGCATAGCTTGTTCACGCGTTCTTGCTCGGTTAAAGCGTCATTGAACGTTTCTTGATTGTTGAAGTACACATCGCGAATGTTGCGTAGCCAGTTGTCTATTAAACCGATCTGTTTGCTTCCCAACGCAGCGGCAATGCCACCGCAGCCGTAATGGCCACACACAATAATGTGTTTTACCTTCAGTACCGCCACCGCGAAGTGTATAACGGATAAGCAGTTAAGGTCGGTATGTACCACGCAGTTGGCTATGTTACGGTGCACAAACATTTCGCCAGGTAGTAGGCCAACAATTTGATTGGCAGGGACACGACTGTCAGAGCACCCAATCCACAGCAGCTCTGGAGATTGCTGCTTGGATA
>CAYZQH010000101.1:0-2279 GCA_964480055.1 uncultured Cellvibrionaceae bacterium
AGTACTTAGCAGCTTTTCGGCTTTCAGGGCTACAAAAATCCTTTCTAGCAATATCCATTAGCTGTCGCCCTCTAATACCCTGGGGAGCTGTAGTTGTTATAAACCCTTCGCCCGGTAAATACTGATAATACCCACCCTCTGATATAGCACTCCCATCAACACTGTTGCAAAAATCTATGCCGTACCCCAGTTTTTCAAAAAATGAAAACTCAAAAGTTCTTAACGGGGGCTCTAAATCGGCTTGTCCAACATTATTAGCCGCACTTATCTGCATCAATTCGGTCAGGCATTCCTGATACAAAGTAAACAAACCTTGAACCTCATCGCTGCCAGGCACCATGCGAATCACCAATTCATTTAGATACAGCCCGCAAAAGGCTACTTTCCCTGTATGCAACTGGGGTTGCGTCAGTAATTCGTGAGAAACTAGGGAGAATAGGTTGGCGCTAAAATACCCTTGTATATGAAGCACAGATAAGGGCTGAAATGGGTAGGACGCAGTGCGCTGATTTTTTTTTAGCTTCTTGGCGCGCGCAACAGCGGTGATACGGGTGTCATTCTCACACAAAAGCTCGACCAAACAGCGAGAATCTGTGTACGGCCGCACATGTAGCACATGCGCCACCATAGATATTGATTTATTCGTCATACCCTAAGCTGCGCAAAGCACGATCATCGTCAGACCATCCAGCTTTGACTTTCACCCATAGCTTGAGCATAACCTTGGATTCAAACATAGTCTCCATCTCAACTCGCGCTGCTTTACCAATGGATTTTAGGCGAGAACCCTTATCACCAATGATAATGCGCTTTTGCCCTTCCCTTTCCACCAAAACGAGCGCAGAAATATGAATAATCTGGCTATCGTCTTTAAATTCTTCAATTTCAACTGTGACTTGGTAGGGAAGTTCTGCCCCCAATTGCCGCATAATTTTTTCGCGTACCAATTCTGCAGCCATAAAGCGGGATGTTTTATCTGTGACCTGATCTTCAGGGTAATAGAACGCGGCTTCGGGAATAAACCCCTTAATCTCGCTTTCTAGCACGTCCAAATTCACCTGCTTTAGGGCGGATATGGGTACAATCGCCGCGGGAGATAAAATCTCCTGTAACTGAGCAACGCTCGGCATTAATACGCCTTTATCCTCTAACTTATCAACTTTATTCACTGCGACGATCAGTTTTTTTGATAAATTTTGAACCTGCTTGGCGACAAGTTCATCCTCTACAGTCCACGCGTCCCTATCCACCACAAAAATAACGGCATCAACATCTTTTGTCGCAGAAGACGCAGAGCGATTCATGTATCGGTTAATGGCTTTCGATTGATTGCTATGAATACCTGGCGTATCCACAAAAACAACCTGTGTCTCGCCCTCGGTTTTTATCCCAAGGACATTGTGGCGAGTGGTTTGAGGCTTACGTGATGTAATACTGATTTTTTGTTGAAGCAAATGGTTGAGTAAGGTGGATTTACCAACATTGGGGCGCCCAACTATCGCCACAAAACCACAGTAGGTTTTATCCTCCACGCGGACCACCTGCACTAAGTTGCTCAATCATCAGTGCAGCTGCGGCTTTTTCCGCTTGCTTTCGGTTTGCCGCCTGAGCCTCAGTCGGTTGATTCAAAGGCTTTATATGACAAGTAACCTTAAAGAGTAAAGTTTTGCCTTCTCCCACCACCTCCTCAACAGAATATTTAGGCAATGGTTGCCTCCGTGCCTGAAGCCATTCTTGCAGCTGTGTTTTTGGATCTTTACATTCAGCCTCTAAAGTCAAACCGGATAAACGCGACTCATACCACCGCTGCACTTGTGACGCAGAAGTTGCAAAGCCCGCTTCAAGGTAAATGGCACCCAAAATTGCCTCGACCGCATCAGCCAAGATAGATGGTCGACGATGGCCGCCGCTTTTCATCTCGCCTTCGCCCAATATTAGATACTCGCCTAAACACCATTGTTGGGCAATTTCAGCCAAGGTATCGCCCTTAACTAAGCTCGCACGTAATCGACTTAACTCGCCTTCCGTAGCCGTAGGAAATTGCTCGAAAAGACATTGCGTAATACAGAGGCTCAGCACCGAATCACCCAGAAACTCTAGGCGCTCGTTATTTGAAGCCCCGTAGCTGCGATGAGTAAGCGCTTGAGCCAATAGGCCCTCATCAGAAAAGGTATAACCAATTTTTTTGTAAATTTGTAGGGCGGGAGGGCGGCGGATCACTTCGCTTCGTCACTCACCGTACAACATGCCTCGGGGTTAGAAGAGTCTAATACGTTGTC
>CAYZQH010000101.1:2379-10983 GCA_964480055.1 uncultured Cellvibrionaceae bacterium
CTTCGTCACTCACCGTACAACATGCCTCGGGGTTAGAAGAGTCTAATACGTTGTCGAATCTCATAACTACGTCAATATTTAAAATGAGTGGCACTCTCACCTCGTAATTGACAGAGATAATGGCCTTTTCCTTTTTCCTATCAACATCTAAAACTTTAGAGGGCTCGCCGCGCACATTATTCAGCATATAAAAGCGATCGAGTTCTTTTCTAATCGTACTTTTTGATATTGTTCTCAAATCCTCTGGGTGATTTTCGGCAAGTTTTTTTAGTGCTTCAGCAATATAGGTGTTGTCTAGATACGCAGGGCCCAGCTTAAAAAAGCACGTCAGAAAAAAACCACAAGTTACCAAAATAAATAAAAGCAAGCCGCTACTGATACCCCTTTGTTTTTGAATTTTCATATCAACCCTCAGTTTTATATATGTATCTCGTATGCTTAAATTTAATATATGAATCTACTTTGATGCATATTGACTCGGTGCTTTCACTTAAACTTACTTCAAGTTATTGCGGCAGCTCAAAAAGCACGCCTCTAACAACTACTCAATCGCCCCAGCCCTACCGAAAGATGGCAAACCATCTCCCCAGTGCATCCAAATAGCAAATGCCTTCCCTACGATGTTCTCTTCGGGCACAAATGGGTTAGGCCACGCACGACTATCATGACTGTTGTCTCGGTTATCGCCCATCATAAAGTAATGCCCGTCGGGAACTACCCACTTACCTCGGCGACTATAGGGCCCCGGCTGCATACACTTTCTGGTAATGTATGAGTCACCACCAAGAACTTCCTTAAACAGCCCATATTTAGCCCAACAATCACTAGGGCGCGGCATACGTTCATCCAACCCAGTCAGCTCATTGGGGACTGACTTCCCGTTAATGTGAAGCACATGATCGATGTACTCAACGGTATCGCCGGGCAAGCCCACCAAACGCTTAATGAAATAACGCTCTTCATTAGGCGGGAAGAATACCACCACATCGCCACGTTTTGGTTGATTAATGTTCAAAATCTTGGTTCGAAAGACTGGAATGCGTATACCGTAGGTGAACTTGTTCACAGCAATGAAGTCGCCCACTTCTAAAGTGGGTACCATAGACTCGGAAGGGATTTGAAATGGCTCTATCAAAAATGAACGTAACACAAACACCAAAGCCAATACCGGGAAGAAGGACTTTGAGTATTCAACCGCAATAGGCTCTTTTGCTGCAGCGGTATAAGCTGCAACGTACGCTGAGTCCTCCGGCTTTTTGTCATCACTTAGGTGGTTAAATTGCTCATCCACTGCCTTAATGGCGCGCCTTCTAGGCTTGGCCCACAACACCAGATCCAATAACCAAAGGCCTCCGGTGAGTGCGACTGCGAGCATTAAAATCAAGGGGAGGTTGATATCCATGTTATTGACGCCTTATTTACAACCAGAACTTTCGAAAAGCGGATGGGACCGCCGATAAACTGTACACAACTACTATAGAAGCTATTCAAGCTGGTCCGTTCCCTTTACAGGCAATTCCGCACAAAGGAGAAACCTGACACTCCAGCCTCCGCCTAGCCAAAACAGAGACCTTAGGCGTGCCCAACTCTAACTATCCACCTTCAATACAGCTAAGAACGCATCTTGCGGAATTTCCACTTTACCGACTTGCTTCATACGTTTTTTACCGGCTTTTTGCTTCTCTAATAGCTTTTTCTTTCGCGTCACGTCCCCACCATAACACTTGGCCGTCACGTTTTTGCGCAAAGCTTTCACCGTAGAGCGCGCAATAATCTGCCCGCCAATGGCCGCTTGAATCGCCACATCAAACATTTGCCTAGGAATTAGTTCTTTCATTTTTTCCACCAGGGCGCGGCCTTTGTATTGCGCATTATCTCGGTGAACAATCAGGGCCAATGCATCCACGCGCTCGCCATTGATTAACACATCTAAACGTACCAATTTTGCGCTTTGAAAGCGTAAAAAGCTGTAATCCAAGCTCGCATACCCACGGCTGACAGACTTTAAACGATCAAAGAAGTCTAATACCACTTCATTCATCGGCAGCTCGTAGGTCACCGACACTTGGTTGGCAACGTACTGAATATCCTTCTGAAGGCCCCGTTTTTCCACGCACAAATTAATAACAGCCCCCAAATACTCTTGAGGCACCAACATGTTAGCCTGAACAATAGGCTCACGCATATCGGCAATAGACCCAACTTCAGGAAGCTTAGATGGGTTGTCTACCAAGATCACTCCCCCCTCTGAGGTTTCCACTTCAAAAACAACTGTAGGGGCCGTGGTTATTAAGTCAAGGTCATACTCTCTCTCTAGACGCTCCTGAATAATCTCCATATGGAGCATTCCCAAAAACCCGCACCTAAAACCAAACCCCAGCGCATCAGAGCTTTCAGGCTCGTAGAATAACGATGCATCATTAAGTGTCAGTTTAGAGAGCGCATCACGAAAATTTTCATAGTCGTCAGAGCTAACAGGAAACAATCCTGCATAAACTTGCGGCTTTACTTTTTTAAACCCAGGTAAGGCCGTAACTTCAGGTGTATTGGCATGCGTTAAGGTATCCCCAACGGGTGCACCGTGTATATCTTTGATGCCCGCAACAACAAAACCCACTTCACCGGCACTTAACACACCGGTTTCATGTCGCTTAGGGTTAAATACACCCACACTATCAACCACATGGGCCTTGCCTAAGGTTTTTGCAACAATTTTGTCTTTAACATTCAACGTTCCCTGCTTCACTCTAACCAGCGAAACTACGCCCAAATAATTGTCAAACCAAGAGTCAATAATCAACGCTTGCAAGGGTGCTTCAATATCACCTTGAGGAGCAGGAACGGCTTCAACCAACCTTTCGAGTACATCCTCCACCCCCATACCAGATTTGGCACTGCACGGCGTCGCTTCAGTAGCATCAATACCAATGATGTCTTCAACTTCTTGAGAAACACGGTCTGGATCCGCTTGTGGCAAATCCATTTTGTTCAGAATGGGGATAACCTCTAGCCCTTGCTCGATGGCGGTATAGCAATTCGCTACCGATTGAGCCTCCACACCTTGAGCAGCATCTACCACCAATAAGGCACCCTCACAGGCAGCCAGCGACCGCGAAACTTCGTAGCTAAAATCAACATGGCCTGGCGTATCAATAAAATTAAGCTGGTAGGTCTTTCCAGACTTTGTTGTGTACGACAGCGTGACACTTTGAGCCTTGATGGTAATACCACGCTCACGCTCTAAATCCATAGAGTCGAGAACTTGCGCTTCCATCTCCCGCTCTGTCAAACCTCCACATACCTGTATAAACCGATCCGCCAGAGTAGATTTACCGTGATCAATATGAGCAATAATGGAAAAGTTTCGAATATGACTTAGATCAGACACCGAGTCGATAACCTGTTGACTATAAAGGAAAAATGCGACCTAAGGCGGCGCGCGAAAGGCGCAAGTCTACAGGATTTACCCAACTGGCGCTACGAATGATAAAAGGCAGGATTAGCTCAAACTACCCCTTACACCAGGTGGGCCTCAAAAAAATTTCTACCCACAATAACCGACTGGACATATTGAGATACTACCCAGCCGACTAACAATCCGACAAGCGCCGCTAGAAACGCATAAGGCTTGGCATACACTTCTGCAATGCCAACCAAAATAACAAGGCTAAGAATCGGTACCCCATAAGCGATGAGTGAGGCAATGACCACAGCAGATTCATGTATACCAATTTCAACCGAGTCACCGGCGGTATAAGCATGTGCTCGGGACACCCTAACAGGCACTTCAGGCGGAGCACCATATATTCGACTTAGTACTCGGGTACCACACCCACTACGAGCGACACACCGCCCGCATACAGATTGCGCTACTGTCTGAACCCAAAGCGTTTGGTCCCCCACTCTAGAAACCACACCCTGCTCTGTAATCATCGCTTCACCAAAGGGTTATCTTGTATCACTGGCGTGTCTAGCATGTATCAACATGCTCATTAACAGTCGCATTCTACCATACCATCTGTTTGATTATCGTACAGGAACCATTGAGCTGAGAACCTTTTTCGCTGTAACCGGGGGGATTTCCCCCACCACCGCTAGGCCAAATGGCCGACCGTGCCACTCAACAGCCTGTGTCAAAGCCAGCGTAGCTCCCATGCGTGCGACACCGTTTTTGAAGGGCATATCAGCCTCGCTCAAGTCCACCACAAACAATGTAAATGTGGACAAACCATCGCTATAGGTCATCACCTCTGTATATCCAGGCTCCGGTGAGGATTGAGAGATTACAAAACCTTTAGGTACCCAGCGAACCTTCCAGGACGGAGCAGCGCCTGGAACGCTCAATAACCCTGCACCCACCCAACGGGCTGGGGATCCTTGTTTTTGCCTTTGCGCACAACGAGTAGGCGCATCTAGCACCACCACAGGCCCACTCTCAGGTTTTAGGTCATCTACCGTAACCTGTTCACCATGCTCCAACTCAACAAACTGAAAACGCTCCAAATAGCTTTTCCCATCGGAAGTCACTAGCAGTAAGGGTAAGCCAGTATCCGAATCAAACCCCATTACGCGCAACAACCTCAAGTTATCCTTCGGTTGAAAACGCACCAAAGTTACTTCTCGTCCGGCTATTCTTCGGCTTCCGCTGATGAGAAAGGTGTAGTGATCTGACAATCGCTGCGGAACGCCTTCGGCAATCAACGCGTCTCCACGCAATAATACACCCGCTACAGAGTCGCATTCACTGGTGCGGCCAGAACGCAAGAACTCCCGCTTACTGCCACTTAAATGCAAGACCCGCTCATGCTCTATACCATCGGTAACCGCGTGAACCAGCTCCAAAGTTTCAAGAACACTGCCGTATTCGTAAGTGAAAATACCCTTGTAACTTAACGAACGAACAGCCTCAGTTGCGCGCTTGAGCAGGGACTCAACGCTCACAAGAGAAGCAGGCTGACCAACGACAGCTTTAGCGGGTGGCGTAGCCTGTAGTCCCAAACGCTCTTCAGATGTTTGTGCAACGGCGCTGCCACTGAAGTGTTGCGCTCCAAGGCACAACACCAAAAGAGGCCAATTCTTCACTAATTACTGGTCTTGAGCGTCAGGAATCTCGGAGATTCGAGCAAATGGGAGTAGCCCAATGCCACCGTTAAGACTGGCTCGACGGGCATGGTGTAATTGAAGTTGGTTCAAAAAAGCCTTGGCTTCAATGACGGACATAGATTGCGATGAAGACGCTGGCAGTGGATGAGCCTGGGTACTTAACTGACTTGCGCTCACGGTACGACTCTCCACAGCGGGCAGCTCAAAACCGAGCGGTGCACTGAGCGTCGTGTTAGATGAGAGGTTAGAAGAAGATGTGGTACTAGAAGGAGTCACGGCAACGGTGGGGGAAGACGCTTGGGAGAGGTCACTTAACCCTGAGTTACCCACATACCCTGCTCCCACCACAAACACCGCGGCCACGGAAGCTGCCACTGAAGACTTTGCCAGCCAGCCTAACCAACGGCGGTCAGCACCTCTAGAGGTGCCTTGTTGCTCCGTTTGATGGTCTTGCGCTACATTGGCGCCGCTCTCTTGTGCATCAATGGCGTCGCGAATAGCGCCGGACAAGTCAACTCCAGAGCTTGTCACTTCACGGCGCATGGCAGAACTGATCAGGTTATACCTTTCCCAAGACTTCTGTAGATCTTCACTGCCCTCCACGCTTTTTAACACGCGATGCACTTCAAGTTCCGAAGCCTCTCCATCCATCAAAGCTGACAGCGATTCCAATAGCTGATCTGAAGACTTTCGTATCATAAATTCAAAACCCAACAGTTAAATTAGAGTAAAAGATCTTACGTAATCCGCAAGTGGCCATTTCGACCCACCACCTTGCAAATAAGTTCAAAGGAAAGTATTTAATAAATTACCCGGCGTACACCAGCAAAATTCTGCCTTAAAACTGTTCATCAAAATCGAAAATGCTTAGTTGACAAAACCAGCAATATGCTTATCAATTGACTCTCTAGCTCGAAATATACGCGACCGCACAGTACCGACCGGGCAATTCATTACTGAGGCAATTTCCTCGTAGCTCAATCCGTCCATTTCCCTTAGGGTTACCGCGGTTCGCAAATCCTCTGGGAGCTCCCTAATGGCCTTGTGAACTGCTTGCTCTAGCTGGTCACGCATCAAGGTATTTTCTGGCGTCCCTATTTCTTTCAACCCTTCGGCACCGGGATAATATTCGGCGTCGTCCACATCAACATCAAACGATGGTGGGCGCCTCCCCCGAGATACTAAGTGGTTTTTAGCGGTGTTGATCGCTATGCGGTAAATCCACGTATAAAACGCGCTGTCACCGCGGAAGTTTCCAAGCGCACGGTAAGCCTTGATAAAAGCTTCTTGTGCAACATCGTGCACCTCGGCAGAATCCTTTACAAACCTGCTTATAACAGCAATAACTTTGTGCTGATATTTCAGCACTAACAAGTCGAACGCTCGTTTATCACCTTGCTGAACACGCTCTACCAGCTTTTGATCTGTATCCTGAACTGGCACTTGAGCCGTGTCAGTTTCCCCGGTTTTCAATTTAACAACCTTAGCGGCATTGCTCATACCCATTGTGATACCCACTTATTTTGCAATCGATATGTCTAATTATCTTTCCGTTTAGCATTACGACCACCCTCGAAGAGTATAAGTTCCCCTTCATGTATTTTGATTAGGCCCAACCTTAAGCACAACACAACCACTCAAACTGAAATAAACCTGTAACATCGGCTCTCAGGCACAACGCGATCGCGTAGAATACCAGGTTCAAAGCGGAACTTAGGAATAACTTGTGAGCGATATAACCACATGCTTGCGTACTGACGTGCTAGTGGTCGGTAGCGGCGCCGCCGGCTTAACCTTGGCTTTAAGCCTATCAAACATAGCCTCTGTGACCGTGCTAAGCAAAGGCAAGCTTACCAACGGCTCCACGTGGTACGCCCAAGGCGGCATTGCTGCAGTGCTAGACGACAAAGACTCCGTGGAGTCCCATGTGGCCGATACCTTAACCGCCGGCGGAGGGCTATGTCATGAAGACGTGGTGGAGTTTACGGTTAAAAACAGCAAAGCAGCCATCAACTGGCTAGTTGGCCTGGGTGTTGGATTCACAAAAGACCAGGATTCTAACGAGTTTCACTTGACCCGTGAAGGCGGTCATAGCCACCGTAGGGTGATACACAGTGCCGACGCCACAGGAAAGGCAGTACACTCAACCTTACTAGAGCAGGCACAATCCAACCCTAACATCACCCTACTAGAAGACTACACAGCGCTCGACATCATCCGTCAACCCGACCCAGCCAGTCGAATGCTACGCTGTGTGGGCGCATATGCCTATAACCGAGCTAAAGACCAGGTAGAAAGCTTCACCGCAAAGGCCGTTATATTGGCTACCGGTGGTGCCAGTAAGGTTTACCTCTACAGCAGCAACCCTGACAGTGCCAGTGGGGATGGCATAGCCATGGCCTGGCGCGCGGGGTGTCGTGTTGGCAACATGGAGTTCAACCAGTTTCACCCTACCTGCTTGTATCACCCCAAGGCAAAATCATTCCTACTCACTGAGGCATTGCGTGGTGAAGGCGCCAAACTGCGGCTGCCGAACGGAAATACGTTCATGGAAAGGTTCCATGAGCGCAAAGAGCTCGCACCAAGAGACGTGGTTGCCCGCGCAATAGACCATGAAATGAAACGTCTTGGCAGCAATTGTGTGTACTTAGATATTACTCATAAAGCCCCTGAGTTCATCAAATCTCACTTTCCTACCGTCTACGAGAACTGCCTAAAATACGGAATGGACATTACCAAAGAGGCCATTCCGGTAGTGCCCGCAGCGCATTACACCTGTGGCGGTGTCGCAACAAACACCAACGGCGAAACCGACCTAAAAAACCTATATGCCATTGGCGAAACTTCATTCACTGGGCTCCATGGCGCAAATCGGATGGCCAGTAATTCTTTACTCGAATGCATCGTATTTGCCCAGTCTGCCGCCAAGGCAATATCAAACAATCTTGGTAATACTCCTGACCCAGAGCCGCCGAAAAACTGGGATGAATCGCGCGTCACCAACTCCGATGAAGATGTTGTCATATCTCACAACTGGGATGAGTTGAGACGTTTTATGTGGGATTACGTGGGTATCGTTCGAACGCACAAACGCTTAGAACGCGCGGAACATCGAGTACAACTTCTGCAAAAGGAAATTCAAGACTACTACTCCAACTACAAAGTCAGTAACGACCTTATTGAGCTGCGCAACCTAGCCATGGTTGCAGAATTGATTATTCATTCAGCAATGCGACGCAAGGAAAGCCGGGGGTTGCATTTTTCGCTGGATCACCCCGAACCCAGAAAAATCGCCATGGACACAATTTTGGTGCCGCCTAATTTTGCTGGTCAAGATATTTTTGTGCCATCAAAACTTTAAAAACCGAGCCTAAGGGGTTGACTCTACATAACGCAATCCATAATATACGCGCCCTCGAGTTAGCAAGCTAGCTCGGTTACGCGCTCGTAGCTCAGCTGGATAGAGTACCTGGCTACGAACCAGGCGGTCGGAGGTTCGAA
>CAYZQH010000102.1:0-10877 GCA_964480055.1 uncultured Cellvibrionaceae bacterium
TATCTGGGTTGCCGACCCACCGTTTGCCTCCGGCGCTGCGAGCTATAAACTGCTCCGTAGCATCCGCCGCACGCACGCTGCGGCTTATGTTGGTGCTGACGAGTTTGTCATCATCCAGTTTATGGTCCCAACCTAATACCAGACCAACCGCGGTGTCGGTGTGCCCGCTGGCTGTCGTGCCATAAGCACTTTCATAGAGCGTATTGGGTGTGGCACTGGCCATCATGCCGGCGCTTTCATCAGCGCGAGAAGCGCTGTACTTCAACTGGTCCAGGCGGCCACCAAAACGCAGCGTATCAGCCCCAGACAAGAAAAAGTCTGTTTCTACAAATAGCCCCGTTTGGGATAACTCCGCATCTGGCCACATAATAGAAACCAGTACGTCGTAACTGCCGTCTTTGGCCATATCCATAAATAGGTCAGCATTGCGAGTATTCGCCCGGTGATCCAAGCCAAAGCGCCACTCTAGCTGCGCCTGCTCAACTGTCGCTAACAAACGACCACCGCTCGTTTGCGACTGGCTGGTTGCAGCCATACCGTTGTTACTTGCCTGCATACGGTTGCGCACCGTGTAGTTATCCATCAGGTGATCGACATCACTTTGATAAACATTCAGCTCGAAACTGTCCAACCAACCTTTGCCCGTGTACCGCCACTTCAGGCGGTCGGTTGTGGCATCGGTCCAGGGGGAATCCATACCGTTGCCGGCAAACCATACATCATCTTCACTGACCTGCTCGTGGGAAACTTCCAGATAGTGACTGGTACTAAGATCGGCGCCGGCAATCAGGCCCCAGCTGGCCGACTCGAAACTTGATGCGGTGTTTAGACCGTCGCCATCTTCGTAGTTATCGGCAGATTTAATATCGCCAAACAGACGCCCAAATGCCTGCTTGTTGCCAAACACCAAATTTCCGGAAACACTCTGTGCTCTGCTATTGCTGGTATCACCAAGGGTGAAAGAACCGAGGAGGTTTTTGTTTTTCAGCTGCGGGCGTCGGTGTTCAAAAATCAGAGTTCCGCCACTGCCGCCAGCACCGTAGATGACCGAGCGATTGCCTTTAATCACTGTCAGCTGGTCGAAGTTATCCAATGCGGTATAGGTAGTGGGCGGGTCCATGCGACCGGGGCAGGCACCAAAGGTGTAGGCGCCATCGGTAATTACATTGACCTGGTTCTGGGATTGACCGCGAATAATCGGCTCAAAGCCGCGTCCACCGCGGCGGGTTGCGGTCATACCATTAAGGGCACGGATAAGCTGACCGGCATCATGAGCTGGCGCTTTGACTGCAGATTCGCTGTGTAATTGCCGTTGTTCCAGCTGGCGGCCGTCGCCAATTACTTCCACCACCTCAATAGGCAAATCTGTGATGGCCATTGCCGGCGCTGCCACCAGTACCGCTGGTAGCATAATGTTTTTAATTTTCACTCTTACCCTCCCCAGATTACGAGGCAGAATTGTAAGGGCGCGGATGAGGTGGGGGAAGTGACAGATTGTCGCGGTAAGGTTTTATCAAGCACAAGCAACTCGGTGACTGTTAAAGCCCCACGAGAGCGGTCGTGAAAGGTGTGCCAAAATCGTTTCTGATCTATTACGTCTGCAGAACAATAACTCGGCCTGCTGCAGCTTTTGTGTGTAGCCTAGGGCAAATCAACAAGCGCAGCTGAAGTATTAAGGCTGCGTTTGTTTTGGTGCTAAACTGTGGCGGGTAAATTTTTAGAGAACAAAACTCGTTAGGCCGGTGTCTACCGGGGTTAGCGCTTATGCGCAGTTAGGCAAATACAACCAGCAAGGGGAGTAAGATGGCGGTTATTTCAGGATGTTTGTTCAAACGGTTGCTGGTTATACCGGTCATGTTGTTGGCATTGGGTGGCTGTGCCGCCGCGCAATTGGCCATGGACAAAAAGGGCCTAGATGTACAAACTCATACCTCTGTTGCCATTTTTGTGGCGCCGGTTGCGTCTCCTTCCCCCAAGCTATTTTTAGACATTCGCAGTAGTGTGATTGAGTTTGATAGCGCAGCTTTTAGGCGCGCCATTAAGCAACAATTAAGGGGCAATAACAGTGACTATACCCTGACGAATAACCCGGACGAGGCGGTCTATTTCCTGTCTGTTTCTGTATTAAATCTGGAAAAAGCCGTGCTTTCTGCTGCTGAGCTAGCCCTAGAGCAAGGCTATGGTGGCCCGCCTATTGGGCAAACCATGTTGGATGTGCGTGCCTTGGGGGGCTTTGATGATTCTGAGGATTTTTTAAAAGCACTGGCAGCCTCCATTTTGGTGGGCGCTGTGGAGGGCGCTATTAACTCTTTAGTGAGCGATGTGAGCTATATGCTGGTGACGGATGTAGAGGTTTCTGAGCGTCCCCCAGAAAACAGCGTGGTAAAAGTAGACACAGAAGTGAACGTATCCGCTGGTGATGATGGCCAAAGCACTCTCACAGAACACGCTGTGTCTGACCGAATAAAATACCGTACCCGCATAGTCACCACCGCCAATAAAGCCAACCTAAAATTAGACGACGCAAAAGGGTTAATGTTCGACCAAATGGCCTATGCCATAGCGGGTATCTTTGCTAAAAGTGAGATAGACGAAAGCCCAAGCTCTGCAGCTGCAGATACAGACGCAGTTGAATAAAAGACTCAGGCGGGCAATTTAATGGCTTGAACAAAGCTTGTCCAATAAAAACGGGGCCTAAGCCCCATTATTATTGTTAGCAAGTAGCGGCGTTATCTAACCCAAAGTGACAATAACTTCAGCTTCGGTCCCAGAGTTTAACGTTGGTAGTACATTACCCTCTACGGTTTCACCATTAATCGTCATAGACGCAATGCCTTTACTGACGTGATTAGGGTTTTTAACCTCTATGTTGTACGTGGTGCCGCGGAACTTACGGCTAACTTTAAAGCCATTCCATTCTTTAGGAATACACGGGTCAATGCTCAAGCCTTGGTAGTCTGGCTTAATGCCCAAAATATACTGCGTAATGGCGGCAAAGTTCCAAGCGGCGGTACCGGTTAGCCAGCTGTTTTTGGCTTCACCCGGTTTAAAGGCATCTTTACCTGCAATCATTTGTGCGTATACGTACGGCTCTACTTTATGTAAGTCACTGATGTCTTCTAAAAAGGCTGGCGCCATCTTTTGGTAGTAATCGTACGCGCGATCACCATTACCTATCATGGTTTCTGCAATCATAATCCAAGGGTTGTTATGACAGAAAATACCGGCGTTTTCTTTGTAGCCGGCAGGGTAGGTGGAGATTTCACCGTATTCAATGTAGTACTTTGTAAATGCTGGTTGCTGAAGCACAATACCGTATGGGGTATCTAGCCATTCTTTCACCGAGTCTAAAGATTTTTGCACCATGCCTTCTTCTTGGCCAATACCGGCCATACCACAGAAGCCTTGTGATTCAATAAAGATTTTACCTTCTTCATTTTCTTTACTGCCGACTTTCTTGCCGTAGTAATCATAGGCGCGCAGGTACCAGTCGCCATCCCAACCGTGGTCTTTCACCGCGGCAATCATGTTGTCTACGTGGGTTTGCGCAGCGCCGGCTTCATCGTTTTTACCCACTTCATTACACAACTTAATAAACTCTTTGCCGTATAAAACAAATAGGCCAGCAATCATTAAGGACTCTGCCGTTTTGCCTTTTTTGTTGCCGGTGGTTTGAAAAGATTCGTTCGGATCTTCAGAGAAGCAGTTAAGGTTTAAGCAGTCATTCCAATCCGCGCGACCAATTAATGGTAAGCCGTGGGGCCCCAAATTATTGACGGTAAAGTAGAACGAACGCTTTAAATGTTCAAAGTGACTGGTGGCTTTGCTCTCGTCATTGTCGTAGGGCACTTGCTCATCTAGAATCGAGAAGTCGCCCGTTTCCTTGATGTAATCTGTAGTAGATAAAATCAACCACAGTGGGTCATCGTTAAAATCACCACCAACAGCATTGTTACCACGTTTGGTTAAGGGTTGGTATTGGTGATAAGCCGAGCCGTCTTCAAATTGTGTGGCGGCAATATCCAAAATACGTTCTTTGGCGCGCTCGGGGATTTGATGCACAAACCCGATCAGGTCTTGGTTGGAATCCCTAAAGCCCATACCGCGGCCAATGCCTGATTCAAAATTAGACGCACTGCGGCTCATATTGAAAGTCACCATGCATTGGTATTGGTTCCAAATATTTACCATGCGGTCTAGGCGCTCGTCACCACTGTTTAATTGGTAAGTGGCAAGCAGGTTGGACCAGTAATTTTTGAGTTTTTCTAACTCGGCATTGACTTGTTCAACACTTTGGAAGCGTTCAATCACTTCGGCAGCGGGCTGCTTGTTAATAACGCCTTTGCTTTCCCATTTGTTTTCCGGGTCTACTTCGATGTAGCCCAAAACAAACACCAGTTCTTTTTCTTCGTCGGGGGCCAGCTCTACTTCTATGCAATGTGAAGCAATAGGCGACCAACCATGGGCGTGGGTATTTTTAGGTTCGCCACTGAATACGGTATCGGGGCGGTCAAAGTTGTTGTAAAGGCCCATAAAGGTTTCACGGTCGGTTTCAAAGCCGTCAATTGGGGCGTTTACGGAATAGAAGGCGTAATGGTTACGGCGCTCTTTATACTCGGTTTTGTGGTAAATTACCGAGTCTTTAATTTCTACTTCTCCAGTGGAAAAATTACGCTGGAAGTTGGTCATGTCGTCTTCGGCGTTCCACAAGCACCATTCTGCAAAAGAAAATAACTTAAACTTTTTAAGGGCGTTGGTGGTATTTTTTAGGCGTACCTTTTGTACTTCAGCCCAAGAGTCTAGCGGGATAAAGTAAAGTACTTCGGCCTCAATGCCGTTGCGCTCACCTTGAATTTTTGTGTAGCTCAAGCCGTGACGACAGCTATAGTTATCTAGGTCGGCTTTAACGGGCTTCCAGCCAGGTGACCAAACATCGCCACCATCGTTGATGTAAAAATATTTGCCGCCATTATCAATGGGTACACTGTTGTACCGGTAGCGGGTTAAGCGACGAAATTTAGCATCTTTATAAAAGCTGTAACCGCCAGCGGTGTTAGACACCAAAGAGAAGAAGTCTTGATTGCCTAAATAGTTAATCCAGGGCCAGGGTGTTTTCGGGTCGGTGATCACATATTCGCGATTAACGTCGTCAAAATGACCAAATTTCATAGCGTATACCTTAATTCAAAATAAAGCAGGCCAAAGGCAGAACCTTTGGCCGAATTTAAAAAAACAGGGGTTAACCTTTGTTGAGAGCTTGCTCGCGGGCGATTTCGTCTTCGGGCCAGTCCACCAAATTTTTGAACCAAGTCTCTTTCAGTATCAAAATGGTGGCCGCAATAATGGCTATGGCACCTATGGCGCTACCTGGGGCCTTTATGACAATAAATACCGGCAAGGCCACTAGGGTGGTTTGCAAAATGGTACCTATTAATACGTTAAACATGTCGCGCTTAAAGTACGGGTTGCGCGTAAAGCTCGGGTCGTCTTTTTGCACTTCTATCAAAACTGGGCCCCAAAACCCCCATGGACGCACGTTTTTGTAGAAGGTTTTTAAGCGCGCCATATCTTCTTGCCGGGTGTAAAGGCTGCCAAAAATGCAGGCAATGCCCGATAGGATCAATACCACAGGGAACAGGTAAAGCGGCAAAATATCGGGTGCAACTGAAGGCAGCATTTTTTCAAAAATCGGCGGGAAGGCCAGAGCGCATATAAGACCCAAAACCATGCCAGAGAAATAGCCCACCCCGTTAAGACGCCACCAATACCATTTCAACACATTGGCCGCGGTATACCCGCCCCACAGGCCAGATACAAGCCACACCAACAAACTGTTAATGCTGGTTACATAAAAACCTAGAATGGTTGAGATGGCCACTACGCCAACAGATACGGCATAACTGGCGTAAACCAATTTCTTGGGCTCGGCTGTTGGGTTGATATAACGCTTGTAAATATCATTGACCAAATAAGCGGGGGCGGCGTTAACCGTTGAGGCAAAGGTAGACATAAATGCCGCTAAGAGCCCGGCCAGTATTAAGCCCAATACGCCAACAGGGGCAAACTGTAAAATGGCAGCGGGCAAAATTTGCTCAAAGTCGATGCCCTTGTCGCCGCCCAGTTGCAGCTCGTTAAAGTACACCAAGGCCAGTACTGCAAAGCCTGCAATCATCAAGTAGCGAATGGGCATAAGTACCACCGATACAAAGCCACTCATCATGGCGCCCTCTTTGGGCGAGCGCGTAGCTAGGATTTTTTGCATGTCGTAGTTGGGTTGTGGGCCGGCAGCACTGATGAAAATGCCCTTGAAGATCATCATCATCATCAAAATGGTAAACAAGGAGTATCCGTCAGAGCTGATCTTGGTACTGACTTCGGCCAGTACCTCTGTCCAGTTTAAGCCCAGCTCCCAACCAAAGAATGGGTTGGCCCAGCCCGCTGGCGTTGCTGCTGCCAGCGCCTCTTGAGAGACATTGGCCATAGCGATACCGGCAATGACAAACGCAGATAGCGTCATAATGCCAAACTGTAAAAGGTCAGCAAATACGATACTTAGCATGCCGCCAAGCATCACGTAGAAGGTAGCTATAGAGGTAAAGATAATACCGTAGAAGTGCGGCACATACTCAGGGGCTACTTCAAACGGAACGTAAGGGGCCACAACAGACCAGGGAATGAAAATTTCTACAAATTTACCAATCCCTACAAAGCCGTAGGCCAAAAACCCTAAAACCCCAACCAGCGCAAATACCACCACGATGGAGTGCGAGAGCATGCCGCCGGTATCGTCGCCAAAGCGTGTACGAATCCATTCTGCGCCGGTTAAAACGTTGCTACGACGCAACCAGATGGATAAGAACACCATCAAAAATACTTGGTTGAAGACGGGCCACATCCACGGGATCCAAATACTCTTTAAACCATAAACAAAAAGCAGGGTGACCAACCACATGGTTCCAGAGATATCAAACATGCCAGACGCGTTGGAAAGGCTTAGCATGTACCAGGGGAGCTCTTTGCCGCCCAGTAAGTAGGAGTCTAAATTTTTAGATGCCCGGCGTTTTAATATGAGGCCGATGGCAATGGTTGCCAGCAGATAAGCACCAATGATGCTTAAGTCGATGGTTGTTAGTTGCATGAGTCAGTCCCAAGTACAGCAAATTATTGTTGTTATTTGCAGCGGCCGTAACCGGTTATGCTGCAAAGCGCCATGCACGCCCAGTAGGCCGATGGCGGAAGCCAGCGTAGGCTGTCACGTCAGAAGCCAACACGCCATAACACTTGCCCGCTTGATCGTTTAAGGTACGATCAAGCAGGCAAGGTATGCTCATGCTGCTCTGACTGAAAAACACCGACAATTCCAATGCGCGAAACGGCCGGGTTGCTTCGAGTGCGCCATTTTTACACAGTTTGGGGGTTGAAATGAAACCGTTTTCACAAATTCGTGGAAATTGATTTAAGTTAGTGTTTGCTTTCATTGAGTGTCTTTATCAATGGTGGGTTTGGCGTTGCTCTTTGGTCTGAGTATGGGCTGAGCTACCGGGTACGAGGTGTCTCGAATTGGTGCATTTGGGGCGAGCATAAAAAATGACGCCATTACTCAAAAGTGACATTCGTCCAGGATTACGTTATTTGTCTTGGGTATAATGTAACCGGTTCCATTGTTTGGTCTGATTTTGTAGGGCACTGATTATGGAATGAGGCGTTGGAGGTCGTCGTGCAATGTAGCCAAGGAAAGTAGCTTGCCAGGCCCTAATGCTTGTGGGTAGCAAGTTAGCTTACGTTGTATTGGTCGTGGCACCTGGTTATGAAACAAACACAGTATGTTCTCAATGGCGATGCACTGTCCGTGATCGTTGATGCGCAAAGCGGCGGTCGTATTTTGGCTTTTTCAGTTGAAGGGCAGAATGCCTTGGTGCCCACTGGTCCGCAAATAGGCTCTACATTTTGGCCAAGTCCGCAAGAGGCTTGGGGGTGGCCACCACCACCCACATTAGATTCTGCCCCGTATACCATCGAGCGCATAGAGCGTGGTATTCGTCTACAGAGCGCCGCCTGTGAGCAAACATTTCTGCAATTGGTAAAAACCTTAACACTAGACGGGCGCGTAATGCGTGTACGTTATGCCATGACCAATGTGGCTAACGAGCCGCGAGCTTGGGCGCCGTGGGAGATCACGCGTATATACGGTGGTTTGACCTTTTACAAAAGCGAGCAGCCAGCTTTGCCCAAGTCTACAGGGCAGGCCACTTTTGATGGTCGCCATGTGTGGCACGAATATGCACCACAACAGCAAGAAGACCATGAAAAAATCTTTGGCAATGGCAGTGCCGGGTGGATTGCCAACGCCCACAACGGCTTGTTGTTGGTGAAGCGTTTTTCCACTATTGAAGACCTAAACCAAGTTGCCCCAGGGGAGGCTGAGGTAGAGATCTACGCCCACGGCGACCCTCTGAACGCGTATATCGAAATGGAGCAGCAGGGTGCATATACCTCAATTGAGCCAGGTGACACCCTTGAGTGGGAGGTAGACTGGTTTCTGCATACGCTCCCTGCATCCATTGATTATCAGATGGGTAGCACGGCTTTAGTGGAGGCCGTAGAGTCTGTTTTAGCAGAGCACCCTCTTCCTTAAGCCCCGCCACATGGGGCTTTCGGGCGAATTTTGCTGTGCTCGCACCTGGCTTTTTCATTAAGTTTTGGGCTTTTCCAGCAAGCTTCAATATCGCTGTTATACTTTTGGTAGGAGGGCGGATTTAACCACTTGATCACGCCTTGTATTGCAAGATGCCGCTTTTCGGCGTCATACCTCGTGAGCAGTGTGAAGTAGCCCGTGGAGAAGTATTCCAGTGATTCTGATTAAAAAATACCCTAATCGTCGGCTTTACGATACCGACAAAAGCCAATACGTGAACCTAGAGTCTTTAAAAGGGCTGATAGAGCAAGGCAAAACCTTTGAGGTGGTTGATTCCAAATCTGGAGCCGACCTAACCAAAAGTATCTTATTGCAGATTATTGCCGAGCAAGAATCCAACCCCAATAGAGACTTATTAGCGTCGCCTGTATTAATGCGTTTAATTCGGTTTTACGCTGCAGGCCAGCAATCGGAGATTAAAACTGCCATAGAGATTGCGTTGCATGGCGTGCTCGATGAAGCAGAGAAATCCTTAACACCCAGTGCTTATACCGACCATTCGCAACCGTCCCAAACACTTGAGCGTGCTGCGGATGAATCTGATATTAGCGAAGACGCCCCTGTTGTGGGCAGCTCGGCTTATTCAACCTTCTCAAGGCCAACCCCTTCTGGGGGTTCCAGCTTTTAGGCGCTTTTGTTTACACCTCATTCCTGTTAGCGTCTGATATTTAAGTGCAACAGGAGTGTGTGGTGCTGTCTGCAAGTACCCTTATCCAAACGCTAGCGTTGGAGCCACACCCTTTAGAAGGGGGGTATTTTAAGCGCACCTATACATCGGGGCGCAGTATAGGCACGGCAGGCAGCACAAGGTGCTTGGCTTCTGCCATCTATTATTGTTTAACTGAAGACTCTCCTGTTGGGTACCTACACCGCAACGCGTCGGATATTGTGCACTGCTTTCATGCCGGTGCGCCGTTGTCATACTTCCTTATTTCTCCTGAAGGTGAATTCCACCAAGCAATACTTGGGAATCAATTAGATGCGGGGCAAACGCCTCAATTGATGGTGCCTGCAAACTGGTGGAAGGCCAGTCAATTACCAGTCCACAATGGTGATTGGGAGTATGGGTTAATTTCAGAGGTGGTGGTGCCAGGGTTTGATTATGCAGATAACCAAGTTGCCAAGGCAGATCACCTTGCGCAGTGGGCGCCGCGGGTGCAAAAGGTTATTTTGACGCATGGGTTGCTTGCGCCAGGCTTATCTTAGTAATCACATTTGATGTGTGACAAGCTCCGCACTTTAGCGGTACTATCAACGGCTGCCCCCATATAACGTGTTCATCATTAGCAAACGCAATTGCGCGTTTATGGTGATGCCCGTGAGGGCGTATTGCACAAATCAATACTTCGTACAAAGAGAGTTTTCATGTTTGATTGCCAGCGTGCTGCACAAGAGCTTGCTCAGCGCCGACTTCGCGGTATCCAAGGTGACCGTTTGCCCAAAAACTTGCGCCCCACAACGCTAGAAGAGGCGTTTGCCGTTCAAAGCCGTGTGAGAGAAGTACTAGAAGCATCTGGTGAGGCGGTAAAAGGTTGGAAATGTTTAATGCCCCCAGAGGGCAAATGGGTAGTCGCGCCCATTTTTGAAAGTGGTTTTTATTGTTCTGAGCCAGATGTGTGTGCGGTTCGACCATTTAAAGAGCAGGCGGGCATAGAGCCAGAAATTGGATTCGTGTTTGAGCGTGGCCTTCCACCTCAGTCCGACCTATACACCAAACAAGAAGTGCTCAATGCTCTTGGGAGTATGCACTTGGCGTTTGAATTGATGCGCGGCCAATATGCATCACCACAAGAATGCGAGTTTCCAGAATTGTTGGCCGATGGTTTATTTAATCAAGGTATATATTTGGGGCCGCAAATACCCCAAATGCCACCTGCAGACATTGCTATAACACTGACTGTTGCTGGTAACATCGAACATATTCAAGGGCGACATCCTGGCGGCGATGCGTTTGCTCCGGTGGTGTGGCTGGCCAATTTTTTGAGCGAACAAGGCCTTGGTATTGAGGCCGGCCAAGTGGTTATTACGGGCTCTTATGCGGGGGTATTAAACGTACCTTTCGATCAACCCGTTACAGTTGAGTACCAAGGGCTTGGCAGCATAAAAACGCAGTTTACCCAAAAGTAGCAAGCCATAAATATTAGAGTTTCCAAGATACTATTTACATCACATAATCAATACA
>CAYZQH010000103.1:0-10866 GCA_964480055.1 uncultured Cellvibrionaceae bacterium
GTTTGAAGGCGTTGTTGTTAAAAAATTCTTTTTTGATTCAAAAAGAATTTTGTGGGTGGGAACGGATGCTCATGGGCTGATCCGGTACGATACTCAATCTCAAATCGTGCGGTCGTGGCGTGCAAATTCAAGCGATGATACATCGATACCCAGTGACCAAGTTAGCACTATTGCTGAGGACGACGTGGGTCATATTTGGGTAGGTACCTTAGGGGGAGGGGTAGCCCGGTTGGCTTTGAATGGCAGTGAGTTTAGGGTTTTTGATTTAAGCCATGTTACCGGTAGCGCCAATCAATACATCTGGGAGGTTAAAGCCTTAAGTGACGGCAAGCTTTGGGTGGCTACCGGCTCGAATGGACTGATCATCCTAGACCCGGTGTCTAGCAATACGACGCTTATTAAGCACCAGCCTTTTTCTGATACAAGTATTAACTCGGATAAGACGCGAGTGATATACGAAGATTTTGATGGTGACGTGTGGGTGGGGGTATCGCCTCAAAGTGTCAATTACCACGATCGTTCCACTCGAGCTTTCTCTAGGGTTGTCGCTTCACCTGACAAGGCTCCACGTGTTGTGTTAGACAAAATTAGACTTTTTAATAAGCCTGTTTTTGTGGGCGATGATACCGGCATTCTTGACAAGAGCATTCATCAAACCACGCGCATTCAGTTAGATCATACGCATACCATGATTGGCTTTGATTTTTACGCCATGAACTTTAAAACCCCCTCTACAAATCAATACGCGTATAAGTTACAGGGGTTTGATGCCAACTGGCATCACGTTGGTAGAAAAAACAGCGCTACCTATACCAACCTAGCCCCTGGGGAGTATATTTTTCAAGTGAAGGCCGCAAACGGTGACGGCGTTTGGAATACTACAGGGGGGAGTTTAAAAATTACAGTGAGCGCGCCACCTTGGGCAACGCCCTGGGCTTATATGATCTATATCTTAGCTGGCATTACTCTCATTGGTTTTATATTGAATGGTCACAAAAAGAAATTGACCTTGGTAAACCAAACGGCATTAAATGAAAAACTGGTTAAAGTGGATGAGTTGAAAGATGCTTTCCTAGACAATACCACTCATGAGCTGAGGACACCCTTAAATGGCATTATTGGGTTGGCCGATGCCATGCTGGATGGAGCGACGGGTGAGCTAAGTAGTGCAACGACGCACAGTTTAAAAATGATTACCTACAGTGGTCGACGCTTATCGAATCTAATAAACGATATTCTGGACCATGCAAAATTAAGTGAGAATAAGCTAGAGCTTGATATTCAATCGGTAAATATTTATCGCGCTTGCGCCATGGTGTTGGAGCTAAGCCAACCGCTAGTGGGTAAAAAGCCCATTCGACTTAATAATTTGGTGCCGCATAGCGCGCAAGTGTATGCGGATGAAAATCGCCTGCAACAAATGCTTCACAACTTGGTGGGCAATGCCATTAAATTTACGCGGCATGGCCTGATTCAAGTCTCTGCCAGAAAGAAAAATAATCATTGGTACATAGCCATTAAAGATACGGGTGTTGGGATGCACCCAGATGAATTGCCTCGGGTGTTTGAAGCCTTTACGCAATTTGACAACAGTGAAGGCCCTTCTTCGGTGGGTACGGGTTTGGGAATGGCCATTACCAAACAACTGGTAACCTTGCATAAAGGTGAGGTATTTGTAGAGTCCATCGAAGGTGTTGGCACTACCTTTACGGTGACTTTGCCCGCGGCAAAGGATGACGAGGTACATGCTACAAATACCCAAGCGTTAGTGCGAGATATTCATCAGACGTTAGAGGTTTTGCCTACTATGGACGGGGGCAATTCAACGGTACCTCCGAAGGAGGTTGCCGACGGTCGCGATACCATCTTGGTGGTTGATGATGACAGCGTTAATCGCATGGTGATAAAGAGCATACTGAACCTACACAGTTACCATGTGATTGAGGCAGAAGATGGGGTTAAGGCGCTAGATATTTTAAGTTCTGGGGTATCGATATCTTTGGTTATTTTAGATGTGATGATGCCTAAAATGTCGGGGTATGAAGTCAGTATGCGCATTCGGGTCACGCACCCCATTGAGCGTTTACCTATTTTATTTTTGACCAGTAAAAATGTGCAAGATGAGTTGGTTAAGGGGTTTGTTTGTGGTGGTAACAGTTATTTATTAAAACCGGTAGACAAGCATCAGCTACTGACGCGTGTATTGCGCCACATTGCAGCTGCAAAAACCAATGAAAAGCTGTTGGAACAAATTGAGCGCACGGATACCAAGGTGAGAGCAAGCTTGCTGGATGTGGATATTATGGAAGGTATCCTAAAAGTCATTAATAGTGGGCTAGAGCGGAACGCCATAATTAGTGAGGTGGTGCGCCACATTTTGGCTATTACGAAAGGCCAAGCGGCGTTTTTTTGGGCTTATGATTCGATGCTAAAAACCTATGAGTTAGAAGGGCAATTTGACGACCATGGGAAAACACACCAATGGATGGATGGTCGTTGCGATATTGCAGCCAGTGCGGTTCAGGAGCAAGTGTGTGAAAATAATGTGTTTACGGAGTTTATACAAGCTAACTCACAGGGTGCATTTACGCCCCTTTTAGTTAACCGCTCGGACATTGCTAACGCCTGCGTGTTACCCGTGCATTACAAACAGCAGCCTGAAGGCCTATTGATTTTCGAAATGACATCACAAGAAAGTGGCGTTGCTCAGATATTTGATGCATTAAATAGAATAAAAACCCATGTTGTAGCGGCGGTGGTTAAAGCTGTTGAATAACAACGTTGATAGGCGTGGGCTTGGTGGTTTCAGTATAAAAGCCAGCGAAACAACCTAATTTTGATTGAGTGACACTAAAGTCAGTGTTGTTAGTTATGGCTTTATCACCTTTGGCGCGGTAATGGGTTGTCGATCCATAACCCCTTAGGATACAATTTAAAATCGCACAAATCCCTTTTTTAGGTTTTTCAAACCCTCCCTCAGTTGAAGGGTTTTGACATTGTATCATCGCGTTTTTTCAGTCCTCGTGCGGTAAAAAACTAATCTGTACTGGAGAAAATCGCCATATGCATTCTTTTCTTTTTTCTCATTTTTAACGTATGAATAAGGCACATCAAAAGCTGTAATGATTGTTTGATTGCAAGAAATAACCGCCTTACGGGCAGTTAGCTGTGCAAATTGATTTTTCAATTTGTGAAGCTTTGAGGACGCGGATGTAGCAATCGAATAAAAGATGCACTTTTAGAGATGCCTATGATTTGGAGTGAATAATGAAGACTTTTGGGTTGCTAATATCCGGTGTTTTATTGAGCATTATGTTAAGTGGCTGCCAAAGCACTGGTCAGAGTAAGGCGAATGAGGCAGCATTACAACAAGCAGAGGCCGCAGCGCGCCTAGAGCGTGTGTTGGCCAGCCAAACTGCAGAGGTTAAGGCCCGATATGGTGCGCGTAACCCGAAAGAGACGTTAGAGTTTTTTGGGATTGAGCCGGGTATGACTGTGGTAGAGGTGCTGCCCGGTAGTGGTTGGTATTCTCAAATTCTGGTGCCATATGTGGGCAAAGAAGGTTCTGTGATTGGTGTAGATTACGCGTTAAGCATGTGGCCATTATTTTTCTTTGGTACGCCAGAATTTATTGAAGAAAGAAAGCAATGGCCCGGTAAATGGGAGGCCGACGCCACGGCTTGGACTTTGGATGGGTTGGGTGCAAACGCCCAGGCATTGAGTTTTGAGCAAGTACCCAACACCTTGGATGGTACTGTCGATGCGGTGTTATATGTTCGTGCCCTTCACAATTTGGCGCGCTTTGAGGGTAAAGGACAATACTTAACCCATGCCTTGCAAAGAACCTTTGCATTACTTAAGTCAGGTGGTGTTGTGGGTATTGTTCAGCATGAAGCGGCGGAAACTAGAGCGGATGCGTGGGCTGACGGCAGTCGGGGCTATCTAAAAACCTCTTTTGTAAAGCGTGTAATGCAAGAGGCGGGTTTTGAATTTGTGGCCGCCTCCGCCGTTAATGCTAACCCCAAAGATCGGCCGGGTGAGGATGACAATGTATGGCGCCTGCCACCGTCTTTTTATACTACCAAGAACAAGCCAGAGGCGCAGGCGCCTTACGTTCAAATTGGCGAATCCAACCGCGCAACTTTGTTATTTAAAAAGCCCTGATTTAAAAAACTGCAAGCGTACATTACCCTAATTGGTACACGGCACGACGCAGAGGTGCGGCCAGGCAATCCTGCGTCGTGCCGTATTCATATTTATCGTTGGCTGTACCGTGGTGGAGTTTTGTGAGCGCGGTTAGGCTTTTGTTGGCGCTGATGGCTTGTGTTGCGTGTACTACTCTGCGGTTGCTGACGCTTTCTCTCTGTCCACTTAGAGCTCTTGGCGCGCTGCTTTTGGGTTTGCTGGTGATGCGATTTACTCTTGAGCATTTCGCGCCGCTTTTCTATGGATGGAATTGTTATGCGCTTTTCACGTAAGTTCTCTCGCTTTTGAGTGGGCCGTTTGTGGCTTGTCATTGAGCGTTTGTACTCATTCTGGTATTTGCGCTTGTCCCTTTGGCTTTGGGGTTTGTTTGGCTGGCGGCTTTTATTACCATACTCCGTATTATGCCGGTTGGTCATGTGGCGGTCGCGGTTTTGACGGTCCTTGGCGCTCAAGGCCTTGTTAGGTTTTGGCGTTGGTAGCGTGGAACGTGTTTTGGGTAAATGGTGAGCGGCACGAGGGAGAGTAGTGTGGCGTTCGGTGTGCTTGTACGGGCTATGATCACCAGTGCGAGTGTGGTGATGGCCTTGGCTAAGGCTTGAACGCTTAGGGTTAGAATTCAAGCGCGAGTTCAAATGTCCCGCCCGGTTGTTTAAGTGGCGTTGATGCCGTAAATCACCAAACAAGCGGTGCGCAGCATTATGCCTATAAGCAACACTGCGGCGATGCTTAGGGTTATGCTTCCAGTGTTTTGCACGCTTATGGCCTGCCACGTAGCGGCCGCTATAGCGGGGTAAGCGCAACGGTCGGTTGACCACAACCACACGTTTATGGGGCCAGTGAATGGCACCTAAGTAAAAACTAGAAGACAGCGCAACGCGGTGCCCCCAGCTAAAACCAACGCTGACGTTCGCCCTGGGATGATGCCAGTATATGGGGTGATGGCTGGCCCAACGCCAATGGCCGTAAACGACGCGAGGGTTGTAATAGGGTAAGTAAACAATGCGCTCTTCGACGGGCTCTATATAGATCACTTTTTCTTGTTTAATGACCTTTAAGTGTTGTGATTGGTCTAGGTGCCCGCTACGGTATGCTTGTTGACGTAAATATTGCACGGTACCCATAACCGCTTCTTCATTTACTAGGAAGGCCTCGCCTAAATCTTGCGTCCAATCTAAATCTTCTACCATACGCGTGAGTAAATCTGGAAACGCGACTAGCGCCTTTACGCTTGGGTCCCAGGGCTTATGGCCGACATTGTCTACTGCACCTTGCCCACCGGGGCTATTGCGTTTTGCGCTCCAGCGCTCTGCTTGTACCAGCTCTAAGGGGTAGGTGGCAGCGATGAGAACGTGTGCTAAAACTGTATCGGGGTACAGAGCAATGGGGGACAGTAATTGATCCAGCTGTGCTTGAGAGAATGTCGAGCTCGTATTGCGCTCATGAGAATAGGTATAGGTGTTGTTTTGATCACCGGTTGTGGGTGAATGGGTGCCGGCGCTTGCCCAGATGGGGATGAGCATCGCCCAGAGTGGAATGAGGCAAGTGGCGCCAAATTGGCGGAATTGCGTATTATGAATATTCATAGGCCCCTCGCATAGTTGAGCATCACTGCCCGGCAGTACGGCCGGGCTATAGGTGATTTATACGCAAAGGAGTATTAATCCTGCCTGAACCTTCTGGCAGAGGCGGTAAGCGGCTATGGTAGTCGATAGGCGGTAGTTCGGCGCAATAAAGAAGTTAAATGACTACAACACCGTTCTCTGCTTCACAAACATGGCTTGGGATGTATTTGTCCGCTTGACCGTCGTTCTCCCACTCCTCACCGTTGATGAGGTAACGAAAAGCGTACTCACTACCTAAAGGTAACGATACTGTGGTGGCGTAATCCCCGGTTTTTTGTTTGCGCATGGGCTGTGCTTGGTTGTCCCAGCCGTTGAACTCTCCAACCAAATTCACGGTCTTTGCTTGGCCTATTTGGTGCTGTGGCAAAGTAAACTTTACTTTGCACAAGGGTTTGGTTTTCAAATAGCTTTTTTCGATACTCATGATGGCCTCTGAAATACGAGTGTTAATCTTCCGTTTGACTGTAGACTATAGCCAAAAATAGCATTTTTGCAGGCGGTGGCTTTCTGGGTAGCTATTGTAGGCTTGACTACAGAATAGTGTGTGGAATAAGAGGTATCAAGGTGAATTTACGCGTCAACATTAATGCTAGAGGCTTGCGCGGCTTCGGCGCTATACGCGCCGAGGCGTAATTACGGTGCTTACATAGGTGGCTGTAGGTTTGGGTCTGGGGTTTTACTTGGGGTTGAGGGGGCCTCGGTGTTTTTTTCTTCTGGCGAGGCGGGGGATTCAGAGCTAATGGCAGTGAGTGCAAAGCCACACAATATGGCAGTGCCCAAAGCTGGTAGCGGCGTTAAAAATGCGAGTGTCTCGGGGATTAGGCTCACGGTTTGCTCCAATGGTATTTCTGTTATTTTTGTTAGAAGCTTGTAACTGCAAGTTTAGTGTGCGCAAAAAGGCGCAGCGATTCAGTGAAGTGGCCAACATTTAAAAGGTGCGCTAGCGCACAAGGCCGTTCTAATTCAGATAAATAATTGGAAAGTTCTTGAAATTGGGTGCGCTATTGCCGGGATTATTAGGGTTTAAATACCCTTAGTTATTGCGGGCTAATAAAAACTTTAGGGGGTAGGGGGCTGTGAATTTTTAACCAAGGTTAATAATCCGTCGGCGGCAGTACTCTTACCTATTAGCTTAGCGTGTAATTTGGGAGTTGTCTGCAAAAAAAGTATTTTTTTAAATTTTGGGGTTGGCAATAGGATGTTTTTGATACATAGTTTGGTAACGGATCAGCTAATCAGTAGTTGCTTGATTCAGCGCAATGCCTGCTCAAGCAATTATGCTTTTGATTTCATTCACGCATAGAGGAATGTGTCTATGGCAAAGCGAGCGAGTGCAAAACGTAACTCTAATTACTCGGTTCAAGAAACCCACAACTCACACAAAGGACATCGGCAAAAACACCACCGTAAGAAAAATCAACGGCAACATGCTAACGACGGCGCAGAAATATTTGAGCTTAATGCTAGGCAAAATGTTTCCACGGCCTATTCCCCCCCTCAAGATAAAACCCCTTTCGTTCCAAAAAATTCGGCTCAAAAAAAATATATTCATGCTATACGCAATCACTGCTTAACTTTTGGTATTGGCCCTGCCGGTACCGGTAAAAGTTACTGCGCCGGGGGCGTGGCTGCAGAGGCTATGCAAAACGGCCAAATAGAGCGAATTATTCTTACGCGCCCGGCAGTTGAGGCTGGCGAAAACCTAGGCTTTTTACCCGGAGATGTAGACGAAAAGTTTGCAGCATACATTGACGCATTTTTAGATATTTTAAATATGCGGCTAGGCGCCGGAACGGTTAAGTACTTAATGCGTCACGGCCGGATAGTGGCGGCGCCACTGGCTTATATGCGTGGGCGCACATTTGGCGAAGATACCTTTGTAATATTGGATGAAGCGCAAAATACAACGCCAGCGCAAATGAAAATGTTTTTAACGCGCATTGGTGAAAACAGCAAAGTGGTGATCAACGGAGATATTAAGCAAAGTGATATTTGCGGCGCCAATGGTTTGGCCGACGCGATTACGCGCCTAGATGGGCTGCGCAGTGTTGCTATCCATGAATTTGTACGTGAAGATATTGTGCGCAGTGGTTTAGTACGGGAGGTGATTGACCGTTATGAGTGCGAATAGCGCTTTAGCATAGAGCTAATTTTTGCTAAAAATTAAATTATTTGTGGCGTTGTGCGGCTTGAAATTATTTTTTAAGCCGCACAGATTGAAGCTTAAAAATAGTCTGGCTCATTGCCTGGCAGCCACTTAATGTTGCACCCCATGGCTGGGGTTTGCGTTTTTTCGTTTATCGTCTCACCATTTAATACCTTATTGATGGCGTCTTCTAAGTGTGCGCCAGTGGCGGGGCTTTGCGTGGAGTTGTAGTTGCCAGAGCTGATTCGTGTAGGGCGGGTGTCGTCAAATTGGCCGCGGTAAGCCAGTTTTTGTTGACTGTCAAAAACATATATGTCTGGCGTGCAGGCAGCACCGTAAGCTTTGGCCACGCTTTGAGTCTCATCCCAAAGGTATGGAAAACCATACCCTCTTTTGTCTGCTTCGATTTTCATGTTGTCAAAATTATCCGCTGGGTACGTGGACACGTCGTTGCTGTTTATTCCTACAAATTGTACGCCAAGGTTTTTGTAATATTGCTCTAACTTGGCCAATGCATCGGCAATGTGAATAACATAGGGGCAGTGGTTACACATAAATATCACTACCAAGGCTTTTGCTGGTACTAGGTCTGGTAGCGCCAAAGTGACGCCAGTGGTGGATGGCAAGCTAAAGCCTGGGGCAGGTGTACCCAGCGCCATCATGGTGGATTGAGTGAGTGCCATAAGGGATCCAATCTATTTTGTGAGTGAGAGTTTTTACCTTCTAAGGAGGTGATTCAAATCATATTAGCGCGCTCCAGCTCACTTTGATTTACTTGTAGTTTGGCTCGCTGCGCCTAGGTGTTTATTTACGAAATTAACAAGTGCAGTCACTGCCTGCAATCGAGTTTCTGGGTCTTGCAAGTGGTGATCTTCGTCTTTGAGTTTGATAAATTCAAAGGGCTTCCCGGCATTTTTTAGTGCAGATGCCATAAGCTTTGATTGTGTATATTCAACACGAGTGTCGTCTTCTCCGTGCGCAAGCATGATTGGAGCCTTAACTTGGTGTGCAAAGAAATACGGAGAGATATCATTCAGGCGCTTTTTATTTAGCTTGCCACCTCCAATGGTCTTTTTAATATAGTTTATAACTTTGCTACGCTTTCCGTATCGACTTCTGTCGGCTTTTACTAAGCGAGGGATGTGACTAATACCTGCCAGAGAAAATACACACTGGTATAAATCTGGGGTAAAAGTGGCGCCAGCTAAAGCGGCATACCCACCGTAGCTGGCGCCAGCTATGCAAACCCGTTTAGGGTTGATGATGCCTTTTTTAGTAAAAAACTTAACGGCGTCAGTTAAGTCTTGTTGCATTTTTTTGCCCCATTGGCCGTATCCCGCCTGTTTGTGCGCCAAACCAAACCCAGAAGAGCCTCTGAATTGAGGCTGAATAACTAGGTACCCGCGTGACGCTAGTGCCTGAGCTAAATAATCAAACCCAAGATGGTCGTAGGCTGCAGGGCCTCCGTGGGGCATAAGTACGGCTGGCAAATTTTTTAGATCATTGCCTTTGTCTCTTGGAATGGTTAGCAGAGTAGGAATGGCCAAACCATCGCGGGCTTTGTAAGTGACGCGCCCAATAAGGTTAATGTCTTCCACTTTTAATTTTGGACGTTCGGAGGCAATGAAACGTAGCTCTTGGTTTTTGCTGGATAAGAAGTAATCACCAGCGTAGTTGGAGCCTTCTACTTTAACAACAATATCATTAAAGTTGTCGCTCCAACCTTCTAGCCATACGGAGTGCTCGGGAAACTGTGCTTGGATTGCTTCAAAGCGTTTTTGTAAACCCTCATCAAAAAATTGATAAGTGGGTGTAAAGCCACTGTAACGAATGCCATAGTTAATATTATTGTGGTCAGAAATGGTATTTTCTATATCTGCATCAGCTTTATTAAACGGTAACTGGGTTTCCTTACCGTCTGATAAAGACAGGGTATAGTAGCTAACACGGTCCTCTTGGTAGGCCAAAAATATGATGTTTTTAGCGTCGGCAGTTAGCCCTATGAAGGATCGGTTTAAAAGCTCTGTCTCCTCTTCAAATATAGGAACCCATTTTTTATTTCTGTACACTTCCAGAGTGTGTAGCTTAAGGCGTTCTTTATAAGATTCTCTGGCAATTACGTTGCCGTCTCCATCAAGAAAATAATCGGTAACGTGGTCTGTTCCCTTTGAAACCACTTTGGGTTTACCCTTGCCGTTGGCTTTTACTCTCAGCAGCGCGTAATTAGGTGCCTGGTCAAGATCACTACTGCCTACAAAGGCGGGCATGAAAATATATTTGCTGTCTTTTGATACCCCAACGATGCGGCCCATTCCCGTCTGGCCCATGTAAATTAGAGCATCACCCCGTAATGGCTGCCCAGCTCTAATGAGTGGGCGAACGGTTTTGGTTTTAATGGAGTAGGTAAAAGCGGTACTAATATCAAATGCATGCCGGTAGTTGCGCAGTTTTTTGTATTGAGACGCCACTAAAATAAGTGACTCATCATTACTAAAATAAAAGTGCTGCGGGTCTATTGCGGAGACATCCAGCCCGCCTATTTGTTTTGATGTGCTCGCAGAGTAAATGAGCACGTAGTCGTTATCGAGCGAGGTTTTACGAAAGGCAAACAGCTCTCCGTTGGGGGATATAACCACTTGGCTAACATCAGGTAATAAACCGTAGTCTTTTATACTAGGGGTGGCTTTTGCCAAGAAGGAAAATAAACTCACTAAAATAAATAAGTATGTTTTTAGGTATCTAATTTTGTTGCAGCTTATATGGAGAGTTGAGTTCATAATCACAAGTTCAAGAAAGTTTATTGAGGTAATAGGATTATTGGGGTCCTACTGGTGAGGCCCCTCTGCATACATGCCCACCACTGCACCGGTAAACCCCCCGGCTTTAGCGGTA
>CAYZQH010000104.1:0-10851 GCA_964480055.1 uncultured Cellvibrionaceae bacterium
GTTCGCCAACCAAGGTACAAACCCCACCGAGGGCAGTACCTACTGCGCCATGCATCACAAGGCTTCGTAAAAACGAGCGAAATTGGTCTAAGTCTTCGCGGTGCAAGTCTTCCACGTGCTCATCCGCAGAGTGATCGTGCTCTTTTGAATGGTGTTTTTTGCCGCTAGCAACGCGGTGGTATACAGAGTAAAAGCCAACGGCCACGGCAATTAGCACGGCGGTGACAGTTAAGGCGTCTAAAAATGCGGATAAAACCGCTGCCATTGAAGAAAAAAGCAGCGACAGCAGCATCTTGGAGCGAATATTCAACAGTACTTTGGTGAAGGTCCATAGCAATAAATCCTTCATGAAGTAGATGCCAGCAACCATGAACATCAGTAAGAGGATTACCGGAAAGTTAGCAACTACCTCATGATAAACCGCCTTAGGACTGGTTAGCCCTAATACGACTGCCTCGATAGCCAATAGCCCACCGGGTTGAAGCGGGTAGCATTTAAGCGCCATTGCTAACGTAAATATAAATTCGAGTATCAATACCCAACCTGCTAAAAACGGGTTGATCATGAAGATAACTGGGTTGATCAGCAAAAACGCAATAATAGTTTGCTTATACCAGTTTGAAGAATGGCCCAAAAAATTGTGCCAAAATGCCATTCCTAGTGTCGGTTGCGTCATTCTAGTCTTCCTATATAGTTAAGTAGTCTTATAGACATTAGGGCTATTGGATGGCCCTGATGGTGTAAACGCGTTCCTCTGCGAAGGCTTGTTGCTGCAGCATTGTAAGTACGCTTGTCAAAAACCTGTGAAACTACATCGCTGGTAAAAAAAAGCAATAGTAAACCGTCAAAAACAACTGGGGCTGTAGTGATTATAGGCGTAAAGGTGGTGTTTTAACCAAGTTTCTGGCGGTGACAAAAATCAGATATTAGCTTAAGATATTCCGATAACTGCTAGAATTTAAAAGAGATTTGTTTACCGTGTGGGTCTATGCTCGTAGTGTGGTTCTAAAGTTGTGAAGTTGTATCGAGTAAAGTTTGAAAGTATTTGGCTCGGAACTTGTGAAGCCCTGGATGGATTTTAACCTGTGATGGAGTGGCTTCTGTTTTTTGCTTTAAGTAAGCAGCGACGCGACGACAGAATATTTTATGTTTTTCCGTGTTGTTGGGCTCCACAAGCTACGATGATAGCTGCTTATGACAGCTTGACGAAGGCCGCATGTAAGAATGAATCGATCCTGAGTTCAAAAAAATAATGAAAATTCTACAAGTTTATAGATTATTGCACGGGCAAAGGAAGAATGTTTAACGTGAATACAGCGGAATCCATCAGCTTTCAGTCTCTGCACGTGATACGCGAGGAGCTGGTTGCAACCATAGAGCAGTCGGCAAGGGATTTAGAGGTCTTTGTTTCGTCCAAGGAGGAGGCTAAGAGCCTAAACGCATGCATAGATGGTATTCGCCAGATATTAGGTATTCTCAAGCTCTTAGAGTTTAAAGGCGCAGCCATGCTCGCCGAAGAGTTGCTCGCCACGGCAAAAACCATTGAGCCGGGCCTGGCTGGTGCCGAATTTGAAAAGCAATTAGAGTTGGTGTCTAACTCGTTCTTTGTGATCTCTCGTTATCTAGAGTATGTGCTTCAGGTGGAGCGTAAAAACCCTGTTTTGTTGGTTCCGTACATTAATGCCCTGCGACAATATCGTCGTGAGCCCTTACTGCCTGAGAGCTTTTTCTTTAACGCTACCCTAGGCGCTACCCCAAAAGTCCCTGAAGCCGACGCAATTATTGTGAATGAGGCTGACTTTAGGCCTTTATTGGTGCGTTTACGGCATATGTATCAGCTGGGCTTGCTTGGGGTATTGCGCGACAAACAAACCGCAGCTTCTCTGGGCTTAATGCGTCGTGCCCTCATTCGTTTGCAGCGAATGGGCAACGATAAGCCATTGGCAGTACTTTGGTGGATGTCTAACTTGGTGGTAGACGTTTTCATTAAAGAGCAGATGGAGCTGATTGAGCCGCGAAAAATGCTGCTCAGCCGTATTGATCGAATCATTCGCCAAGTTCAAAAGGGTGGAGTGGCCGCTTATCAAGCTGCAGCGCCGAAGGGTTTAATCAAAGAGCTTTTGTATTTGTTGGTTTTGTCTGGCCGACAAACCCCCGCTATCCAATCGCTGAAACAGTTTTTTGGTGTTAAGTCACTGCCTTACACTGATAAGCAGCTTTCAGTAGAGCGCAGCTCCTTACGCGGGCCCAGTGCAAATACCATCAGCAGCTTGGTGCGAGTATTACAAACTGAGACCAGCTCGATAAAAGGGGTACTAGAAACTGCTGCGTCAGGTATGCAGTGCATTGACGATTTGGCAGGTTTCAGAGGCAGTTTGACCAAAATAGCAGAAACACTGGCGATTGTAGGCCTGGTAGGGCCTGGTTCTGTTTTAAAAGAGGAGCTGCGTCTTCTTGAAAGCTGGAAAGACAACCAAGAAATCCCTGAAGAAGACCTTCAGCGTGTTGCTGGTACTTTGTTGTATGTGGACAGCGCAGTAGGCTCGTTGGTAACGCACACAGTTCAAGAAATTGGCGATATGGCCGATGCATCGCAAAGTGAAGTTATCGCTTCGTCCGAGCTTGCTCAAGCTGAGCGAATCGTCCTAAACGAGTGCGAGGCTGGGATACTATTAGCCAAGCGTGCACTTACGGCCTATTCTGAGTCAGAGTTTGATTCGAGCCATATTTCTAACATTTCAAAGACTCTCAATACGGTTCGCGGTGGGTTGTTGATGCTGTGTAGCGATCGCGCCGCGCAAGTACTCGCAAAGTGTGTGGAGTTTGTTGATGAAGTGTTAATGGAGGGCGAGCAGCATGCCGCTTTGCAGGAAATTCTAGAAACCTTCGCCGATACAATTATCAGTATTGAATATTTCTTTGATACTGCCAACGTTCCATCACGCCTTGATGATTCTGTACTTCAGGTTGCCGAAGAAAGCCTTGCCGCTCTAGGCCACCCCATTAGCCGGTGATATATGTTGCTCACCCCGGAGTTTGACGGGCGACTGACGCCACAAGCAAACGATTGGGTAGTATGCATATTCGAGGGGGAAATCTTCGTTGATGACAGCTCCCCTGTTTTCTCTTATCACTCTATCGCAACGTTTAGTTTTGAGTTTGAACTCATTCATCATCTTGGTGTGATGGAGGGGCGGGCGTGTTTTGTTATTGTATTAAGCGAAAGTTTTAGCGCTTTTCCATTTGAACGTTCAAGTTTGCGAGGGTTGTTTCATCAAATAGATGAGCAAGTTTTTGCTTTAGTCGCACGTGCTCTCCAGATAACTTATTGGTTGCGTGATAATCAATATTGCGGTCGATGTGGTAACCCAACTCAGTTGACGGAGGGCGAACGAAGCTTAACCTGCTGCGAGTGTGGAGCGGTGTTTTTCCCTTCTATCTCGCCGTGCGTTCTTGGTTTGGTTTGGAGAAATAATCAAATACTTTTGGCTCATAATTCTGCTTTTAAGGAAGGAATGTATAGTATCTTGGCGGGGTATATAGAGCCTGGTGAAAACGCAGAGCAGGCTCTCGCTCGTGAAGTAAAAGAGGAAGTCAATGTTGAAATACATCAGCCTAATTATGTAAACAGTCAAGTTTGGCCGTTTCCTAGCCAGTTGATGTTTGGATATACGGCGCAGTACCGCAGTGGTGATATTATTGTTGATGGTACAGAAATTCTGCACGCCGACTGGTTTAGTGTAGAGGCTTTGCCAATGATTCCACCGAGTCAAACCTTATCAGGAAAAATGATCCGTACATTCATAAATAATCGCCCGCCTTTGGAGGTGCCTAATGTTTTATGATGTGCTATCAATCGGAGCCAATATTATGGCTTTGATCTTGGTTTTGATTGCAATAAAAATGTTACTTCGATCTGGCTGGGTGTTGGCGTGGATTCGCGGTACTGGTGGGCTGGTTGTATTGTGTCTGGCTGGGCTGATGTTGCTAACGGCGTTAGATATAAAGGCGTATAAGCAGTGGAATGAAGATGAGCCCTTGGCCAAGGTGAGCTTTAGTCGCCTAACCGATCAGCAATACGAGGTTGTGGTTGTGTTCAGTGATAACGCTGTGGCCAAAACCTATAAGGTTCACGGTGATCAGTGGCAAATTGAAGCGCGTATTCTTAGGTGGGACGGCTGGCTGAACCGTATGGGGGGGAAGCCCGGCTATCGGCTGGAGCGGCTAAGCGGAAGGTATATATCAGCAGCCGAAGATATGTATTATCCACGGAGCGTACATTCCTTACATAAACCTTCTGAATATTTTGATGTTTGGCATTGGATATATAAAGCAGGTGGTTTACCGGGGGTACGGGCCGCCTACGGCAGTGCGACCTATATTCCCATGGCCCACGGAGCATTCTATGAAGTTGGCTTAAGTCAAACGGGCGTTACCGCCAAACCGTTAAATGAGCAAGCAAAGGCCGCACTGCAAACCTGGTAGGGTAAACGGCGTTTTACGAGTGAAATAATTAATAGTAGGGGTAAGTTTTGGAGTTTTTAAGTGAATATGGGCTTTTTTTGCTCAAGGCTGTGACGATTGTTGTGGCCATTGTGGTGGTTGTTTCCTTTATCGTGGCCGCAGGAATGAAAGGCGCGCCCGGTAAAGACCGGGGCAGAATTAAGGTGACGCGAATCAATGATAAATTTGATCAAATGTCAGACGCTCTAAGAGAAGAAGTGTTAGATGAAAAAGCCATGAAGGCGTGGCACAAAAGTAAAAAGAAAGAAGATAAGGCCAACAAAAAGAAAGCCGATGTGCCTCGTAAAAAGCGTGTGTATGTGTTGGGTTTTGATGGCGATATAAAAGCCTCTGAGACTGACGAGTTGAAAGAATCGATTACCGCTGTTTTGAGTTTGGCTGAGCCTGAAGACGAGGTTGTATGTGCGCTTGAAAGCCAAGGCGGCATGGTTCATAGCTATGGGTTGGCTGCGAGCCAACTGGCGCGAATTTCGAGCAAAAATATCCCTCTTACGGTATGTGTGGATCGAGTCGCGGCCAGCGGTGGGTACATGATGGCGTGCGTTGCCGATAAATTACTGGCGGCACCCTTTGCAATTATTGGCTCAATTGGTGTGGTCGCTCAACTGCCTAATTTTCATCGCGTATTAAAAAAGCATGATGTGGACTACGAAATGCTTACTGCGGGCGAGTACAAGCGCACGCTAACAATGTTTGGTGAAAATACGGATAAAGCACGGCAAAAATTTAAAGATGACCTAGAAGATACGCATGAGCTTTTTAAGGATTTTATCAGCGAGCATAGGACCAGTGTTAACGTTGAGGACGTGGCAACCGGCGAGATTTGGTTTGGTACCCGCGCACTGGAAAAAAACTTGATTGATGGCATTGCCACCAGTGACGAGTATTTGACCAACCTGCACCCAGAAGCCGACATATTTGAGGTGGCTTTTGAGCACAAAAAGACGATTCAAGAAAAGCTAGGTGTGGGGATAGCGCAAAGTATAGAGCGTACATTACTGACATTGAGTTCAAAGTTGCGTCAGCGATATTGGTCTTAACTGGTTATAATCCTGAACGCCATCCATGGCATTTCGCGGTGTCGGAATAAGAAAACGTGGTTTTTTATTTCTCGCAAAATCAATCACTTGCGTGTTTGATTTTGGCAGTATTTCCATATGCCGCGCTAGCTAATCCCTGCGCAACTTATCGCTAACTGCAATGGGGTTGGGGAAGTTAAAAATCACAATATAGCTTGAGATCACAAATGTGGTGATCGTTGCGGCTTGGATAAGCACGGAGGCTTTGGTACCTATTAGTTGGCTTTCTATAGCGACAAACGTAATGAGTAACGAAAACTCGCTGATTTGCCCCAGCCTAAACCCCATATCCCATGCCAACGCTTTGCGCTCGCTGTGTTTTTGGAGCAGCAATTGAAACACAAACGGTTTAAGTGTAAGAGCAACCCCTGCCAAGACAAGTGCTGGGAGTAACACTTCGGGTACCAAAAAGATATTTAGCTGCGCACCCAAAGAGAAGAAAAATAACACAAGAAAGAAGTCTCTAAGGGGTTTTAAATTTAGCGCTATGTACTGCGCAATTGGGCTGGTGGCGATGGTAATCCCAGCGATAAAGGCGCCAATTTCTGCGGATAAACCTACAGCTTCTGCAAGCGCTGCTAAGCTCAGACACCAGCCAACGGCCAGCAGAAATATATACTCGTGAAAGCGGTCAAACCGCGTGATAACCCGAATGAGTATCGTCTTAACAAACCAGAACGCTACGACGGTCAAAATGGGTAATGCGAGTATCGCAATGCCCAATTTATGGTATTGGATGGAACCTTGGCTGCCATTAAGTAAGAGAAGTAAGCAGAAAATGGCGATGAAATCCTGAAGTAATAGCAGCCCCACCATCATCTCGCCCATATGCCGATGATGCAAAACTGTGGTTGGTAATAGTTTGATACCTATGATGGTGCTAGAGAACATCATCGCAATGCCAATCACAATAGATTCCCAGGTGGTAAAACCGAAAGCGAAACCTAACCCAAACCCTACAATTGCAAAGAGCGCTGAGCTAGTCAGTGCAATAATCGACGCTTTTTGAAAGACCGACCGTAACGCCGACGGCTGCATATCTAGCCCTAATAAAAACAACAGAAATACAATGCCGATATGGGACATTTCTGTTACTAGGGTGAGGTCAGTAATAAGGCTAAACCCGTAGGGGCCGAGCGCGATGCCTACTAATATGTAGGCCACCAATAGAGGTTGGCGGGTGTATAAGGCAAATGACGCTAGGAGCGCAGCGCTGCCGAATATTAAGAAAAAGGTATGAAAAAGGTGTGCTTCCATTGATGGAGGCTAATCCCCAGTTAATTAAAGTCAGTTGTAGACGCAGAGTTGCTCAAGAGGTACGTTCATAGGCGTAATTGTTGCCTTGTTTGGTGTTGCTGTACCCAGCGCAGTGATATGTGGGTAAGTATAGCGAATAGTCCGAAGGGGAGGGCAACCACTTTGAGTTTGATTGCCCTTAAGATGTTAAATTTTGATGCTACCTCCGCCTAAATAGCGGTGTTGGTTTATCTGCGGATGCTTGGTAGGCGTCAGAGAAATCAGAAAGGCTTGCTACCATTGAGGCTATGTCCGCATCATGACTAATTGCGAACGCATCAAACCCACAGCGTTTTAAATAGTGCAGCTGGTCTTGCATAAAGTTGCCAATGGCAATGATCTCGCCTTTGTATTGAAGCTTTTCTCTCACCCAGCGAGCCGTAGAAAACCCTCTGCCGTCGGCAAAAACAGGGAACATAATGCCAACGGCTCGGGCGGAATGAATGGTTTCAGATAATGAGCCTAGATCATCATCGGAGCTAATCCATACGCCGTTTTGGTCGCCGTGTTGATTGTTAATAAAACTTTTGACTGGCAGCAGCACTTGGCCATCAGATGTGTCTTCTTGCTCGTCAATAATCTGCCAGTTAAATTCCGATAGAGTTCCGTCGCTATTGAGCTTTTGCATATACAGCCTCTTTAAATGGAGCAATTCCAACGCGATTATACGTACTCAAAAATGTTTCTTCGTTTTCACGAATATTAATAAAAACATTGAGTATTTTGCGGATGACACTGGCCATATCTGTACGGCCAAAGGCGGGCCCAAGCACCTTCCCTAACGCGGCTTTTTGGCCTGAATTACCGCCAAGTTGTACTTGGTAAAACTCTTGCCCCTTCTTGTCCACGCCTAGAATACCAATGTTACCAATGTGGTGGTGACCACAGGCATTCATGCACCCGGAGATGTTGAGCTCAATAGGACCTAAGTCATACAGGTAATCCATATCGTCTAACTCACGAGCGATATCTTCGGCAACTGGGATAGATTTTGCGTTGGCCAGAGAGCAGAAGTCCCCCCCTGGGCAGCAAATCATATCGGTAATTGTGCCGATGTTTGCCGTTGCGAAGCCGTGCTCACAAAACTTTTGCCACAGAGCAAATAAGTCTTTAGCACGTACATCAGCAAATACCATGTTTTGGTTGTGCGTGGTGCGTACTTCCCCAAAGCTGAATTGATCGGCAAGATCTGCAATGACCTCTAGCTGCTGGTCTGTGATGTCTCCTGGGGCAACGCCGGTTAATTTTAACGACAGAGTTACCGCGCGGTAGCCTGCGATCTTGTGGCCACTTACGTTGTGGGTTAGCCAATCACTAAAGGCTTTATTGTTGGCCCTCAAGTGATTAATTTCGGCCAGCTCCTCGGTGTCGCTGAGGCTCTCTATATAGTCCGGCGCGGTAAAAAATCCTTTGCAGCGGTCAATCTCTGTTTGAGGTATTAGGTTTTCGCCACCCTTAAGACGCTCCCACTCCTCTTCAACGAGTTGGGTAAAGGCCTCTACGCCCATTGCGCGAACCAAAATTTTGATACGAGCCTTAAATTTGTTGTCTCTTCGGCCATTGAGGTTGTAGATGCGTAAGATGGCTTCAAGGTAGTTAAGTAGCTCTGCTTGTGGTAAGAATTGACGTACTACTTGGCCTATCACAGGGGTTCGGCCTAAGCCTCCGCCAACCAGTACCGTAAAGCCTATTTCACCGCTCTCGTTAGTTGTTAGCTGAAGGCCTATATCATGAAAGTGTATGGCGGCTCTGTCTTCTGTAGTCCCACACACAGCAATTTTGAATTTCCTAGGTAGAAACGCGTATTCGGGGTGGAAGGTAGACCATTGGCGGATGATTTCGCAGTAGGGACGTGGGTCTATGGATTCGTCAGGGGCAACACCAGCAAACTGATCCGTAGTGACGTTTCTTATGCAGTTGCCACTGGTTTGAACCGCATGCATTTCCACGGTGGCTAGTTCTTCTAGAATATCAGGTACTTCTTCTAGGAAGGGCCAGTTAAGCTGAATATTTTGACGTGTAGAGACATGGCAGTAGCCTTTGTCGTAGTGTCTTGTGATATGAGCCAGTTTACGAAGCTGACGACTGTTCATTAGGCCATAAGGCACGGCTATGCGTAGCATGGGGGCTACGCGCTGAACATAAAGGCCGTTTTGAAGCCGAATAGGGAGGAATTGCTCTTCTGGTAACTCTCCTGCAAGGTAGCGTTCGGTTTGCCGTCGGTATTGAGCTACGCGCTCTCCAATGATTTTATGATCGTACTCGTCGTATACGTACACGGGGTTGTTACCTTTAAATGCCTAATTATAATTTGCCTTTAATATCAACAATATACAATCATTTTTTGCTGATGATTCTAATCGGCTGAGCCTATTAATGCCCGATATTTTGGGGCGCAGATCATACAGCAAAGTCGCTCTAAACTCGATAGGTCTAGGGGGTGTGCTGTTAAAGGGCGTTGTTAGGCGCTGTGGCTTAGCTGTTAACCATTGAGTAATGCTTGATCTAGCAACTATCTTGATATATATTTGCGCACTCAAACATTGCACAAAGAGATTCCTGTGTCAAAAAACATAGAAGCTGGGTTAGTGGTAAGCCTCATCAGTCTGCATAGTACAATTCAGAAACGGGTTGGCGCTGCGCTTTCTTCGCATGGTATTGGTCTATCAGAGTATCTCGTTCTTAATCAGCTATATATCGCTACAAATCAAAAGATGCGACGTAGTGATCTTGCTGAGCAAGTGGGGTTAAGCCCGTCCGGCGTTACACGTCTTCTCAACCCAATGGAGAAAATAGGACTTATTGTAAAGGAGGATAATCCTCGTGATGCTAGAGTCAGCCTTGTTACTCTTTCAGGGGCTGGAAAGAAAATTTTTAAAGAGGCAAGAATCTCCTTCGAGCATTCTTCAGTTTCACTTTTTGGGTCTCTAGGCAACAAACGACTTTCTGCATTTTCTGAGTTGCTTGAGGTTGTAACATAATGACTTTAAGTAACTACCGGCAGGCTCTTATAAATAGAATTGAAACGCCTGTAACCCAAAGCCATATTATGGCAGGAACGGTCAAAACGGCCTATTTGTCCTCCGGCTCTGGTCAACCTCTGATTTGTCTACATGGAGCTGGAGCAGGTGCGATAACTTGGTATCCGTCCATTGGCGCGCTATCAAAAAATTTCAAGGTGATTGCTCCCGACATAGTTGGTTATGGTGAATCGGATAAACCTGATGCGGCCTATGATAGGGCTTATTTTTCTATGTGGCTAAAGGACTTCCTATGTATATTAGGTATCCCTAAAGCCCATATTGTCGGCTTGTCTCAGGGAGGTGCAATCGCCCTCCAATTTGTATTGGATAATCCAGAAATGGTCGACAAACTCGTACTGGTTGATGCGGGAGGACTCGGCGCTCAGCCTTCTTTGGCTTCTTTTTTTGGCATGCTTTGGTTGAATAGTTTTCCTTCAAATTTGGCAAATAGGTTCTATTCTCGTTATATATTGTTTAATCCTGCCAACAGAGACCCCAATCATGCGCACTATTCCGTCAAAGTTCTTAAGGGATACGGCGGTAAAAAAGCGTTCCGCCAAGGAAGAGGTGCTGCGGTGTCAAAAATACCCGAGGGCAGTCTTCGTCAGATAAAAAATGAATCACTGGTTGTTTGGGGAGAAAATGACAAACTTTTCCCTATTGAATATGGCGAAGCAGCGGCGAAAGCTATGCTGAATGCAAGGTTTTCACGTATTCGAAGTGCTGGACATCTGTCGCTTATGGATCAACCTGAAGTGTTTAACGATACTCTCCTTGAGTTTTTAATGGAAAGTAGAAGAACTATAGGAAAACAAGCCTAACAAAGCATTACACCGGACAAGCCGGTGAATGTGGCGATAACAGTATTTGGCTGGAAATAGCACACATATTTTATTGATTAAGGGCAAAAAGCTGGCTTTTGTGTGCGG
>CAYZQH010000105.1:0-10839 GCA_964480055.1 uncultured Cellvibrionaceae bacterium
AGAGCGTTGGGCAGAGGCCGTTAGAAAACCCATATCTGAAGTGCAAATAGACGGAGGTTTTCTATACTTATCGAAATCCGTGATTCAATCAAAGGTGAACTATCTAGTAGAAAAAAATTTACTGGATGTAAACTTAGAGAGTATTAAAAAAACTTTAGAGAGCGACCCATGGGTGGATTCCGTTGTTGTTGCCAGAAAATGGCCGGGCATACTATATGTAAGTGTTTCTGAGCAGCAGCCGATTGCGCGCTGGGGGCAGCAGGCATTTTTAAATATGCGTGGGGATATTGTAAAAGTGGATGGAAATATATCACTTCAGTCGTTACCCGAGCTGAATGCAAGCGACCGTTATGCACAAGAAGTGTTGCAGCATTATCTAGGCATGGGGAAATTACTGTCTCAGGCAGAGCTAACGTTGGAGTCGGTGAGCTTGGACGACACAAAAGCATGGATCTTAACAATAGATAACAATGTTCAAATTTATTTGGGGCGCGATCTAATCTGGGAAAAGCTGCAATCCCTCGTAAGCGCTAAGAAAAATCAGCTGGCAGCGAGTTTTAATAACGTGGAGTACGTAGATTTGCGTTATCACAACGGTTTTTCCGTTGGTTGGCATGAATCAGCTGCTCCGGCAGTGATAGCCAGAGTCAAATAATAAACCAGTTAATTTGTTTGGGTGAAAGCGCACTAGATTCCAGTAGAAAAACAGTGGCATAAAATGTCATTCACCATTAGCGATAAACCAGAGATACAACAAAATGGCACAGACCAATGGCGGGAAAATGATTGTTGGCCTAGATATAGGTACATCTAAGGTGGTGGCAATCGTGGGCGAAATTTCACCAGACGGAGAATTGGCCGTTGTTGGTATTGGTTCTCATAAGTCTAACGGATTGAAAAAAGGCGTTGTGGTCAATATTGATTCAACAGTGCAATCCATCCAGCGCGCCGTTGAAGAAGCTGAGCTAATGGCAGGCTGTCAAATTCATTCGGTTTATGCCGGTATTGCAGGAAGTCATATTCGCAGTTTGAACTCACATGGCATTGTTGCCATTAAAGACCGAGAAGTTTTTGAGCAAGATGTAGAGCGCGTCATTGATGCGGCTCAAGCGGTGGCCATTCCTGCAGATCAGCGCATTTTGCATATTCTTCCGCAGGAATATGCTATCGATGAGCAAGAGGGCGTTAAAGAACCTCTGGGTATGTCAGGTGTGCGCCTAGAAGCCAAAGTTCACCTAGTTACCTGCGCAGTTAACTCGGCCCAAAATATTGAAAAATGCATTCGTCGATGCGGTTTGGACGTCGAAGATATTATTTTAGAACAACTCGCGTCGAGTTACGCCGTACTTACCGAAGATGAAAAAGAGTTGGGTGTTTGCATGGTCGATATTGGCGGTGGTACCACAGATATCGCCATATTTATTGATGGCGCTATTCGACATACCGGTGTTATCCCGATTGCGGGTGACCAAGTCACCAATGATATAGCCATGGCGTTACGCACACCGACACAACATGCCGAAGAAATAAAAATTAAGTACGCGTGCGCTTTAGCGAAATTAACTGGTGCGGAAGAAACCATTAAAGTTCCCAGTGTGGGTGATAGAGCACCAAGAGATCTTTCTCGCCAGGCATTGGCAGAAGTTGTCGAGCCGCGATACGACGAATTATTTACCTTAATTCAAGGGGAGCTACGTCGCAGTGGTTTTGAAGACATGATCCCAGCGGGCATCGTATTAACCGGTGGCACTTCTAAAATGGAGGGCGTGGTGGAGTTGGCAGAAGAGATTTTTCACATGCCGGTGCGCTTGGGCGCCCCTCAAAATGTGAGTGGGTTAAAAGATATTGTAAATAATCCAGTTTACTCCACCGGTGTTGGCCTATTGCAATATGGCTTAACGCAGCAAGGAGCAAACAGGCAGCACGGCAGAGATTCTGGCGAGGGCATCTTGGCTCGCTTTAAAAGTTGGTTTCAACGTAATTTATAAAGGTTTTAATTTTTTTTCAGGAGAAAAGAGGGGAACTACCATGTTTGAACTAGTAGATAATTTACCGCAAAACGCGGTTATTAAAGTCATTGGTGTTGGTGGCGGTGGCGGTAATGCCGTTAAACATATGATCAACAACGAGATAGAGGGTGTTGAATTTATTTGTGCCAACACTGATGCTCAAGCGCTAAAAGATGTAGACGCGCGGACGGTATTGCAATTAGGCAGTACCATGACCAAAGGGCTCGGCGCTGGTGCCAACCCAGAGGTTGGCCGCCAAGCCGCCATGGAAGACCGAGAGCGTATTGCCGAAGTGTTAAGCGGGGCTGATATGGTCTTTATTACGGCGGGTATGGGGGGAGGTACTGGTACTGGTGGCGCGCCGGTGGTTGCGGAAGTGGCCAAAGAGCTGGGCATATTGACTGTTGCAGTTGTGACTAAACCGTTTCCGTTTGAAGGCCGTAAGCGATTGGCTATTGCTGAAGAGGGCATGCGCCAACTCAAAGATCGCGTGGATTCCCTAATCACCATTCCCAATGAAAAGCTATTGTCAGTGTTGGGTAAAACCACCAGTTTATTAGATGCCTTCAAAGCAGCAAATGACGTTCTATTGGGCGCAGTGCAAGGTATCGCCGACCTAATTATTCGCCCAGGCATGATTAACGTGGATTTTGCAGATGTGCGTACCGTTATGTCAGAGATGGGTATGGCAATGATGGGGACGGGTCATGCCTCTGGAGAAAACCGTGCGCGTGAAGCGGCAGAAGCTGCTATTCGTAGCCCACTGCTAGAAGACGTAAATCTTCAAGGTGCGCGCGGTATCTTGGTGAACATCACCGCCGGTATGGATTTGTCTTTGGGTGAGTTTACGGAAGTGGGTGATACGGTTGAAGAGTTTGCTTCCGGCGACGCCACCGTGGTTGTGGGTACAGTGATAGACCCAGAAATGACGGACGAGTTACGTGTAACGGTTGTAGCTACAGGTCTTGGGGGCATTGAATCTGAACGTGTTCCTGCTGCTCCCACTAAGGTTGTTGACAACACTCGTACTCCTGAAGGTGTGCCAAATTATGCTGTGTTAGATAAGCCAACGATTGCACGCAAAGCACAAACGGCCGGTAACACCGCTAGAGCCATCGACCCGCAAGAAAAAGACATGGAGTATCTAGATATTCCAGCGTTCTTGCGTCGCCAAGCGGACTAGTTTTTCAAGTTACGAGCCGTTTGAATTGTACTCACTGCACCCTCCCCTCGGTGCGGTGGGTAGGGTTGTTCACCCCAATAAATGACCCCGTTCAGCTTTGTTCAGGTTGGGTTCATTTGCCTTTCCTAAAATGGTCGCATAATAGTCCAAGACCATTAGGCGTGAAGCACCAAGGCGCCGTGAGAATATAAAATGATTAAACAAAGAACATTAAAGAACGAAATTCGAGCTACTGGGGTAGGCCTACATACAGGGAAAAAGGTTTTCTTGACGTTGCGCCCAGCGCCCGTTAACTCCGGGATAGTTTTCCGTCGCGTTGATTTAGATCCAGTTGTCCAGATTGAAGCCAAAGCAGAAAATGTGGGCGACACCATGCTGTCTACAAGTTTGATTTCCGGCGATGTTAGGGTTTCAACTGTAGAGCACTTATTGTCCGCCATGGCAGGTTTGGGCATTGATAATTGTATTGTGGAGCTTAGCTCCGAAGAAGTACCCATCATGGATGGCAGTGCTGGGCCGTTTGTGTTTTTAATCCAGTCTGCGGGCATCCAAGAGCAAAGTGCCCCTAAAAAGTTTATTCGCATCAAGAAAAACGTCACTGTGACAGAGGGTGACAAAGAGGCAAGCTTTCGCCCGTTCGATGGGTTTAAGGTGTCCTTTTCTATTGACTTCGACCACCCCGTGTTCCACGACAGTACGCTTGATGCAACGGTAGATTTCTCTAGTACGTCTTTTGTTAAAGAAGTGTCTCGTGCACGTACCTTTGGTTTTATGCATGAAATCGAGTATCTGCGCTCTAAAGGTCTAGTAAAAGGCGGTAGTGTTAATAATGCCATCGTAATTGACAAGTACCGCATCCTGAATGAAGACGGCTTGCGGTACGAAGATGAATTTGTAAAGCATAAAGTGTTGGACGCCATCGGAGACTTGTATCTTCTCGGGTATAGTCTAATTGGCGAATACAAGGCTTATAAGTCTGGTCATGGCCTGAATAACAAATCTATACGTGAGCTAATGAAGCAAAAGGACGCCTGGGAACTGGTGACCTTTGAGGACGATTCTCAGCTGGCGCCTATCTCTTACGTAAAGCCACTGGCAGCTGCCTAGTGTTGAGCCGCCAGCGAAAACTGGCGGTCGTGTCAAGCATCAAAGATTTCTTCCTGTTAGTGCAAATTGTAATTAGGTTGTTCAAAAAAGCGCCTTAATCTTATTAAAATTTGCGTTCCAAACGATTTTTATGCCATAGTCGGTCGCTTTCCGGGCGGCTAATGTCCCCCCTTAGCTTGCATAGTTTTGCTTTTATGTACTAAGTATAAATAGTACGTGTTTAAAAGTTGTGCATGCACAACGCTCATATATAGCAAACTCTAATTAGGTTTAGCGAACACACCTGTGAAAGTTATTGTTGTCAGTAAACGCATAGGCGGCTCACGAAGTATTAAACTCGGCGGATGGTCGGGCGCTTTTATTTCCGTGTGTTTGGCGTGTTTGCTCGGTGTTCCTGTTGCGACCTATCTTTCCTATCTGAAATCCTCAGACGCAGACTCTTCTGACCTACTTTCAAAGGACATTGTCCGCGAATGGGTGGCCAGCATTACAGAGCAGGGCCAAGCTATTGATCAGTTGCAGTCTCAGGATACTGACCGTCAAGCAGCCCTAACGCTTAGGTTGTCACAGTTGCAGGCTAGGTTGGTGCGCTTGGATGCATTGGGTGAGCGTTTAACCTCTATGGCAAAATTAGAAAAGGGTGAGTTTGACTTCAGTCAGGTGCCCGCCATGGGTGGCCCCGAGATGCATGCTAATGAGGAGATGTTTGAGTCGCCCAAGCTTGAAAGCGCCATTGAAGAGCTGGCCATGCAAATTGAAAATCGTCAGCATCAGTTGGAGACGCTTGAAGCTTTAATGACGAACCGAAAGCTGGCACGTGATTTATTTGTTGCTGGCAGGCCTATTAACAAAGGATGGATGTCCAGCCGCTTTGGCCGTCGCACCGACCCCTTCACAGGAAAGCTTGCTTGGCACTCTGGTGTGGATTTCGCGGGCAAACAAGGGGCTGATATTGTGTCCGTGGCCGCTGGAGTGGTGACTTGGTCTGCCGATCGTAATGGTTACGGGAACCTGGTTGAAATCAATCATGGCAATGGCTTTGTTACGCGTTATGCTCATTGCAAAGAAAACCTCGTTAAAGTAGGTGACGTGGTTAAGAAAGGCCAAGTGATCGCTCTTATGGGCTCCAGTGGCCGCTCTACCGGCCCCCATGTACACTTCGAAGTGTTCAAGCATGGTCGAGCGGTAGACCCGTCTTCGTATATTCATCGCGCTAGGCGCTGATTCTCCTCTTATAATATTCTTACTTATTTCCCCTCAGTGGATCTCGATATAGCATGCGAGCCCTCCGCGAGGATCACTTTCATTTCAACGTATAAAAAGCATCATGAATATTATTCGCGCACTCTTTGGTACCAAAAACGACCGTGAACTTAAGCGTATGGGAAAGCTGGTTACCCAAATAAACGCGCTTTCCGATGAGACCCAAGCTTTGTCCGACGAGGCGTTAAAGGGTAAAACGGATGAGTTTAAAGAGCGGCATAAAAAAGGGGAGACTCTAGATCAACTATTGCCCGAGGCATTTGCGGTTTGCCGCGAGGCCAGCGAGCGTATTATGGGAATGCGTCATTTCGACGTGCAGTTGCTCGGTGGGATAACCCTCCATGAGGGGCGAATCCCCGAGATGAAAACCGGTGAAGGTAAAACTTTGGTGGCGACTTTGGCTGTGTATTTAAACGCCATATCCGGTAAGGGTGCTCATCTCGTTACGGTGAACGATTACTTGGCCAGCCGAGACGCCAATTGGATGCGCCCTCTGTATGAAGGCTTAGGTCTGACTGTGGGAATTGTGGTTTCCATGCAGCCGCAGCATGAAAAGCGCGAGGCATATGAGGCGGATATTACCTATGGTACTAATAACGAGTTTGGCTTTGATTACTTGCGTGACAACATGGTTACGCGCAGTGAGGATCGTGTTCAGAGAGACCTAAATTTTGCCGTGGTCGACGAGGTGGACTCCATCTTGATTGACGAGGCGCGCACCCCGTTAATTATTTCTGGCGCCGCTGAAAATAGCTCTGAGTTGTACATTCTCATGAATAAGCTCATTCCGCAGCTCAAGCTACATGACGAAGAGAGCGGTCAGTCAGGGGACTACACCGTAGATGAAAAAACGCGCCAGGTGGAGCTAACCGAAGATGGCCACCAATTGGTTGAAGAGCTTCTCAAGAAAAATGGCTCTCTCAGTGAAGGCGAAAGCTTGTATGCCGCTACTAACCTTTCCCTGTTGCACCACGTACACAGTGCGTTAAAAGCGCATAAGCTTTTCCATAATGATGTTGAATATGTACTTGAAGACAATCAGGTGGTGCTTATTGATGAGCACACAGGGCGAACCATGCAGGGGCGTCGTTTATCTGAAGGCTTGCATCAGGCCATTGAAGCAAAAGAAGGTGTTCAGATCCAAAGTGAGAGCCAGACATTGGCTTCCACCACGTTTCAGAACTATTTTCGTCTGTATTCCAAGCTTTCTGGTATGACTGGTACTGCCGAGACCGAAGCGGTTGAGCTATTGCAAATTTATGGTCTGATTGTAGTGGTGGTCCCCACCAATCGCCCTATAGCACGTCAAGACCTCAACGATTTGGTGTACTTAAATATTGAGGATAAATACGAAGCCATTGTTGGGGAGGTCAATCGTATTCGTGAAACCTCGGCCCCTGTTTTGGTAGGAACCGCCTCGGTAGAGACCTCTGAAGAAATGTCTCGACGTTTTAAAAAAGCTGGTATTCCGCACGAAGTACTCAATGCCAAGCAGCACGCCCGAGAGGCGGATATTGTTGCAGAGGCGGGGCGCCCCGGTGCGGTGACCATTGCCACCAACATGGCTGGCCGTGGTACGGATATTAAATTGGGTGGAAATTTGGAAGTGGAGTTAAGCCAGCTTAAGGATTCTTCAGAGCAAGCGATCGCTGAAGCTAAAGCCGATTGGCAAAAGCGGCATGAGCAAGTGATTGACGCTGGTGGTTTACACATTGTTGGTACAGAGCGTCATGAGTCGCGGCGTATTGATAACCAACTTCGAGGCAGAGCAGGTCGCCAAGGTGACCCTGGGTTTTCCCGGTTTTATCTGTCGTTAGAAGACAGCTTGATGCGCATTTTTGCCTCCGATGGTGTTCGCAATATTATGAGCAAGTTGGGAATGGAAAAAGGCGAAGCCATTGAGCACGGCATGGTGACTCGCGCCATTGAAAAAGCGCAGCGCAAAGTGGAGACACGTAACTTCGATTATCGTAAACAGTTACTGGAGTACGATGATGTTGCCAATGATCAACGCCAAGTTATCTATGATCAACGCAATGACTTATTGGATGAAGAATCCATAGAGGAGGCCATTCACGGCATCCGCGAAGATGTACTGCAAGAAGTTATTTCAAATTATATCCCACCTCAATCTATGGATGAGCAATGGGATGTGGCGGGTTTAGAGTCTCAGTTAGAAAATGAATATGGTGCAAAGCTTCCTATTAAGCAGTGGTTGGAGGAAGATAAAAAGCTGTATGAAGAGCCGCTTCGAGAAAAGGTTGTAAAGGAACTGGATGGTATTTACATGGATAAAGCAGAGCGTATTGGCGAGCCTATGCGTATGCTTGAAAAGCAAGTCATGCTGCACGTTTTAGATACGCTTTGGAAGGAACACCTGCAAAATATGGATCACTTGCGACAAGGAATAGGGCTAAGGGCGTATGCGCAAAAAAACCCTAAGCAAGAATACAAACGTGAATCCTTTGAGTTGTTTCAAGATTTACTCAATAACCTCAAGCATGAAGTGACTAGAGTATTGTTTCGCGTAGAGCCCATTACCCAAGAGCAAATGGATGCAATGGAGCAGCAGCGCATACAAGAAGAACAAGAACAGCGAAGAAGGCAGCAAGCACAACACGAGGACTTTTCAGTGTTAGGTGGTGGCCAACCACCGGAGGCTGAAGCGCCAAAAGGCCCAGAGCCCATTCGTCGCCCCCCCAAAGTCGGGCGCAATGAGCCATGCCCTTGTGGTTCGGGTAAAAAGTATAAAGCGTGTCACGGAAGAATAGCGTAGGTGATTTATGGCGGTTGGTGAAAATATTCGTCCTACACTGCATGCGGTCGATGGTGTGCGTTTAGGTACGGCAAATGCCAGGATAAAAAATAACGACAAAGACGATTTACTGCTCATAGAAGTTAGCGAAGGCGCTACTGTGTCCGGCGTGTTTACTCAAAATGCATTTTGTGCGGCGCCGGTCATTTTGGCCAAAAAACATATTGCCGGGGGAAGTACCCAATACTTAATTGTAAACTCTGGAAACGCTAATGCGTGCACAGGGGAGCGTGGCCTCCAAGATGCCTTAAGTTTGTGCAAGCAAGTAGCGAAGGCGTCGGGCGTTGACGTTACCCACGTTTTACCCTTCTCCACTGGGGTTATTGGCGAATACTTACCAATGGAAAAGCTGTTGAGCGCTTTACCTGCTGCCTTTGAGTCGTTGTCTCATGATCATTGGCAAGATGCAGCCCACGCCATAATGACAACCGACACCCGCCCAAAAGAAGCAAGTATTCAGTTTGAGTATGATGGTGAAACCATCACCTTGACTGGGGTTGCCAAGGGCGCGGGAATGATCCGCCCTAATATGGCGACCATGTTGGCTTATGTGGCGACAGATGCGGTTGTGGCCCAATCGGTTTTGGATGATTTGCTGAGTGCTTCAGTGAACCGCTCGTTTAATCGCATTACCGTCGATGGTGATACTTCCACCAATGACGCTTGTATTTTGATTGCAACGGGCCAGGCTGGGCTACCCATGTTGTCGGAGTCTGGTGGTGAGCTTTACCGTAAGTTGGAAAGCGCTTTAACTGACGTTATGCAGTCGCTGGCACGCGGGATCATTAAAGATGCTGAAGGTGCGTCTAAGTTTGTTGCAATACACGTTGGTGGTGGGGCTAACTCTGAAGAGAGTTTGCAGGTGGCTTACGCTATTGCGCATTCGCCACTTGTCAAAACAGCGCTGTATGCGTCGGATGCAAACTGGGGGCGCATTGTTTGCGCGATAGGTTATAGCGGTATTCTCAAGCTGGACCCACATGCAGTTGATGTGTGGCTCGACGATGTACAAATTGTAGAGCGAGGCCAGCGTGCTTCCAGCTACACCGAGGCTGCCGGTTCCAAGGTGGTGGCACAAGAGAGTTTTGCCTTAACGGTGAACCTTAATCGCGGAAGCTGCGAAGAAACAGTCTGGACCTCTGACCTTTCTCATGACTACATCACCATTAACGCAGAATATCGAACGTAGCTCCAAGGTAGTGCATGTCGCGGTTGGGGTGATCGTGAACGCCCTGGGTGAAATATTAATTGCTAAGCGTCATGCTACTCAGCATCAGGGCGGGCTCTGGGAGTTTCCTGGTGGTAAGGTTGAGGCTGGCGAGGGTGTGCGTGCAGCGTTAAAAAGGGAGCTGTTTGAAGAGCTGGGTATTCATGTGCGCCAATGTACCCCTGAGATTCAAATTCAGCATCAATACGCCGATAAAACTGTATTGCTGGATGTTTGGCGAGTCACTCGGTTTGATGGAGCGGCGACGGGCAAAGAAGGGCAGCCGGTGGTTTGGGTGGCCCCGCACAAACTCAATGACTTTGCCTTCCCTGAGGCCAACAAGCCCATTATTAATGCGGTGACTCTTCCGCACCTGTTTGCGATTACCCCCTCTGCCTCCAATGGAGAGCGTTACCTTAAAGCCTTGGGGGCGTGTATAAATAATGGCGCGCTGTTGATATACCTGCGTGGCGTTGAAAATTTTGACCGGCGCGTGGTGCAATCGGCCATCGAAAGCTGTGCCCAAAGGTTGGTGCAAGTTGTTGTGTCAGACCCACAAATCGCACAGGAATATGGCGTTGGTTGGCATATCAAAAGCAGCGAGCTACCGTCCGTTAGGCCCAGTGACTTGGCTCGGTTCCACATGCTGGGGGCTGCGTGCCATAGTCAATCCGATATTCTGGCTGTTAATTCTCTAAATCTTGACTACGCTTTGTTATCACCAGTATTGCAAACCCCTACGCACCCAGATGCAAAGCCTATGGGCTGGGTAGAGTTTGAGCGAGCTGTAAGACAGGCAAAGTGTCCAGTTTATGCTTTGGGAGGGATGTTCAAGGCGGATGTTTTAACGGTACGCAAACTGGGTGGTCAGGGCGTTGCTGGGGTTCGCGCGTTCACTTGATTTAAGGATTTAGCAAAACTTTAAAAAAGCGGTTGTGCAGTTTAAAAAAGTGCGTACAATGCGCGCCTCACCAACACACAGCGCAGCTCAAGTTGGTTGTGAAAAGCATTGATTTTAAAAGAAAAATGCTTGCAAAACGGATTTTAAAGCGCATAATGCGCGGCCGTTGCTTGAGGGGTAATTCAAGCGGAGTGCAGAGATAGGGAAAAGGCAAAATATTTTGAAGAAAATGATTGCCAAGTTTTAAAAAATCCGTACAATGCGCGCCTCACCAACACGGTGACATCCAAGACTCTAAAGCAGTCTGGAGCAGTTTAACAAAGAGATCAAGCAAAGCGTGTGGGAGCTTGTGTA
>CAYZQH010000106.1:0-2503 GCA_964480055.1 uncultured Cellvibrionaceae bacterium
CTCAAAAATTGTGATTTACTCTTTAGTTGATTAACCTAAAGCGCAATTTCAAATTATTGAATGTTATAGCTAACAATCATTACTCCTTTGGTTAAGCTAGACTTCAAAGCCCTTAGATTATCTTAAACAGTACTTTTTTAGTTCGTGCAATCTTTAATATCGATTAAATTACGTATTTTTACGTATTTATATTCGTAGGCACGCCAGCGTATTATTTAAAACACACTAGATTTGACTGAAATGACCTTTTATACAGCGGAAGGCTGTCGTTCGCCTTTGCGTTGAAATCATTTTGTCAGATCCAATGCTTAATACAATAATTAAGGATAAATCAATGAAAAAAATTGGAAGCTTTTTTCTAAAGACTTTTTACCCTAGGTTAACAAAGCCTTACTTTAGGTTGCATATGTTGCCCTATGTCATAGTAATGGGTGTTGCATGTATTTTGACAGGATGTCTAGCGGATGATGCAGGTTACGCTCCACCCCCGCGTTATGAACCTATAACGCTGTCACTAAAAGATCTGCGTTCACCAATTACAGCTCAAATACCAATGTCCATTCAAGAGAACGGTAAAATTGTTCTATACGGTAACTATTTGCTGGTCAATGAACCTATGAAGGGCGTTCATATATTTGACAATACAGACCCTAAAAAACCTATTGCACTAGCCTTTTTACCCATATTAGGCGTAACAGATGTTTCGATAAAAAATAATGTGCTATATGCCGATAGTTATATTGATTTGGTGGCATTTGATATCTCGGATATGTCCGATATTAAAACGCTGCATCGTTTGGAGAAGGCATTTCCTTCATCATATTACGCAAGCGCATACGGCGTTGATGAACGCGAAGAAATTGTCATTGGGGTTATCAAACTTACCAGCCAAGGAGGAATGTAATATGAATCGTACGTTGATGAATGCAATCACTTTATCTGCTTGTATATTAACGACAGTACTGTCTGGTTGTGGCGGCGAATCTGCAGGCTCTAGTACTCCTACAAATTCTGGCGGAGGTGATTCTTCAGGCACATCTCAAGCAGGCTCTACGGCGGCAATGTTAACGTTTAAAGACGTACTATATATTTTAAACAGAGGTCGATTGCACGTTTATGATATTTCTTCTTCTGACGAAACTGTTTTAGCGCGTGAAGTTGTGCTCCCCGCCGCTGAAACACTGTTTATCTATGATGATTACTTGTATGTGGGTGGCCGCGCAGGAGTAGACATACTGAATATCGATGACCCGTTTTACCCCGTAAAAGTCAATGCCTACCCCCATGTTAGAGGATGTGACCCAGTTGTGGTATCCAGTGGTATTGGCTATGTCACCCTAAGGAATCGCCCAGGGTGTGGTGGGGATGTAAACCGGTTGGAAGTTGTAGATTTTACCGACCCATTACGGCCCAAATTATTGGGTACCTTTAATATGGACTTTCCCTTTGGCTTGGCCAAAACAGACTCCTACTTAGCGGTATGCCAAGAACAGCACGGGTTGTCACTACTGGACGTTAGCGTAGATGATTCAGAAGGCACAAAGGCCGTTGCCATCAAAGAGAAAATTCGGTTTTTTGACGTTCAGTGTTTTGATGCAATTGCTGCTAAAGATTCACTGATCGTAACCGCGAAGGACGGCATCTATCAATTTGGTATCGATGGCGTAATTTTGTCAACGCTGAGTAAGATTCCTGTGGGAGATGGGATCAGCCAGTCTCAGGGCGGATAAGCTCTGGGGCTCTAAGGGGTAGTCCATGGCTCTAACCAGTGTCTAAGTATGCTTAGAGGCCGCAGCACTCCTAACTGTGGTTAAGCTAATGCACTTTTTTGGCTGGGATTAGTATCAAAACAACCCGTGGGTTAACAAGGTAGTTAGCCCGTCAAATCTGAAGCCCTCAACTTTGCTGGGGCATAAAAAGCTTGGCAATATCAGGGGGAGCCCTATCGAAAACTCGATTGTGTGAGCCACCAGCAACACACAATCGAGAATTTCTATACAGCAAGCGAGGCGTCTAAATCACATTCGATGGGAATGGCAAGTACCATACAGTTTTCATCGCTAAGCTAAGTACAGGAGGAAGTCGTTGTTTGGTCTGATTCGGTCTAGCTTAAATCTATTACTTACTTTCTTTCAACGGTCATATACCACCGCTTAGCTGCACCTAGCTGGAGCCTAGCGCCTTTTCCCGTTTTTGTGACGCTTTTAACACTTGGCTCATCTACGCTCTGTCACTTCGTATCAACTGTACACCCATCACGGCATTTTTTTCGACACTGGCGATACTTGTCGGTATTCTACAGATGCAACAAAACTGCAATAAAAACTTAATAATCAGGGGCAACAGTGAAAACCTTACTAACATGGCTGGCCTGTGCTGGCTTAGCAGCCGTATTGAGCGCCTGCGGCGGCGAACCTTCTGACGGCAATGGGTCTGACAGCGATACCACTAGCAGTAGCTCTTCTACTAGTTCATCTTCTAGCAGCAGCTCTTCTACTAGTTC
>CAYZQH010000106.1:2603-10559 GCA_964480055.1 uncultured Cellvibrionaceae bacterium
TAGTAGCAGCTCTTCAAGCAGCTCATCCTCTAGTAGTAGCGCCTCATCTTCAAGTGGCAATAGCAATCCTATCAGCTCAGCACTGACAATCAGCGAAGCGATTTCTAAATCAGAGCTTGCCGACTATCTGGATGGCGACGATTGGATCGAGCTATACAACGGGTCTAACCAAACGTTAAATCTTAGCAATTTTCAAATGCAGGACAGTAACGAAGAGCCCGCTGCGCTACCCGATGTACAACTAGCGCCTGGCGAATATTATGTAATACGCGCAAACTCAGATGCCCCAGCTGCGGGCGTGCCCTACTTACCCTTTGGTTTGGGCAAAGAAGACTCTGTTAGCCTGTTATCTAATGGCCAAGTGATCGACACGCTCAGCTGGCTCGGTGGTCAAAACAAACAAGGGCGCAGCTTTGGCCGCTTAAACGGTAATTTAGAAACGCTGTACCCAACCCCTCTCGCCCCAAATGTGCCTTACTTACTATTTACTAAAGAGCAAGTCATGACTGTAAAAGTAAGTATGACCCAAGAAAACTGGGATGGCCTACTTGCAAACGCCACTGACGAAGAATACTGGCGCGCCGATTTCGAACTTAACGGGGCAAAAATTTACAACGTGGGTATTCGTGCAAAAGGCCAATCATCACTGTCGATGGTTGATCAAATTCCCGATACCGATCGCTCGGCTAAACGTTTTGGCTTTAAAGTCGATTTCAACCATTATAATGAACAAAAATTTATGGGCATGAAAAAGCTAGTATTTAATGCGGGTTTCGCCGACCCATCATTAATGCGTGACGTTGTAGCCTATCAACTGTTTAAAGATGCTGGTGTGCCTTCACCAGAAACAAGCTTCGTCGACCTGTATGTTGGCGGTGAGCACTTGGGCGTCTATCAAATGGTTGAACCAATTGACGGTGAGTTTGTTGAAAAGTATTTCCCCGCCGATAAAGAGGCTGACGTAAAAGGCGACTTATACAAAGTCGAAGTGCGGCAAAATCTTGATTGGAAAGGCGACGAACCCAGTTCATACAGCAACGGCATTCGCTTAAAAACTAATGAAGACACCATCGGCACGCCAGAAGAGGGCGTTGACCTAATTGAGTTTCTTAACACCATTAATAATGGGCCAGACCGATTATCGAAAGTCGATACCGATTTGATGATGCGCTATTTTGCTGCGCTTGTACTTACATCTAATATGGATAGCTATATCGGCTTTACCGCAAACAACTATTATTTGTACCATCATATTTCCGCTGGTGGCTTCACTTTATTGCCCTGGGATTTCAACCTGGGTTATGGCGCCTTTACCCGTGGCGGAGGCTTCTTCGGTGGTGGCGGCAGCTGTGACGACACCGAACATGTGATTGACAACATCGTTAATGATAGAGGTGATCGCCCGTTGGTGGATGCACTGTTCGAGCGCCCAGAATTAGTCGAAGCGTACAAAAATCATCTGCGCGAATTACTCGACGGCCCTTATCGACCCGATGTGGTCGAGGCTGAAATCTTGCGCCTAGCTGATCTTATCGACCCTTTTGTAAAAGCTGATCCAACATTTTACTTTAGCTATGATGAATGGCGTTTCTCCTTACAAAACGATATGCCAGCCAATAGCAGTAACCGAGGCGGCCGCGGTGGTGGATTCTTTGGCCCCGCGCGCGGCTTAATTCCTTTTATTAAAGCGCGTAACAGCAACATATTGCGCCAGTTAAATGGTGAGATTCCTTCAAGTAATGGTGGCAATAAGGGCAGCGCCTGCCCCTAGATCTAGATCTCAAGCCCGACGAAACTAGAGGCGCTGGCTTAACAGCCCGCGCCTTTTATATTGATCAATGGGCAACTTTTAACGTCTCGCCACTCAAACTAAAAACTTTTTCCAGGCAGGAATACTTCCGATGCCTCGTACAGGTTGCGTACGCGAACCAAACATAAAATTCGCCACTGAACATCAAGGATGCAGAAGTGACAGGTGCCCTCTGTTCCGGCCCAGAAAATATAGCCAATTAAAAAGCGTCCAATAATACCGATGAACTTGGCACAATAATCTACAAAAGCGCGGGACAAACATCTAATAATACCCTATTGCGCCTTTCAACAGAGTCGAGCGTATCACCCGCGCCTTTAAAAAGCGGCATACGGCTATTGGCTCTACCCCGCTATGCGAGCTAGGCAAAGTAGCTTTGCTATACTTTCAAAATGCATAACACCTAAGAAAGGACAAACCATGGGTCTGGTTTTTGATACCACCCAGATTCCCCAAAAATCCCTCTTTGACTTCTTGGTACGGCAAGGCGTTTGCCTGTTGACGTTTGCTCTCCATTGCTCGCTATTTTGGGGGCAAAGCGTGGCTCTAGTCGCCTTTGGAGGATTGTATGCATTTATTTACCCTGCATTCATGCTGTTAAACCCCACCCTTCGTGAAAACAGCCGCATCGCATTGGGCATTGATTCATTGTTAGCAGGCGTTTTGGTAGGGCTTTGGGGGCTTCCGCCGTTTCTTGGCATCATTTACTTAGGTGCTGCCAATGTCATTAATATGGCAGCCGGTGGCACACAATTTTGCGTTAAGGGCGTGTTGTTCTTTATTGTGGGCGCTGTCGTTGGTAGCGCATTTCTAGGCTTCGAGTTTCGTCCAAACACTCCTTTGATAACCAATGTTTTGGGCGCCATAAGCATGGCGTACTTTTTGACAGCACTGGGGTTACGAGTCAACAGTATTAACAGCCGACTTAGACTGGCACGCAATGATCTAAAGGCGCAAAAGGAGGACCTTTCTAGCCTCAACAACCTGGCGGCGGCCGTAAATTCTCACCTAGAAGTTAACATTCTTCTAGAAAAAATTATGCAAACCATTGAGCGCATATATCCCTTTGAAGCATTATACATTGTTCGGTTTGACGAAGAATTAGCGCTAATAGAGGTTGCCGGCATCTATGGCTCTAGTATTACGCTAGATGAACACGCTCAATTTAGAAGATTAGAGTTTGACATGGAGCGTGATAAAAACAGTATTTTTGTTCGCTCACTGCTTAAAAAAAAGGTGTCATACATTCCAGAAATTACCAACGAACTGGTACAAACCGCCGCATACATTGATAGGCAATTATTTTCTGTAAAACCCAGCGTGTCTTTGGCGTACTTCCCTGTATACGTCAAGGACAAAATCGTAGCTGGTGCTTGCTTTATAAACTATGAAAACAATTTTTACCTAGAGCAAAATGATATAGATCGCATTCAAGACTTTCTTGTTCAGGTGGGAACCGCAATAAGAAATGCAACCTTGTTTAAAGAGCTTACCAAGGCAAAAGAAGAGGCCGACCAAGCACGTCAAAAAGCAGAATCCTCAGAGGAAGCAAAAAGCCGGTTTTTAGCCAACATGAGCCACGAGATCCGTACGCCGCTCACGGCAATAATGGGCTATGCCGAAGCCCTACAAGAGGATGTAATCACCCAAGCAGAACGCGAAGACTTTGTCGGCTATATATTGCGTAGCTCCAAACATCTTTTGTCTATGATCAACGACATCCTCGATATTTCAAAAATTGAAGCCAGCAAAATTGAAGTAGAACGCATTAATTTTAATTACTTTGACATTCTTTACGACATCGACTGTTATTTAAAAATAAAAAGCAAACACAAAAATATAGATTACTCGTTTGATGTGCACTACCCTATCCCCAAAACACTGGTTATTGACCCCACTCGACTGAAACAAATATTATTTAACTTAGGCAACAATGCTATCAAGTTTACTGAGCAAGGCAGTATCAGCTTGAGCGTAAATACCGACGGGAACCGTATAGAGTTTCGCGTGTCCGATACGGGCATTGGCATTTCTGAACAAGAACAAAATCGAATTTTTTCTGCATTTGACCAAGCAGACTCCTCCACTACCAGGCTCTTCGGAGGTACTGGACTTGGCCTATACATTTCTAAAAACCTTGCCCAATTGCTCGGTGGCAAGCTCTATGTGGACAGTGTCAAAGGTGTTGGTAGTACTTTCACCCTGCAAATTCCATTCGTTAAAGACGCCCAAAATCAAGTGTCCAACGCCGACCAATATCAAAAGATTATGATGGAAGTCCAAGACGCAAAAAGCTCCAATGGCATCCCGGCTTTACACGGCACCGTATTACTTGCCGAAGACAACGAAGACAACCAAAAACTAATTGAGCGGCTCGTTAAATTAACCGGGCTGGACATTGACATTGTTGATAACGGAGAGCTTGCCGTCAAAGCCACTCTAAATCAAACTTTTGACCTAATATTGATGGATATGCAAATGCCCGTCATGGGCGGCAAAGAGGCTTCGAAAAAAATCAAAGACAACGGCGTTACCACGCCAATAATCGCCTTTACCGCGAACGTAATGAAACACCAAATCGACGATTATAAGGCGCTAAATTTCAAAGAAATCTTAGAAAAACCCATTGATCGCCAGAAGCTATTCGCCGCACTTGAAAACGCCATTAACAATCGCAAAGAATATAAAATACCAAAAGTACTGGTAGTAGAAGATAACGAAATCAATTTGATGATTCTATGCCGTTATGTCAATAAGACCGATGACAAAGCAATTGTTCACACAGCCACTAATGGCCAAGAAGCTATCGACAAAGCCTCTTCACAAGACTACAACCTAATATTAATGGATATGGAAATGCCCATACTCGGAGGCGTTGATGCTACCCTCGCCATCCGGAATTTGGGGCAGCACGTTCCAATCTATATCGTCACAGGTAATACCGGCCGTGAAACACGCGACCTCTGCCTGGCAGCAGGAGCAAACGGCCATATTACCAAACCTTTAGATAAACACCTTATTCAACAAACCATTTCACAAGCGCTACGCCAATAGTGACTGCCTAACCAGTGGCTATCTTGAAACGTGCGCTTGTGGACGGGCACTAGACATAGCGGTTGTGTAAATACTAGCTAAGAGGCTGCCAAATGTACGAACTGGACAACGATACCATTGGCGACATTCTCGACTCATTCACTGAATTATACGATGAAGTCGAATCCACTTTGGCCCTGCTGCACCATAGTGACGACAACGAAGACCTTAACAAAATATTTCGTGCCATCCATACCATCAAAGGTCATGCGGCCATGTTCCAACTCAGCGCACTGGTAGATTATACACATGCGCTAGAAGAAATTGCCGAGTCGCTACGCTCCCATAAATACGAGGCCTCTGACGCCATTTGTGAATGCATTCAGTTAGGCATGGACCGTCTGCGCGACTTGCATTTACGCGAACTGAAAGGTCAAAACTTTGCCAACTTGAATGAAACCACCATTGAAAGAAAATTTATGGCAATTGCCGCCGCTGACAAAGGCTCTGTAGAGGGCTTAGCCCAGTCGCTGCTTAGCTATTTAGCAGCAGGGGTTGAAAAAGAACCCAACACAAACAGTCATAACACGGAACACCCGACTATTGAGAGCCGTGAGTTTCAAAACCCGTTAAGTATTCCAGCCAACCAACGTATCTATGCAGATTTAGCATTTTTCCAGGAGATGTCTTTTCAAATGGATTGTAAAAACCCCTATTGGGTGGATCGCTCCATACAGCTATTTGATTGGGCTCAAAAGTTGAACACACTCGGCAGCGACGCAGTTGACTACCAACAACTGGCCGCAGCAACCTATATGCATGATATAGGCATGACCTTTTTGCCAAGCGCCATAATATCTAAAACAGAAAAGCTCTCTGCCCAAGAATATGATGAAGTAAAACGTCACACAGTATGGGGTTACGAGCTACTGAATCGCATGGAAGGCTGGGCCGAAGCAGCGCAAATTGTGTTACAGCATCACGAGCGCATAGATGGCGCTGGATACCCCAGTAAGTTGAGTGGAGACGATATTCACCCTGGGGCAAAAATTTTAGCCATCCTTGACGCATTTTTCTCAATGATCAGAGGGCGCGCTGACCGCGCCCAGCGAAGGTCTAGTATTCGTGCAATTTCCGAGATAAACGCCGTTTCAGGTTCGCAATTTGACTCCTATTGGGTGGCATTATTTAACGACATGATCAAACAAGAGGTTAAAAGTGGCCTCATATAAAAACCGCATTCAAACCAGGGGCCTCGTGCGCTAAAATCGCCAACGACCAAAGCGCGCGGTTTTTTGTTTCAAAATTTTAGGGCGCCTAAAAGCTGAAGTAATGTTCATTCCAATGTTGGTTATATATTCCTCTGGTTAAATGAACCTTCTGGAATATATCCTACCGGCTTCCGGCTTATTAATAAGCCGGATAAATTTGGTGGCAAAGCTAAATTCTGAGGTTTCTAGGATATTCGTAAAATGTAAAATATGAGCTCAATCCCGCCCACGGTAATAACATCACCATGATGACACGTGGCGTTTCCGCCAATAAGCTCCCCATTAAGCTTAATGCCATTGGTCGAATCATTATCGCAAATTGACCATGTATTTGCGTTATACGCAATAATCGCATGTAAATTTGACACTGTTGGGTCATCGAGTACCACGTCAGATAACTGACTGCGACCAACTGCCCACTCTTGGTTACTTCCATGCGGCAATTTCAGTTCGATCATCATTCCGCGTTTACGTGAGTTTTTTAAAATCAGTACGGCTGGTACGCGTTCATGATCTAAAGTTTTACTGCTGAGCGCCCGCACAATCATTGCTTCTAGTGACTCAGGCTCTTCAACTTCCGGCTTTGCCAAAATGTTCTCGGCAGGCAAACCCAAAGAGTGGGCAAACGAAGACTTAATCATTGTGCGGTTGGACGTTCTATCGTCAAATTCGTACATGGCTAGCTCTTCAGCCAAGCCTTGCTTGGGTTCCTTGGGCGGCGATGGACTTAGCGCTGGCTCTATCAAAACCATTCGATGATTGCCAATGGTGACCACATCCCCATCAGATAACAAAACTGGGCTATCGATGCGTATGTTGTTAACGTAGGTACCGTTGGTACTATTTAGGTCTTCTATTACCACGCCATGCTCGGTTACATGTAAGCTGGCATGGTTTCGTGAGAGCGCATCAGAGTCGATACGTATTTCGCAGTGCTGGTTTCTACCAATCACAGAGGAAGATTGAGATAGCAAGTGCATCTCAGCGGTGAGAACATTTTTTAAACGAAACGCGGGCTGCATGCGTAGAACTAAGTCCTGCCAAACCTTGTTGCAGGGGAGTTTACACTGACAAGAGAAGAAGGCCTAGCGAATAAAGCACAGTTGGCCTGATGTAATAAGGCCAATTATCGGTTCAAAAAATCCAACAATTCTCTGAGCTCGCGAATAAGCTCTTGCGTTGAGACACTGGCCTTGGGTTCAGGCGCTTCTATTTCTGCCTGAAGTTGAATACGGGCGCCGCCAATGGTGAACCCTTGCTCGTAAAGTAAGCTTCGAATTTGACGAATAACGAGCACATCTTGGCGCTGATAGTACCTACGGTTTCCACGACGTTTGACGGGTTTAAGTTGCGGGAATTCTTGCTCCCAATACCGCAAAACATGGGGCTTAACGGAGCATAGCTCACTGACTTCACCGATTGTAAAATAGCGCTTTGCAGGGATTTCAGGCAAGTCGTTATTGTGAGTCGGTTCCAGCATACGCCTCTACTCGTGCTCTCAGTTTTTGTCCGGGGCGAAATGTCACCACACGCCTTGCAGTAATTGGGATTTCTTCACCCGTTTTGGGGTTTCTTCCTGGGCGTTGCTTCTTGTCTCGCAATTCAAAATTGCCAAAGCCAGACAGCTTCACAGACTCGTTAGACTCCAGTGAAGAACGAATCTCGTCAAAGAACCCCTCAACAAGCTCTTTCGCCTCGCGCTTATTAAAGCCCAGCTCCTCATAGAGGCGCTCAGCCAAATCGGCCTTGGTCAAAGAGTCGGTCATAAGATTACCTTAGTGTTGCGCTAAACTCCTCCTCAAGGCGAGAAACCACTGACGCCACTGAGGCATTCACTTCCTC
>CAYZQH010000107.1:0-10484 GCA_964480055.1 uncultured Cellvibrionaceae bacterium
CACCACCGCTGGTTCCCAACCTGTTCGACCCTTCTCAATCTCGCCTGTTTGACTGGTGTTTCAGGCTTCTTCTCATACACTGCCCATTTACACAGCGGTCGGTGGAGCAGCTTACATCCAGCGAACCATCAGCCAGAGAGTTTACCCTTAAGCTGAACCTTATTAGAGCGATTTGGGCTAGAAAATAGAGCCTTGGATGGTAAATAAGTGAGGGGATTTCGGGTATGATGCCTCTCTAGAAGGGCAAAAAGGTCGTTTATACTTCCTATACCCTGACAGCCATGAAGGGTTTGTAAAATACGACCTGGGAGGCATGGCCTTGGCGCTGATCAATCAACAAGACTTGGCGAAAGATTCACTCAGTGAGCCTGCGCGTTCTGGGTTTTCTGCGGTGGCGTTAATTTATTTGGCCAAAAGCGCCGAGGAAGTGCCCGCTCTATTAGATAAAGCCGTGGCCGTTGGTGGGCAATTAGTGAAGCCTACCACGCAAACGCCCTATGGTGTGGCAGGGTATTTTAAATGTCCCGATGGCCATTTATTCGAAATAGACTACTAAGAAAAATTCCAATTTATTGATGACTATCATCTGATCACCGATTAATAGCTTATGTATAGGGTGTTTACTGATGGTCATCCATGAAGCGAAGTTAAAAACCAGGTGATTTTTAATTATTGCGGGCCGATAAGTTTTGCGGATACAACTATCTATCTATAAAAGATTTTTAGATTTTATCTAGAATATTGGCTAAACAGAACGAAATTTTTAAAAATTATCTTTATATATAGAGGAAAGCCATTGGGTGAGCTAAGGACGATTACAATGAATGATTGGAAAAGCTATGTATCGATTTTAAGCAAAGGAATTCTAGCTAATGTGCTATGCATTGCTTTGCTGTCTTGTAGTAGTAGTGACGACAAGCCAGCAAAGCCTTCGGGTTCTTCTAGCTCTGGGACCGTGCAGGTTGAAGCGAACCCTTTTGATTTTAGTGTGGCTCAAACAATCAATATTGAAGAAAATAGATCGTCATTTACGTTGAGCCCCGCATTAAGTGGAACCTTCAGTGGCTCAATCACCTATGGCATTATTGAGCAAGGCGACTACGGAAGCTTTCAGATAAATTCGAATACCGGAGAGGCGTCATTTATTTCGGCACCGAATTATGAGCTGCCGGGAGATCAAGATGAGGACAACGTGTACCTGCTGACACTTTCAGTCACAACTTCAGAGGGGCAGAGTGATAGCGCTATGACGCGTGTGGTGGTGGTGAATGTAGACGAGTCACCCTATCTTTCCAGTAGTAGTGAGTATGTTGTGCCTGAAGATCAAAGCGAAGTCGGTGTGATTGAAGTGTTGGGAGGGGATGATAGCCCTTCCTGGAAAGTTGGCGATGAAGAAGATAGTTTTAACTTTATAAAAACTGAAGATGGTCAGCTCGCTTTTGCACAAATACCCGATTATGAAGACCCAAAAGATGTCGATGAAAATAACGAGTATCAGTTAGAAATTGAGATATTTGACGGTAGCAGTTATGAGGGCTCTGAGACGATTACCATCGTCGTTGAAGATGAGCTTGAGGGTATAAACACGCCGACAATCTCACCGATTGCAATGATTAGTGAAAAGTCTACTGGGTATAGAATGATTGCGAACTCCAGCATGGAAGGAAGCTTACCAATAGCCATCAGCGGCGTTGGGGACGCCGATTTATTCGAAGTAGACCCCGAGACTCAAGTGCTGCAATTTAAAGAGCCTCTCAACAGTGATCAAGATGACGCCAATGGGGATGGTGTTTTCGATATTTCTTTAAGGGCCAAGACAAAAGAAGACAATGTATGGGAGAAAACTTTTCAATTAACGCCGGTTTCAAAGAGCGCGCTAAGGATCGATATTGTTGTACCTGGGCAAAATACCACTCCTATTAAGACATTTGAGTATGAAAATTATTTAACGTTTTCCGGGTATGTTAGAGGAGTGCAAAGTTCGCCCCTGGCACAGAACGATGTAGCTAATTTTAGCGTGAATGGTGCCCCAATTGAAATTGACTTAGAAACAGGTCGGTGGTCGGCAGAAGTTAATTTGGGCGCAGGAGAGTCCGCATTTCAATTTCTACTTGAGGATTCAAAGGGCAATATCGCGAGCGAAGTTAGGTACATCCAAAGAAACAGTTATGTCAATTTGCTAACGGATGGAGGCATTGCTTTTGATTCTGATACCAATCAGGTTGTGGTCTCTGATGGGGCTGGGCCAATTGCAATAAATCTAGAAAACAGAAATGTTCAGCGATTTGATATATCCCGACAGTTTCAGGATTTTGTGCTGGACGAATCCACTAGCCAAATGTATGGGGTAACCCAAACATCTCTATGGCGCTTGGATACAGCTACCTACGAGGCGGAATTACTGTCAGATTTCACTGATGAGAGCATTGGTGTTTCAGACGAGTTAACGTCAATTACCTTGGATGAGAAACGAGGCTTTCTGTATTTATTGGCCTATGAAAGGAATGCGCAGCCGATTGTTTACAAGTATGCTCTTAATAGTGGAGTGGTAGAAGCTGTCAACTTTGGAGAAGATGCTCCAACGATTTTTTTACCTAAGCAGATCGCGTTTAATCCGAGTGACGAGACATTAACAATTAGTGATGGTGACGGCTATATCTCTTTTGATCCGCTTTTGCTAAATGTGCAGCCGATCATATTAAAATTTCCTGAAAATGTGTTAAATCCAGATTATATTTCAGGATTATTCATTGATACCGTGAACAGTATTCTATGGGGGACCACGGAAGATTCAGGTAGCAATCATATTTTTTCCGTTGAGCTAGGGACTGGAGCTGCGGATTGGGTGACGGGCATAGGACCTGAGCTTTTTGAACCTACTGACATTACCGGTGACCTAGCCAATAACCGTCTTATCGTTGTGGATGCACGCAGAGATATGATTCTAGAAATAAACCCTGGTAGTGGAGATTTAAAAACATTATTTGGCTCAAATATCGGTGATGGCCCTTATCTGTGGCGCCCAACTGACCTTGCTTTAGATACCGTAAATCAAAAAGCCTATATATTTACAATCTTAGGAACGTTAATTGAAATAGATCTACAAAGTAGTAATAGAAGGGTGGTGTCTGGGCGTAGCGAATTTGAGCAAGATTATGTTGGCGATGGAATTTCATTTAGCATTTATGAGTCGGCTGAAGTTGATACGCTAAACAATCGATTATTTGTGGCTGATACTGGTCGCGACAGTGTGCTCAGTGTTGATCTGGCCACAGGCGATCGCTCTATATTATCAACAGGGTCAAGTTTACATGGCCCTGTTGGTACTGGGGCAGATATTCCCGCACTGGTAGATATTGTATTTGATAGTGAGTCTCAAACGATGTACGGCATTGATCTCACAGCGGACGTATTAATAGAGATTGATGTGACCTCAGGCGATAGGACAATTATTTCGGGAGTAGGTACTGGGGCCGGCGACATGTTTGTTGACCCTATGGGGTTGGAGATGGATTTTCAGACTAAAACAGCTTACGTCTTTGATTATTCGCTTGAACAAATTTTTGTGGTGGATATCGCGTCCGGAGATAGATCCATATTAGAGGTTGACGGTAAATTTCCTACGTTGCCCGATGTGAAATATCAATATTTTGATCAAGTGGACCTAGAGCTTGATGTTCAAGCTGGGGTTTTATACATAAGCTATGGAGAATCCTATCAAAAAACGATAGTTGATATAGCTACCGGTGAGTTGTTCACACCAGGCAGTGATTGGTTTTATGGTGAAAGTACCACTGGATTCGAGATGGATTTTGAGCGAGGAGTGGCCTATGGAATATTTTATGGTGAACAGCATTTAAGAATGGTTGATACAATTACGCATCAGGAATTCGTTGTTTCTCAATAGAGTCAGAGTTGATATCTGTGTAGTAATGTCCAGTGCTGATAGAGACGGTAAGAAAGTAAAAATGGTAACGCAAATTAAAAAATGCCGAGTGTTTGACGGCTGGCAAGTTCAGGGGGATGTGAAACTGGTAATGCTCGCCTAACGCCAGGGTTCAAACTTCCTGCAAAATTTATTATTCATACGGTTGGCCCCATGTGGCACGGTGGAGGGCACAACGAAGCGAAGCTACTAGCCGATAGTTACAATAACTCTCTGAAGCTGGCGGAAAAGCATCAAATTCAATCTATTGCATTTCCTGCTATCAGCTGCGGTGTTTTTGGTTATCCTCATAAGGATGCCTGTAAGGTAGCCGTGAACACGGTATGCGATTTTCTGCCCCAGGCTGAATGTGTAAAGGAAATTATTTTTGCCTGCTTTAACAATGATATGGCGGAACTTTATCGGCATGAACTGGCAAGCCGGACGTTATGAAGGATAAAAAACCAAGCAGTAACCTTGGTTTTTTATCCTTTAACTTTTAGCGATTAACACTATCAGGAGCGTGTATCGGGAATAAAGTCGTGCACTCCCCGCGTAGCCATTTCTTCGTACACCGACCACTTCTGGTTCACTACTTGCTGAGCCAGTTTCATGAGTCGCTCCGCTTCCTTCGGATTACGATTGCGCAAGATTTTATAGCGATTTTCCCGGTAGGCATATTCGCGCATTTCAATAGAGGGGCGCAAAGAATCCATAATAAACGGGTTTCTGCCAGCATCATGTAAATTAGGGTTGTAACGGTAAAGGGGCCAATAGCCGGATTTCACCGCCAGTTTTTGCTGATTTAAACCCTCATCCATGCTGATGCCATGCTCAACGCAATGGCTGTATGCAATGATTAATGAAGGCCCTTTATAGGCCTCGGCTTCACGAAAAGCCTGTAAGGTCTGCTGCGGGTTTGCACCTAAAGCGATTCTCGCCACATACACATTGCCGTAGGCAATGGCCTGCAAACTCAGGTCTTTTTGGGGAACCACTTTTCCGCCAGCCGCAAATTTTGCGACCGCACCGATGGGTGTTGCTTTGGAGGCTTGCCCCCCGGTATTTGAATACACCTCTGTATCCATCACCAGCACATTCACATCGCGGCCGCTGGCCAGCACATGATCAACCCCACCATAGCCGATATCGTAGGCCCATCCGTCGCCACCAACAATCCACACACTTCGCCTTACCAAATGGTCGATTACGGATAACAAGTCACGAGCTAAAGGGTCTTCCAGTTCTTCTAGCGCTAAACGCAACTGAGCGACGCGCGCTCTCTGCTTACGAATATCGCTCTCCATTGCCTGTTCTGCATTTAATGTTGAATCCACTAGGTCTGCATCCAACTGATCCCTTAACTCCATCAACCTGTTTTTCGCCAGGTTCAAATGCTGGTCCGCCGTTAGGCGATAACCAAAGCCAAACTCTGCATTGTCTTCAAATAAGGAGTTACACCACGCGGGGCCTTTACCTTCCTCGTTTTGAGTCCAGGGGGTTGTAGGTAAATTGCCACCATAGATACTTGAACAACCGGTAGCATTCGCCACCAGCGTGCGGTCACCAAATAATTGGCTGATTAGTTTTAAATATGGTGTTTCGCCACAGCCAGAGCAGGCGCCGGAAAACTCGAAGAGAGGTTGCAGATATTGCACACCGCGTACATTGGAAAAATCCACCGCTGCGCGATCGTTATAAGGTAAGCTCTCAAAGAAATTAAGATTTTCTTTTTCCTGCTCCAACCACTCCCGCTTAAGCATCATATTAATCGCATGGTGGTGCTCATCTTCCGCATCATTTACCGGGCATGCTTTCACACATAAACCACAGCCGGTACAGTCTTCCGGGTAGACCTGCAGTGTGTAGCGCAAATCCGGGAAGCCTCGTGAACTCACATGGGCAGATTTAAAACTCTCCGGTGCGTCTGCCAACTCGGCTTGGCGATAAAATTTTGCGCGAATAGCCGCATGAGGGCACACAATAGAGCAGTTACCACACTGAATACAAAGATCCGACTCCCAGATGGGAATATCCGAGGCGATATTTCGTTTTTCCCACTGAGTAGTCCCTGTGGGATAAGTGCCATCGTCCGGCAACTGGGTTACAGGAATAAGATCACCCTGGCCGTGAATAATCTGGCTGGTCACTCGTTTGACAAAATCAGGGGCATTTTCGAAGGCAGCCATTGGATCTGGGTCATAGTTGCTTGTGATTTCTTTCGGATATTCAACCCTTTCCAGGTGCGCTAGTGCTTGATCAATAGCAGCAAAATTGCGTTTAACAATTTCCTGCCCTTTTCTGGCATAACTTTTTTCGGCTGCGGATTTAATCTTTGCAATGGCTTCCTCTTTGGGCATGATACCACTCAATGCAAAAAAACAGGTTTGCATAACGGTATTAATTCGGTTACCCATACCCACAGAGCGCGCAACTTTTGCGCCGTCTATCACATAAAAATTCAGCTGTTTTTCCAAAATCTGAGCTTGAACATCACGAGGCAATTTATCCCATACTTCTGATTTACTGTAGGGTGAGTTAAGTAAAAATGTCGCTCCGTTTTTTGCCCTGCCGAGCATATCCACATGGTCAATAAAATTGTACTGGTGACAGGCGACAAAGGATGCAGAACTAATAAGGTAAGGGGACTCAATATGATCGGGACCAAAACGCAAGTGAGAGGTTGTCATACTTCCGGCTTTTTTAGAGTCATAAACAAAATAACCCTGGGCCGAGAACCTGTCTTCGTCACCAATAATTTTAATACTGTTTTTATTGGCACCCACTGTACCGTCGGCACCCAGCCCATAAAAGAGCGCTCGAATAGTGTCTTCACCTTCAATATCCAGCGGTTTTATATTATCGAGACTGGTGTGGGTTCTGTCGTCGTTGATACCAATGGTAAATCCATTCTTGGGTTTGTTGGCGTTAAGCTCTTCGAAAACCCTGGCGACCATTGCCGGGGTGAACTCCTTGCTCGACAAACCATAACGACCGCCAATAATCAGTGGCATTTTGTCCCTTTTGCCACGGGCATAGGCCTGCGCCATTTCTGTGGTGATATCTTTATATAAAGGCTCGCCATTAGCGCCAGGCTCTTTGGTTCTGTCGAGCACAGCAATCTTGTCTACAGTACGCGGCAATACTCTCAATAAATGCTCGGTACTAAAGGGTCGATACAAACGAACACGAACAACACCGACATTTTGATTACTTTTGTTTAAGTTCTCGACTGTGGATTTTACCGTTTCTGTTGCCGAGCCCATAAGCACAATAACCCGGTCTGCCTCTTTGCTTCCGAAATACTCAAAAAGCTGATAGTGACGCCCGGTTAATTCTGCAAGCTTCTTAAAATTTTCTTCGATAACCTTAATGCTATTGATGTAATACTCATTAACGGTTTCGCGGCTCTGGAAATAGGTATCGGGGTTTTGCGCAGTACCGCGCATTTTGGGTTTATCGGGGTTAAGCGCTCTCTCCCGGTGGGCATAAACCAGCTCATCGTCAATCATCGCACGGATATGTTCGTCCGCAAGCAGGCTAATTTTACTTACCTCATGAGAGGTTCTGAAACCATCGAAAAAGTGAACAACAGGTACTCGGCTTTTAAGCGTAATGGCTTGTGCCACCAATGCCATATCATGACATTCCTGAACAGACGCCGAAGCCAGCTGAGCAAAACCGGTCTGCCTTACTGCCATCACATCCTGGTGGTCACCAAAAATAGATAAGCCCTGCGCCGCCAACGAACGTGCGGCCACATGAAAAACTGTTGGTGTTAATTCCCCTGCGATTTTGTACATATTGGGGATCATTAACATCAGGCCTTGTGAAGCCGTAAATGTGGTTGTTAACGCGCCTGTTTGTAACGCACCGTGCACCGTACCAGCGGCACCGCCCTCACTTTGCAGTTCTGCAATTAAGGGCACTTGCCCCCAAATATTCTCCACATGCTGGCTGGACCATTGATCAGCAAACTCTGCCATAGGCGAAGAAGGCGTAATAGGATAAATAGAACAGACTTCGTTGGTTCGATAGGCGACATAAGCCGTCGCTTCGCCACCGTCCAGTGTTACTTGTTTGTCTTTAACGACCTCATCTTTACCAAACTCATTTTTACCAACCCGGGCTTTACCAGCCTTGTTATTATCAACTTTGTGATTATCCGTCATAGCCTGCCCCCTACGCTTTTTCTGTCATGTGAATGGCGGCTGTCGGACACTGCGTGGTACACGCTCCGCAACCGGTACACAGGGAATAGTCGATCTGATAAAAACGACCCGGGCCCAGTTTTAAAATCGCTTTTTCCGGACAGGCCCCATAACAGCCATCACACTCAAAACAATTACCGCAGGAATAACATCGGCTGGTTTCGTATTTAACCTCCTGCTCACTCAGCCCACCCATTACCTCATCAAAACTTTTATTGCGTTCGTCTGCTGGCACCACCGGCTGTTGCGACTGGCTGGCCATGGCGTAGTACCAGATGTTTAGAGACTCCAAAGTCACCGGCTCCGTTTTATCTCGCTTGCCAGCTGTAGAGCCACTGACAAAAGCATGAATATGGCGCGCCGCTTTTTTCCCGTGCCCGGTAGCAATGGTTACAGTACGTTCACTGGGCACCATATCACCACCGGCGAAAATTCCGGGGTGGCCTGTCATCATATTTTCATCCACCTGCACGGTGCCATCTTTGGAAAAATCGATGGCAGGCATGTGCTGCATCAACTGGGAATCGATGTTCTGCCCCAGGGCCAGGATCAGCGCATCCGCCTGCAGGGTTTCAAATTCTCCCGTGGGTTTTGGCCGGCCATTTTCATCCAGCTCCATGCGCTCCACTTTTATCTGATCTTCATCGACTTCATGGATGGTACGCAGCCAGTTTATTTTTACACCTTCTTCCATGGCTTCTTCGGCTTCAAATTTATGCGCAGGCATGTGTTCCATATCGCGACGATAAATAATTAGCGTTTCTTCTGCACCCAAACGTTTTGCAGTACGCGCCGCATCCATTGCGGTATTGCCGCCACCGTAAATAGCCACTCTTCTGCCGAGCATGGGCTCGTTGCCCTGATTGACATCAGCCAGATAAGAGACGGCATCCAGAATACGCCCTGCCTCGCGAGCTGGAATATTTACCTTTTTGGAAATATGCGCACCCACAGCTACAAACACGGCATCAAAGGCGCCGTCTTCTTTTTCCTGCTGCAGGTCTTCCACTTTATGGTTAAGGGTGATTTTTACACCCATTTTTTCGATACGGGAAATTTCCGCTTTGAGAATTTTCCGGGGCAAACGATAAGCAGGAATACCAAAATGCATCATGCCTCCGGCAACAGTTCCTGCCTCACGAATTTCCACTGTATGGCCCATGCGCGCCAGTTGATAAGCGGCACTTAAACCGCTGGGACCAGCCCCAACAATCAAAATACGCTTGCCGGTTTTTCGCGCCGTAAATTTGGGCATCCACCCTTGCTCGATGGCCATATCCCCTAAGAAACGCTCCACCTGATGGATACTGACGGCACCATCCACTTGCTCGCGATTACAGGAAGATTCACAGGGGTGATAACACACCCTGCCATGCACGGCGGGCATCGGGTTGTTTTCTACCAACAGTTGCCAGGCCTCTTCGTAGCGGCCATCGTGTACCAGTGCCAGCCAGCCCTGGATATTCTCTCCAGCAGGGCAGGCGTTGTTACAGGGGGGCATATAGTCCTGGTAGACAGGACGTTTTTTGGCGGCGGGACCTGTACCATTACTGAGCGTAAGATCGGGTGGCGTCGTCATGTCTGAGTGGCGCACTTTCATAAGCAGGGCCTACGGTTTGGAGTGAAACGGGTTACAGCTCCGAGACCTTAGGTTAATTGGTTTGACCAATACTTGACATATAACAAGTTCAGTAGAAACAACAGCCTGCAACTTTATTTCAGTACTTGGAAAATTGTCTTGGAAGCGTTTGGAGAATGTAATTTCTAAAAGCCAATAAGCAGAAAAGCCTTTATTCCAGCGTATTACTGCGCATCAGGAAAGAAATTCAAGTTCCAATACTTCGATTTCTTCTCCGGCACCCGCCTGGTGATATTGCCAGCGAATATCAAACTTATCCAGCTGCATGGTGTATACCCTTTCGGCATCTGTTTTCTGGTAGGAGGGGCGAGGGTCTTGCTGCAGCACTTGTACGACCAAATCCCTAAAATTGGTAATACATGTTGAACAATTTGAGATTCGGCCAGTGCTGAAAAACGAACCGGTAATACCAGGGGTGGAGCGTCTGCAATGGCATTACTTGCTTCGGGAACAGAATCCACATAAGGCACATAGGGTTTGATATCCAGTACGGGTGTGCCATCCAATAAATCTGCACCGCTTATGTTCAAACAAACACCATCACTATTATCAATACTTTCCAGCTTAACCACCTCACGCGCTTCCATGGAGTTTTCGCACCCAACAGCAAACGCCGTGTGCAAGTGACACCAGCCAAGCGCGGTAAGAAACCCAACTCGGAACCGCCCGATACCGATTGGCAAGGCAAGAGTCCGGCAGAGCGTCACCG
>CAYZQH010000108.1:0-10376 GCA_964480055.1 uncultured Cellvibrionaceae bacterium
AAAAGGGTTTTAAGCTTGATGGGGGATGCGCCCGTTTTGCCAAATGGTATGCAAAGAGGTAAGGCATTTACCGGTGGCGTGGCTCAATATCGTTTAGATCTATTAGAAGCTAGGGGTATTATGCAAACCATTTATGACTTTGACGCTATGAACGTTGAGGCGTGGTAAGTTGTTGCTGTGCGCTTTTGCGCAGTAAAGTATGTACTTCGGGGCCTTGTGGCCCCGAAGTTGTTTATGGTTGTGCAGGCTTATATGGCGGTGCAGGTAGAGAGCAATTTTAAATATAACTGATCGTGGTCAAGTAATTTGAGGTTAGGTGTGCACAAAGCAAATGATTCGCTTACTCTGTGGGTGATGTGGTGGGTCAAGCGGCTCACGTTGGCGGCAGCAGTGGTTTGCCAGTGGGGATGTGTGAATGATGATGGTTCTAGCCGGTCTGCCACAGAGGTTATAGACCACCCTTGGTTGTCACTGCTAGAAAATATTGCCGACAATGTTTTAATCCCCGAATACCAACGTGCAGCAGCACAGGCGCAAGCCTTGGCGGGCTCTGCTCAGGGCGTTGCCAGTTATTGCAATGCTATCGGTTTGGCTGCAGAAACAGAAGCAAGAGAGACCGCCAAAGCCAGTTGGCGCAGTGCTATGTCCGCCTGGCAAAGGGTAGAAGTAATGCAGGTGGGGCCGCTTTTGGATAACGGCCAAGCACTGCGCAATCGTATTTACTCTTATGCCACTACTGCGCCGCTCAGTACCTGTGCGGTAGACCAAAGTGTGGTGTTGGCTCAAACGGAAGGCTTTGACCTATCGTTACGTTCAAATAACTCCAAAGGGTTAGACGCCTTAGAGTATTTATTGTTTGAAGATAGCGTAGAGCACACTTGCCCCATACAAATTACTGAAACTCAAACTTGGAATGACCTAAGTGCGCAAGAGCGCAGGCAACAGCGCTGTATGTACGCGGCGTTGGTTGCGCAGGATGTTGCACTGGCAACTCAAGATTTATTGACCGCTTGGTTACCCAGTCAAAATAATTATCGGTTCCGTTTTCTAAGTCCCGGTTATCGCTTGGTAGAGTCCAATATTACGGCGCTTTCTGATGCGTTATTTTATATCGAAAAAGAAACCAAAGACCTTAAGTTGGGGGTGCCAACGGGGCTAAATACTGACTGCAGTGCCTTGGTATGTCCAGAGGCGCTAGAATCTGCAAGGTCTAACGCCTCCATACAAAATGTTGTGGATAACCTTAAGGCTTTTAAAATTTTATATACCGGTAACGGTGGTTTAGGGTTTGACGACATTATTGTGGCAGAAGGGTTTCCTGAAGTTGCCAGTAATATTACCCGCTTAGTTGATGATGCCATTGTATTTGCTGAATCTATAGATGAAGCTGCATCAGCGCAAATTGCCGCGATGCTGGCTGCCAATGATTCTTCTGAATGTGCCAATGGCGCAGCTAACCCAGATGGCATGGGTACGCCTTCTGTGTGCAGACTACATGGCTACTTAAAACGAATAACCGATGTATTACGATCAGATTTTATTACCATTGTGAACGTTGATCTACCCGATCGCTCTCAGGCAGATAATGATTAAGGCAGTAATGATGCAAAAACGACAGTGTTTATTGGCTGTGATGATGGCCGGGTGTGTTGCCCCAGTTGTTGCACAGCCTGCCCTAGAGCGTTCGTCGCCAGTGACCGAGGAAGTGCTGGTTACTGGTGGCGCAGAGAACATTCGTACTTTATCTGGGTCTGCCTCTCTGATTGACAGTGAATCATTGGCGGAATTTGATGTTACCGACATTAATCAAGTGTTAGGGCATGTGCCGGGTGTTTATGTTCGTCAAGAAGACGGCTACGGGTTACGCCCCAATATTGGTATTCGCGGTGCCACTTCTGAGCGCAGTCAAAAAATAACCTTAATGGAAGACGGAATTTTAATTGCGCCTGCTCCTTATTCTGCGCCAGCAGCGTATTACATTCCAAATGTTAATCGCATGGCGGCGCTGGAAGTATTCAAAGGCCCTGCAGCCATTGAGTTTGGCCCCCATACAGTAGGCGGTGCCGTTAATTTAGTCACACGCGCCGTGCCTCATAACAGCGAGGGGCTGTTAGAGCTGACACTGGGGGAAACAGGCTTTAAAAAAGCGCGAATATTCTACGGCGATAATCTTATTCAAGATAACAGTTCGGGCTTTGGGTATTGGGTAGATGCACTGCACTATGGCGCAGATGGTTTTAAAGAGTTGCCCAATGGTGAAGATACTGGGTTTGAACGCAATGACATTAATGCAAAGTTACAGTGGAAGAATGCATCGTCTTCTAAGTACCCACAGTGGTTGCAATTAAAAATCGGCTTTGCGGACGAAGAATCAAACGAAACCTACCTAGGGTTAACCGATGAAGATTTTCAACAAAACCCATTGCAACGATATGCCGCCAGTCAGCTAGATAATTTTGTGTCAGAGCATACTCAAGTACACGCTTTGTATGGTATTGAATTAAGCCAGAGTGTCTCTTTAAGTGTAAAAACCTATGTGAATCAATTTGAGCGTGCATGGGATAAATTTGATGGGTTTTTTCCAGAGTCGTTAGATACCTCTGCGGACTGGGTCAACCGAGTTGGTGCTGCGTTGGCTTTAACATCGCCCGTCAATTTAGCATTAATTAACGGTAGTGTTGACTCTGGTGACCGGTTAGATGAAACCTTAGATGTAACCAATAATGCCCGTGAATACGGTGCTCATGGTATTGAATTGGTCGCAGAGTTTCAATCGCATCTGGGGCAGTGGCAGTCGAATACGCAAGTTGGACTGCGCTTTCATCACGATTATGTGGATAGAGATCACCACGCAAAAGGGTATTTAATGCAAGGCGGCGTGATGATTTTTGATGGTGATAATAATCGCCCTAAAAAGGCACTTAACCGCGCGGAATCTGACGCAGTTGCGGGGTATGTGCTTAACGATATGACGCAAGGCCCCTGGCGTGTACGTGCTGGGTTGCGGGTAGAGAGCATTGAAGGCGAATTTGAACATTTAGAATCTAATCACCTTACAAAAAACTCAGATTCTGTTGTATTGCCGGGCGTGGGCGTATTCTATCAATGGACGCCAAGCCTTGGGATATTAGCTGGGGTTAATAAGGGGTTTTCACCAAGTTCACCGGCTTATGACGAAAGTGGTGATTCTTCGCAAAGTGCTGAAGAAAGTGTGAATTATGAATATGGCGTGCGTTATGAACAAGGCGCCTTGTATTGGGATGTGATTGGTTTTTTTAGCGATTACAGTAACTTATTAGGGCGCTGTCGAGTATCGGATATTGGTTGTACACCGGGGGAGGAGTTCTCTGCGGGCGAAGTGCAAATAGCTGGTGCAGAAGTCTCCGGTGGGTACAGCTATAGTGTTAGCGGTTGGCACTTTCCGCTTCAGTGGGCTTATACCTACACCGAGTCCGCTTTTCAAAACTCGTTTAACTCCAACTTTTCTCAATGGAACGAAGTAACCGCAGGGGATTCCCTACCGTATTTGCCCGAGCATCAAGGCCGCATTCAAGTGGGCGTCAGTAAGGCCGACTGGGTACTGAATGTTGCCGTGAAATCTGTCAGCCGTATGAGTGAACAGCCAAGCCGAGAAGATGTTAGTGAGGTGGCGCACACTCAAGGGCTAACCACTATTGACCTTTCCGCCGCTTATGACTGGAGCGTGAATACCACCGTTAAGTTGATTATTGATAATCTCACGGATGTGCAAAAGATTGTATCGCGCAAACCATTTGGCGCGCGCTCTAATGCTCCAAGGTTAGTGAAAGCCTCGTTAAGTTATACATTTTAACCGGTAGTATTGAGTGAGCGCACTGTTACAGCCATTTAATCAGTTTTTTGAAATGCCGCTAGAGCAGATTGTAACCGCTATTTCTCAAACGGTGGCTGCGCCGTTTATACCCAGTAGCAGAGTTTATTGGGTGTATTTATTGGTCGCTTTTTTTTTGGCCTTGATGGTTGTTGGCTTGCAAAATAAACGTGCCACAACGGGCCGGTTGCGTTTGTCTTCAGTGCTCATTAATTTATTCCATCGGCGCGCATGGGCTAGAAGGTCTACCCTACAAGACTTAGGCTACTGGTTGTTTAATGGCGCGTTACGCACACTGGTGATTGTGCCCCTTGTGGGCTCTCATTTGGTGGCTACCCTTTGGGTAACGCGAACTCTACAAACCAGCTTTGGCGATGGGCCCCATTGGGCGCTGCCTTTGTTTGTGATCACTGCGGTATACACCTTAACGTTTTTTATTGTGGAAGATGCCAGTCGCTTTGGTTTGCATCGGCTGATGCACAAAATCCCATTTTTATGGCGGTTACATAAAGTGCATCACAGCGCTACGCGCTTAACACCGCTTACGTTGTTTCGACTACACCCCGCTGAAATGAGTTTGTATTATTTGCGCAACGTCGTAGTATTTGGTGTGGTGAGCGGTGTGTTTGTCTATTTGTTTGGCCGTCAGCTCAGTGGTTGGCATGTGTTAGGCGTAGACTTACTGGGGTTTTTATTTAATTTGGCTGGCGCTAACCTGAGGCACTCTCATGTGTGGTTACCTTTTGGGCCGTTGGAGCGGGTTTTTATCAGTCCTGCAGCGCACCAGTTACACCACAGCCGTTTGCCCGAACATGTGGATTGTAATTTTGGTTCGTGTTTTTCAATTTGGGACCAAATAACCGGGTCTCATAAAGTTGCACACCAAAAACCCAAGCGATTAGTGTTTGGTATTAAACCCTCTGCTTAAATGACTTAAACTCTAGCGTATAACTTGAGAGGTGCCCTTTGGTTAATCACCATCAGAAAAATTAATGCCTAAGCTCACATTTAAGCCGTTAGGGATTTGCCGTTTAAAATTTCCATCCAATAATTTCAGTGCTGCGTCTAAATCCACTTCGTTTTTAGTGGCGATTGCTGTCAATGCAAACTCAATGTTTTGCTGTACTTCTTCCACATCCATTGCATAGCCATGGCTTTTCATGATGTTAAAAAAACTGAAGCGAGACCCGTTTGCATCCAGTAAAGATTCGGCCTCCAAGATAGCGGCTTCTACGGCCTGCCAAGCACTTTGGGCGAGCGGTGCAGAGTTGTTTACTACGTTACGTGTATGAAGGTAATCCAAGTGCTCTTGAGTAGCGGTTAATAACAGTGTCAGTGGTGGCGCTTCAGAGGGATCTTGATGGGCCAAAAATAACGTTTCATAGGGTGCGCCGCTATTTTTATAGTCGGTTGTCCAGCCTATGTTGAAATAGGTGGCACTCTCAGCCAGTAAAGCCGCAAGGGCGTTAAGAGTTTGGCATTTTTTAGGCTGGTTTTGAAAGGCTTCTAATACCGAGGCAGGGTCAGAAGCTGGTGGTGACGCAGTAGTTTCAAATACGGTGGCTTCTAATGCCAACAAGCCGACGTATTGGAACGGCTTACCAGAGAAGTAGCTTAAATCCAGTGTGTGGGTGCCATTAAAATCCCGGAGTGTTTCTGCACGCACCGCGGATAAATAGTTGGTTCCACGTAATCTTAAAGAATCTACAAAGGTATAAGGCGGAAAGATTAAATCGTCAACAAGGGGGCCTAAACGATAATTGGCTAACGCAAACCAGCTGCGGTGGGTGGTGCGCCATTGGGTTTGAAGTGCTGTTAATGCTTCGGCACTCGGTGCCATGCAAAAAGTACTTGCTTGCGACTTCAATTGGTTGGCGTGCGCTAAAAATTGCTCGGTAGCAGGGATAATATTGTTTTCAACGGCGAGTACTAAAGCCGTCTCTAATGAGCTAGCTGCAGGTTGTGCGGGCGCGTCCGGCCGCTCTACACAATGGAGCAGTAAACTACAGCCTAAAATAATAAGAGTTTTTTTAGTAAAAAAACCTGATATTAATTGGCGTGAATTCTCATTGGACGGCTTTTGAACAGTATGTGATCGCATAATAAATACAGACAGTAAAAGGGCTCTATGAATGTTACTAGACTCTAATTCTTAAAGAGTACCTCTAAAGCTATAAGGTCTCAACGAAGTTAATTAAGGCAGTGCGTTTTTCTTTGGTTAGAGAAATAAAGCGCTGCTTAGTAGGTGCAGCTTCCCCTGCGTGCCATAAAATGGCCTCTTCAATGGTTTGTGCTCTGCCGTCATGTAATAAAAAAGCGGGCTTGCCTTTACGGAGGTTAATGCCCACACCCCAAAGTGGCGGGGTGCGCCATTCTTGACCGGTTGCGTCATAATCTGGCCGACTATCTGCAAGGCCTGGGCCCATATCGTGAAGCAGTAAATCTGAATACGGCCAAATGGTTTGCTTGGACAACAACGGCGCATTTTCAATTTTTTGGGTTTTAAAGCTTGGTGTATGGCAGTTGGCGCAGCCGATACTCATGAAATAGGCTTGCCCATCGGCAGCGGCGTTGCTCAATGGGCGAGCCTTAGGTACCGCGATATACGCAGTAAAATCTACCACCAACTGCAGTAAGTGCGCGGGTAACTCTACACCTTCTTTGCCGTTCCCATCGGGCTGCTGTTGGCACCGAGTCTGAGCTTTAGTACAGGGCTGAGCTGGGAATAAAGCGTTAGTAATGCCAATATCACTGGCAAATGCTGCGGCTACAAAATTTTTAATATCGGGGCGGGTGGCTTTCCAGCCGAAGCGGCCTTTTGCCGGCTGGTTAGTTTCGAAGTTCCACCCGGTGTTGCGCTTGCCTGAAATACCGTCTGTGTTTTTATCGGTTGGGTCTGCATTTTTGTTAATGGCCGCTTCTGGGATGGCCTGTAAAAGGCCTAGCCCGTGTAAGGGGGGCGCAATGCGTAATGAAAAAAGCGTGTCTTTAGGTAGGGCAGAATACCCAAGCTCTTGAATATTTAATAAGGGTTTGCGCAGGGCTACTTGGGTTTTATCGGGATAGGTGAATACCGAGGGTTGCCACTGTATAGATAGGTACGCCTCTGGGCGTACGTCGGTTGGTGCTGGCATGATGTGTTTCAGTTGGTGTAACAGTGCGGTGGATTGTGTTTGCAACTGATCACCATAGGTGGGTAACCCTAAAACGCCGTGCTTTTTATTGGTGCCAGGTAAACTGATTTTTACCACTGCCGTGTTGACGCGGGCACCCGCAGCGGGCAGCGTTCCGCGCCCACCGCCAACATGGCAAGCTAAGCAGGTGCGCGTGTTATAAATGGGGCCAAGGCCGTCGCGTGCATTGGTGGCTGTTGGGGCTTTTATCCAAGGTTGTTGAGCCAGGGCACGCCCAGAATAAAACGCGCCTTTTTTTGGGGCGGTAAGCGTTGGGAATGGCGGGGCAAAGCTTGGGTAAACCTCTAGGTTAAACGTGCCCTTACCACCGGGTAGGCTCGGGTTGCTGTAGCTAAACCAAGGCGTGAGGGATAAAACCGTTAATAAAAGTACGCGAAAAAAAATCATAAAACCAAAGTGTTAAAAAAAACTAGATATAACAATCATAAAAGGGGAAAGTACCAAGCGCTCCCCCCAATTACTTGTGTATCTTACCGTGGTTTAATCGCAGTTTTGATCCGGTGTTTGGGTATTACAACCAGAGGCGTCTGGGTCTACCACTGAATCAGTAATGCCAAGCGATGCGGCCAATGTAGAGAACACAATAGACTGATCATAAAGCGCCAAAATAGTGGAGTACATTGGGTTGCTTTGATTGCGGTTTTCGGTCATCACCAATACGTCTACCGGTGAGCCGTTGCGGGCCGATTGGTCAATGGCCATATAGCCAGTTTCTGTTGCGGTTAACGCTGCTTCTATCGAGGTTTGTAGCGTTGTAGCACTTGCATGCTCAGTTAAGTAATCATCAAACCCATAACCGTCGGTCACTGCGTTGGTGGTTTGATCGTCAGCTCCATCAAGGGTGCTGTCATAGCCTGCGTATCGACCATAGTAGCTGTTGGCTACGCCCTCGGCATTCAACCAAATATCACGGTGTGTATTGTCAGAGAAGCAAGAGTGTTCATCTTCTTGTGACCCGCTAGAAAAAGCAATTTGCATGCGTTCACCGGCAAGCTCACCTTCAGACATGGTGCCCATGCCGGTGAGAATTTCTGTCAATTTTTGACGGGCCTGTGTTTCGTTACTGATGGTGGTGAAAGCAGAGCGATAGGTGGCGCCTACAACCCAGCCGTCACGCACGTTGGTAAGGTCTGATACTAATTTAGTGGCCACTACGTCCATGTATTCATGGCGTCTTGTGGCGTATTGGTCTGAGGTGAAATCAGTCAATGGGCGATGGCCGCCAGAGTTTCCTATGTTACTTGTACTGGTGTTCATTTCGCGGGCGTTTAAGGTGTCTGCACTTAAGTCAGCGTTTAAATCCTGCCCCCACAAGATAAATTCGATGGCGTGATAGCCTGCGATGACATCGTGCTCATCAGCCGCGCCAGCGGTTTTGCTGATCAGCGCATCATCAATGGTGACGGCCGATTGAATGATGTTTTCTGTTGGGTAGTTAATTTCAGGTGCATGCTCTGTTACGCCTACCTCGGCATCGCCAAAATCGGACCCTGTGGTGACGTAGTCAATTAAAGCCTCGCCAAGTGGCCAGGCGTTGATGTCGCCCTCTGGGCCGTCTTCGCTTGAATAGTCGGTTGAATCAATAGGGCTTAACCGGAAGCGGTACACCTCTGTTTGCCCGTATGGTTCACGGGCAACCAGCCATGCGCTTTTTGCCGCATCTAAGTTGTCTTGCGTGGGTGTTGTTTGAAAGGTGGAAAGGGCAGTTTGTAAGGCGACGGCAGTGTCCACTGCGTCACTATAGGCGGCAAGTGCCACATCGGCGTTGGTATTCAGTACTTTTCTCACATCGCCTAAGTCGATAGATACGGTCACACCACTGGAAGATGATGAGCTGCTAGACGAACTACTACTGGAGGCGCTGCTGCTTGAAGAGCTGCTGCACCCGGACCCAAAAGCAATACATGCACCAACAATGGCGAGCGGGAGTAAACGCATGGGGTACCTCTGATTTAAATTAAATGGTTGTAAGAATGAAGATGGATTCTGAGAGGTAACGAGTTACACTGGCTTCAAGTCCATAATCTGAATGTGGAATATAAAGTAAATGATAATTATTATCAATACAATCGTTGATGATATGTGTAGAATACGATATATCCATAAATAATGTAAGGGATTGGTGTGAGCGAGTATAAGTTGGTGAAAGTGATGACTAAAGTGGGATGTGCGGGGTTGGTTCTCGGTTTTTGTGTTGGATTATTTTTATGTGGCTGCAGCTCTAGTAGTGGGGATTCATCTCCGCCAGTAGAGAAGTTAAAGGTTGCATCATTAGAGGCGTTGGGTGAGGCATTGTATTTTGATACACGGCTTTCTTTAAATGGTACTCAATCCTGCGCCACGTGCCATGACCCAGACGCCGCTTTCGTAGACCCGCGTCTTAGCGCCTCCGGCGGTGTGCTGGCAACTTCTTTGGGAGACGATGGCACCTCATTTGGAGATAGAAATACGCCCACCGCAGCCTATGCGGCGCTTACCCCAGAATTTGGGGTGGGGGCTCATCCGCGATTTAACAGTAAACAGCCTGATTACGCCGGTTTTGTGGGGGGGCAGTTTTTGGATGGCCGAGAGCCCACATTGGCGAACCAAGCTGGCCAGCCCTTATTAAACCCCCTTGAGATGGCCATGCCAGACAAAGCCTCGGTGATAGCGCGTGTTAAAGACGATGCAGATTACGTTGCGGCTTTTGAGGCCCTCTTTGGCAAAACCATTTGGGATTCTACGGATGCAGCCTATACCGCACTATCGGAAGCGATTGCCGCATTTGAGAGCACCGAGCAATTTTTACCGTTTAGCTCAAAGTACGACAAATTTATTCGTGGTGAATACCGGTACGATCCGCTAAGCAAAGCCGGGGCAGGCAAGAGTTTGTTCTTCTCTCAGCAGTTTACCAATTGTGCTACTTGCCACCAGCTTAAGCCCAATGGCAGTGCCAGAGAAACGTTTACCAGTTACGAATACCATAATATTGGTGTCCCTACGAATATTGCCGATAGAGTAATGCATGGTTTAGATCCAGACTTTAAAGATGAAGGACTTGCGGCAAACCCAGCGGTGACTGCGCAAGGAATGCAGGGGAAGTTTAAAGTGCCTACGCTGCGCAACGTGGCGGTTACTGGCCCATATATGCATAACGGTGTGTTTAAGGATTTAAAAACGGTTATTGAATTTTACGACCACTTTTTGGCAGCGTCCGATCATACCCTCAACCCCGAAACGGGAGAGCCCTGGGCTGCACCGGTATTTCCAAATACCATAAGCCAGGACGAGCTAGAGGAGGGCCGTAAATTAACGGAAGATGAAGTCGTAGCTTTAGTTTGCTTTTTGCATAC
>CAYZQH010000109.1:0-10292 GCA_964480055.1 uncultured Cellvibrionaceae bacterium
CCACATACCCAGTGATGCTCTAATTCCAAATGCAAGTGCTGTTTGGGGCGTGAAAATTCGGCTTTCGGTAATGCGGCGCCTGCGCCGTTTTCGAAAATCAGCGGCCCGCGAATACCAATTGCCCTTTGTAGGGTTACGCATTCAGGCAATGTTTTACTGGTACAGGGAATTACCGGTACTGCGTGTTCGTATGCCAAAGCTAAAGCCGGTTGTGCGCTTTGCCATTCGTAGGTGTCGTGGTCTAACAGCGTGCCGTCTAGGTCGGTAAAAATGAGTGGAGAGTTTTTAATGGTCATGGATCAAACCTTGTTGTGTTCTGGCGCACCTAAATGGGGCCGTAGCACGGGTGCTTATGCCTCCATTTGGTGCGCTCGCATTGTGTTGTTGTTTCAATAATTCAGTGGAGCGCACAAACTTATTCTCCTTTCCAACTCAAAGCACAAGGAGCGCTGCACGTTCTGTGCCGAGTATGCATTTTGGTGAGGGCCCGCTTGTTTTTGTCATTAGGAAGGCGGGTGCCTCAGTAAGCATCTAGGAGTAGTTTGTGACGGCGGCGTAGATTACCATATTGGTTCTTATTAGGTGTACCGATACAAGCTGAATGGGGCTGGGCGATGAGCGTTCTTAGAGCATTATGTGTTTTGATGGTTGTATGGGGGGGAGGGTGTGCCAGCATGGGGCCTCGTTTAGAGCCCCCAAAGTTGGTGTTGACTTCCATAGAGGTTGGGGCGATTCAAGGGCTTAGTCAAGAATTTATCATTGGCGTGAGTGTTGCCAACCCTAACGCAAAAGCTCTGGCGTTACGCGGTGTAAGTTATAGTTTGGCGCTCAATAGCTTTGAGTTAATTCAAGGCGTTAGCGCAGATATTCCGGTTGTTCCGGCATACGGTGAGGCCACAATGAAACTGTCAGCCAAAACCAATGTGCTGAATGCGCTGAGGTTTCTAAATAACTTAGTGAATAGCGACCCACAGAAGCTGCTGACATATAAGCTAAAAGCGCAGCTTGATATTGGTGGTTTTTTGCCCACAATGAATATTGTAGAGGCGGGCAAAGTGCCTTTGTACGGCGCGGACAAATAGACGCCCTGTGGTTTGCACTTGTGCAGGCGACCAATGAAGGTACGTATTTGGACAATATAAGGTAGACTGACCCGTTTAGGTGTTGATAATAAGCGGGCCTACTCAGTATTGACCGTGGCGATAGGTCAATAAATAGCATCAAATTAAGCAACCTTTGTGGTTAGCCTCTCGTGGGCGCCTGGTGAGTTAGCTGCGGCCTTTTCTGAACCCATATAATGCGAACATAATAATCAAAGTTTACTCAAGAAACTGAGGTCTCAATGCGTTTAATTAAAGGCTTGGCAATTACACTGGCGATATTGGTTCTGATAGTGGTCATTGCGCCTGTCGGTGGCAAGTGGTACATGCAACATTGGCTTAGCCAAAAGGGCGTGTCGGCGGTTGTTGGGCAGTTTGGAGTGAACATCTTTGTAGGCAAGGTAACTATTGGTGGCGCCAGTTTGACCAAGTCTGGGCAGGAGCACGCAGGTGTGTTCTTGATGGAGCTAGACTTTAGCGTGCCTGAGCTTTTGCAAGGGCGGATTACACTGGATAAAGTCACTGCAGATAACGTCAACTTTAGTGTTTCTAAAGAGGGGAAGCGTTGGGCTTTTGCGGGCTTAACCCTGGATCAGTGGGTTGGTGGCTTGGGGGCATCTCGCAAAATCAGTATCCGTAGAATAGAAGCGCAAAATACGGATATTTGCACCGTAGACAAAGAGCAATGTTTGCGCATAGGAGAGTTGTTTGTAGGGCGGGTGGATTGGTCTACCGAGTCCGATAAATGGGCTCTTTCACACAGCTCGCCACTGGTGGTTAAAAAAGCATTTCTGCAAGATCGTAGCAATAGTGCCTCGGTATTTTATATGGGGGAGCTAGACTTGCAGAAGTCTCAGTATTCTGACAAGGCCACATCTTTACAAACTCTGACTTTGCGTAACGTTCAACTGGTCGAAGCAGAGACTTTAAATAACGGTAAAAAAACCACGCCTTATCAAACGCAATTGGGCGAGTTGAACGTGGAGAGCCTCAGTATCGGGTTTGGCGCGGCGCCTTCGCTTAGGTTGAAGGGTGTAGAGGTCATTAGTTGGCGCCAAGCACTTGAGCGACAAATCACCCCCAAGAACCATTGGCCCGACCGAATTCAGCACTGGTTCCCAGAGTTATATAAAGTCTTAAAAGGGGTTCACCTCGATGGAGCAGGCGCTACCCAAATTGATTTACAAAACTTGAAAGTTCAAGGCAGCCGCTTTACTTGGCGCGACAACACCGTTGTTCCTCCGGCTGAAGAGCGTCTTAGCAAAGCCAAGTTTACTGTGGATGTCATCAACAGTGAGACTAAGGGTGTGAGCAAAATGGTGTTTCAATCCAAGCTGGCAGAGAACGGCGCTATTGAGTTTGAAAGCGAAGCTCGTTTTTTTGAAGGCGCGCCCTTGTTTAACGTATCAGGGTTTGTTCATGGGTTGAATTTGGGCAACATGGCAGGCTATAGCGACATTGTTTTTGGACAGCGTATTACTGAAGGCGTGGTTGATGCAGCTTTTGAAGTGGGTGCTTCACAAGGGCAGGCGGCAGGTCGCAGCCGTTGGAGCGTGTCTGGGCTAAATACTGAAGGTACGAATGTGTCTATGCATCGGGCGTTTGTAAAACTGGCTGATCATAACAATCGCGTGGCTTTTAATTTGCCCATTGGGCTTGTATTGAGTGACGAAATAGGCCCAGTCGTTATGCTGGGGCGTGCGGTGGGTAAGACGCTTATAAACAATGCGCGGGGCGTTAAAACGGATTACAGTAAGTTTACGCCTCGCGGCCCAAAAGTCGAGAGGTTAGCGCCGATTTACTTTGCTATCAATACGGCAAACCCTGCAAAATTAGATTTACCGCGTTTGCCCGAGTTAGCAAAAGCCGTACGTAAGCATAAAACCAAAAAGCTGGTATTTTGCCCGGTTGCTAGCGGTGGCGAGTGGGCTGTGTTGTATAACAATGGTGTTATGCCCTCTTCCGAAGGGGAGCTTACGCCAGTGCAAAAGAAAAAACTGATTTCTCTGACCGAGCAACGCGGTGCCGCGTTGAGCCGTTTAATCACCCAGCAAGGGATTCCTGCTTCACGCGTGGACATTTGCGAGCCAAGTATTGATTTGAGCCTGACAGGGCCATCTTTAGCAACCATTACACTTTAAGTTTTAACTTGAAATATAAGCTCGCACGCATTGTGCGAGTCCCCACCCATTGAATACATTCTTGTTTAACTCAACCAGTAGTTTCAAATTATGAGTGATTTGCTAGTTCCTGGCGCGGATGAGTCCATGCCACTAAGTCAGTTTACGGAAAAGGCCTACTTGGATTATTCCATGTATGTCATTTTGGATCGTGCTTTACCCCATGTGGGAGATGGGCTAAAGCCTGTGCAGCGACGTATTGTTTATGCCATGAGTGAACTGGGATTAAAAGCGTCTGCCAAATATAAAAAATCGGCACGTACCGTGGGGGATGTTATTGGTAAGTTTCATCCGCATGGAGATTCTGCGGCATATGACGCCATGGTACTGATGGCGCAACCTTTCTCATTTCGCTACCCGCTTGTGGATGGCCAGGGTAACTGGGGCTCGCAAGATGACCCTAAATCGTTTGCCGCCATGCGGTATACCGAGGCCAAGTTAACCGAGTTTTCTGGTGTATTGCTCAGCGAGTTGGGTCTTGGCACAGTGGAGTGGCAACCCAATTTTGACGGTACCTTAGAAGAGCCCAAAGTACTGCCGGCTCGCGTGCCTACGGTGTTACTAAATGGCACCACCGGTATTGCGGTGGGCATGGCAACAGATATTCCGCCGCACAATTTGCGTGAAGTTGTTAACGCAACAATCCATTTACTGGATACCCCCAAGGCCACCGTAGCCGATTTGTGCGAGTATATTCATGGCCCAGATATGCCCACTGAGGCAGAAATAATTACGCCCAAAAACGAATTGTTAAAAATGTATGAATCCGGCCGCGGCAGTTTAAAAATGCGCGCCAAGTGGGAGCCTGAAGACGGAGATATTGTGGTCACCGCCCTGCCTCACCAAGTGAGTGGGGCCAAGGTATTAGAGCAAATTGCCGCGCAAATGCAGGCCAAAAAACTACCCATGGTGGCAGACTTAAGAGACGAGTCAGATCATGAAAACCCCACACGTTTAGTGATTGTGCCGCGCTCAAATCGCATTGATGTTGATGCGGTGATGAATCATTTATTTGCCACCACCGACCTAGAGCGCAACTACCGCGTTAATATTAACGTTATTGGCAATGACGGCCGCCCGGGTGTTAAAGACTTACGCTGTATTTTACAGGAGTGGTTAGAGTTTCGGTTGACCACTGTGCGCAAACGTTTACAGCATAGGTTAGACTGGGTGAACCGTCGTTTGCATTTGCTAGACGGTCAATTAATTGCGTTTTTAAATTTGGATGAAGTCATTCATATTATTCGTACACAAGAGCATCCTAAAGCAGAATTAATTAAGCGTTTTAAATTATCAGAAGATCAAGCGAATTATATTTTGGATACGCGCTTACGTCAGTTGGCGCGCTTAGAAGAAATGAAAATTCGTGCAGAGCAAGAAACGCTCAGTAAAGAAAAAGACGGTTTGGAAAAAACTTTAGGTTCAGATCGCCGACTAAAAACTTTGGTGAAAAAAGAGTTGTTGGCTGCCAGCGAAGAATTTGGCGATGAACGCAAAAGCCCAATAGTAGAGCGCGAAGTGGCGCAGGCATTCAGTGAAACTGACTTAATGAGCAGTGACCCTGTCACTGTGGTACTTTCAGAAAAAGGTTGGATAAGGGCGGCCAAAGGCCATGATATGGATCCAGCCAGTTTAAATTATAAAGCCGGAGATAAATTCAGTCTGGCGGCGCGTGGTAAAAGTAACCAGCCCGTCTTACTCGTGGACTCTACTGGGCGCAGTTATTCATTGATGGCGCACACCCTGCCTTCTGCGCGCGGCCAAGGCGAACCTGTAAGCAGTAAATTAAACCCACCCAGCGGTGCTACGTTTGCCGGGGTTATGATGGGCAACGATAACCAGCACGTACTCATAGCCTCTGATGCAGGGTACGGTTTTGTGGCTACCTTGGCAGATTTACAGTCAAAAAATAAAGCCGGTAAGGCCCTGTTGACTATTCCTAAAGGTGGGCTGGTTATTGCACCGCAGGTGATTGAATCCGTAGAAGACAGTCAGCTTATTGCCATTGCTAACGATGGGCGCATGTTGGTGTTTCCAGTGAGTGAGCTGCCGGTGATGGCCCGTGGAAAAGGCAATAAAATTATGGGGATTACCCCCGCAAAATTGGCGACGCGCGAAGAATATATAGCGGCATTGGCGGTGATCAACACGCGTCAAACCATCAGGCTTTACGCCGGGCGTCGGCACATTCAATTCAAACTCAAAGACTTAGATCATTATGTAGGTGAGCGCGGCCGCCGTGGCCATAAATTACCCCGAGGTTTTCAAAAGGTAGATCGCGTAGAAGTGGAATAGCGAGCGTAAGCGTGATGGTTAAAGGGGTTTTCCGTCCCGTTCCCGGTCGATTTTTTTTGTGCTTTAATGAAAGTTCATGGTATTTTTTGTGAGACCTGCCGGATTGATCCGGTTTAAAGTTTTGTAAAACTTAGTTAGACTGGCCGGTCGGAAATGTGGGGTTTTTAATATAAATAGTTTAGATGCACATGAAAGTGCACACTATAGTCTTACCCTTTGAAGATATTAATACATTGGTCTTAGCCTTTTTAGTTGACCTTCGGTTTTGGTAGGCGCTAGAGATGGCCGGGTTTGCGTTGCGGGCATTATGGTAAATGCCTTGGTGTTGAATTGTTTTATCTCTCCTGCATTTTTCATTGAGTTTCGGCTGCTTTATGTGTGGCTTAAACAAGGCGTTTCTATTATTAGTGTTAACTTTGGCAAATGTGTATTACGGGTAATTGCCGTTGCGGGCGAATTATTTATCCAAAGGTATGGCTTGATGGAAATTAACCAGGTTTTGTTGGCCTAAAATGAGGGGACTATATGTTTCGTAAGCATGGCCGTACGGTCATTCAGTGCCCAGTGCTATTGAAGCACAGGTCCATTGGTGCCATAGAGGCACTCACCCGAGATATTAGTAGTGGGGGCATGTTTGTCGGTCCCGAGACGGACATTCCTGATGAAACGATAGAAGATATGAGCTTGGACGACGAAGTTGAAGTGTATTTAGCCAATGCCGAGAATGTTATAGAGCGTATGCAGTTAAAAATTGCCCGCGTTGCTGATGATGGATGGGGCTTAACGTTTGTATACGGTAAAAATTCCAGCTCCTCTTCGTACTAGCCCCTCTTCGCTTTTTCTACACCGCGACTCATATTAATAGAGCGTCGGGGGCCTTTTTGTGCACTGGTTCCGCTCGTGTTAAACGCTTTGGGCTTCACGTCACTGCGGCAATTGTATGAATTTTGCTATTTTGAGCCCTGAACGCCATTTTGCTTGAGGCTTTGCAGCGTTGTTGCTCGCAGGCCACCATAGGTCGTTCTGCACTCAAAGAATATTTGCCACCCAACGAATAATAGCAACCAAAGGAATAAGAGCCTTCACATGAATAATAAATTCTTACTGTCGACTTGTATGATACTGGCTTTAGCGGGGTGCGGTGGAAACGGCGCCACTGGATCATCCAGTAGCAGCAGCTCTAGCAGTTCTTCAAGTAGCTCCTCCTCTAGCTCATCAAGCTCCTCGAGTAGTAGCTCCAGCTCAAGTAGCAGCTCCAGTTCTAGTAGCTCTACTGGCCAACCCGTAGGTCACCACGTGGAGCCGCAGCAGTCCACTTCATCTGGTAGTGGTAAGCGCATGGAGTTGTTGGATCGTGGGTTGGTGGCCGTCAAAGTTGGTGGTGGAGTATTCTTGTCCTGGCGTCTATTTGGTACAGACCCAGAGTCCACAGCTTTTAATTTGTATCGTAATGGGACATTGGTGAGTGGTTCTCCTTTCTCTGGCGCCACAAACTACACGGACAGACAGGGCTCCACGGGTTCAACCTATGAAGTTCGCGCTGTGCTTCAGGGTAAAGAGCAGCAATCGGGCAAAAAAGTCTCTGTGTGGGGTAAACAACATCTAACAATCAACTTGGACCGACCTTCTGGTGGCACCAGTGAGGATGGTGTCAAGTATACCTATGCACCCAATGATGCTTCAGTAGCGGATTTAAATGGTGATGGGGACTATGAAGTCATCATTAAATGGTACCCTTCAAACGCTAAAGACAATTCTCAAGCAGGGTATACTGGGCCAATGTATTTAGACGCCTATGAGCTAAGTGGCAAGCGCATGTGGCGAATCAATTTTGGTAAAAACATCCGTGCTGGTGCGCACTACATGCACTTTATGGCTTACGACTTTGATGGTGACGGCAAAGCCGAGGTGGCGGCACGGACCAGTGATGGTAGTGTGGACGGACAAGGCCGACGCATTGGTAGTGCGCAGGCAGATTACCGCGATAGCAAAGGGTATATTTACACGGGTGACGAATACCTAACCATGTTTAATGGCATGACCGGTGCCAATATGCACACCATCGACTATCCCAATACCCGCGGTAATACTAAAGATTGGGGTGATGGTTATGGTGGCCGCTCGGAGCGTTACCTTAATGGCGTAGCCTATGTGGATGGCATCAACCCGAGCTTAATTGTTGCGCGTGGATACTACGGGCCTCAAACCAGTAAGGGCTATAGTCGCCACCAAACTAAGATAACCGCAGTGGATTTTCGCAACGGTAAGCTTACGCGGCGTTGGCAATTTCACGCCGATTCCAGCGGTTCAAAAAATACGGCCTATTTACAGCAAGGCGCTCACAGCTTGAGTGTGGCGGATGTGGATGGCGATGGCCGTGATGAAATTATATATGGTGCGGCCACCATTGACGATAATGGCCAAGGGTTATATAGCACCAAGTTGTGTCATGGCGACGCTCTGCATGTGGGCGATATGATCCCTAACCGCCCAGGGCTTGAAGTTTTTATGGTTCATGAGGACCCCAAGTGTTATAAAAATTGGGGGGTTGAAGTTCATGACGCTAAAACCGGAAAAGTCTTATACGGCAATAATGGCGGTGGTGGAGACGTGGGTCGAGGTGTTATGGGCGATATTGACCCAAATAACGCCGGTGCAGAAGCCTGGGCCAGCGGCGGCGGCGGTGTGATTGACGCTGATGGCTCTCAGATAAGCCAAAAGCCCAGAGGCTTGCCCAATTTTATGGTTTGGTGGGATGGCGACTTATCTCGAGAAATCTTAGATAAAACCATGATCGATAAGTGGAATCCAAGCAAAAAGTCATCGGATCGTCTTCTAACGGCCTATCAAATTGTAGATGTAGCTTCCAACAACGGGACTAAATCTAATCCTGCGCTGTCTGCGGATATATTGGGTGACTGGCGCGAAGAAGTGATTTGGCGGAATGCAGATAATAGCAAGCTAGAAATTTTTACTACCACAACGCCTACTCAAGCTCGCATTCATACCTTGATGCATGATCCACAATACCGCGTTGCTGTGGCTTGGCAAAATACGGGGTATAACCAGCCGCCGCATCCTAGCTTTTTTCTGGGTAATGGGATGACTCAAGTGCCAAAACCTAATATTCAGTTAGTAGGCGAGCAAACGACGCTTGAGCCTGTGGAGAATATTTTACGTATTCAAGAGCGCGCTGCTGGATTTTGCTCGGATACGCCCTTTGAAAATACCAATGGCGGCTATACGGGCGAGGGCTACGCAAATACTGCTAATGCTGCTGGGGAGTCGATAGATTGGGCGGTCAGTGTGCCTGTCGCCGGCACGTACACTGTTACCGTTCGCTATGCCAGCGTGTCTAATCGCCCGGCCAGTGTGATTGTCAACGGTGGTCAAGTTGGCACGGCAGCGTTTAACGCTACCGGCGCCTGGAGCAGTTGGCGGTCAGAGCAAATTAAAGTGAATTTAAGTGCTGGTAACAACACCATTACTTTACGAGCCAACGTAAGCGACGGGCTTGGCAATATTGACCAGCTAGCCGTATGGCACACCGGGGCCAAAGCCGGCAATTGCCCATAGAACCTACTGCCCCGGTGTGTGCTTACCATACCGGGGCATTTTAATCCCCGTATCGCCTAAACTTGCAGTTGATTCATACCTTATATGTTACCTTAGCCGTATAGCCAAGCGGTATTTGAGGGTGATCTTTTCGTGCGTTCTATTTTTTCAATATTTTGTACTTCTCGACGTTTATGTCAGGTTGTTGGCGCCAGCATTTTAATATTATTCACTCACGATATTTTTGCCCATGAGGATTTAGATTTAGGCGTAGCGCATGTGACGTTAAACAGCAGCTGTCATGTAAAAATCACATTAAAAAACCTGGGGCATACCCTGCCAAACTCGTTTTATCAGACTGTGCATCCAACTTTTGTTGTTATTAAAAAAGGGCAGCAAGAGGAGTATCTTCAAGCTGTAAATGTACTGGATAAACAGCAAGCCCTAAAAAATGCGGGCGGTGCGATAACGATTGTGTCTGCTTCTGCGTTTGCCAATAATCCAGCCCCCATTCACGTGGAGATTGTATTTGGAGATGAATTTGGCGATTACGGCGCGGGTAACAACAAAATGGTTGAGGCTATGGATTGTGTTGTGGGTAAAGGCCAAACCCAGGGTGAAGCAATTGTTTATCATCAGCCAGATGTGGCTATTACCAACGCATTTGTGGACCCTAAAGACTGTCTGTTGAATGTGGAGTTGACCAACCTTACCGCGGTGCCTTTAGATGCACAGGCGTGGGAAAAAGACTCTGGCGTGGCTCTAACATTTTTAAATCTAGATACGGATACCCTGGGTCACAGCATTGCGCTTGTGACATTGGATAGTGAAAAGCGCTTTGGAACCAAAACACAAACGCTTAAATGGCAAGGGAGTGTGCCGTTTGAGGGCGCGCACAGCATTCGCCTGGCTCTGTGGCGCGTGTTAGGGGATTTAGATTTTAGTAATAATACGGTAGAGCTTGGCGTTCCAAGTGCTTGTGCGTATCCGTTTTAATACGTGTTTTGTTAATTAGCTCTTATCCTGATGCGCCATTTATGGTGTTTCACGGTGCTTGAATAAAAAAGCGTGGTTTTTGCTCCTCGCAAAAGCAATCACTTACATATTTGATTTTGGCGGTATTTCCATATACCGCGCTAGCACCCACCAAAAACGTGCGTTT
>CAYZQH010000110.1:0-10118 GCA_964480055.1 uncultured Cellvibrionaceae bacterium
GTTTTGACCTTGCCTTTAGAAGATACCGCCGTAAGTACCTCTGGGGATTACGAACGTTACTTTTTGGACGATACCGGAAAAAGAATTCATCACATTCTAAACCCAAAAACTGGCAAGCCTGCCAATGGTATTATCAGTGCTACAGTGATTGGACCCAACGGCATAGATACCGATGCGCTCTCTACCAGTGTATTTGTATTGGGTGTGGATAAAGCCCTTAAGCTTATCAACCGCTTACCCGAATTTGATTGTGTCATTATTGATGCAACTGGGAAGGTGCACTTTAGTGCTGGGTTGACACCGCCAGGCTCCCCCTGATGAAGAATAATTTTTTATGTCAATTTACAACCCAGTTAAGGGCCAAATTCTCAAACTTGAATAATTGAGATTTACGGCACGCTACAACCACTTTAATAAAATTTACATGATTTAACGGATTTCTTGGCAAATTGAAGCATCATTTTCTTTAGTGTTAGTGAATTAAATTTCTGCGGGTATACTAATGCAACCCCACGCTCGGAACATGTTATGTATATAGCACGCAGCATCAGCACCCTTATCCACCTTATTACTTTAACGCTACTGGTTTTTACATCACATAACCTTTTTGCCTCTGAACGCCCAAAATATCAAAACGCTTCTCTGCCCATTGAGGCACGAGTAGAAGACCTACTCAAACGCATGACCCTTGAAGAAAAAACCGCTCAGCTTCACGCGGTGTGGCTAAAGCGTCGAGATTTAGAAACCGAAGCTGGCGTATTTTCCGATAAAAAAGCCCAAGAATTACTGGGCCAGGGCATCGGGCAAATTGCACGGCCTTCTGAAAACAAATCGCCTGTTACACCCAACAAGACCCCAGAGCAAACCATAAACTTTGTGAATGCTTCACAAAAATGGATACTTGAAAACACTCGCTTAGGCATACCCGCCATTTATCATGAAGAAGCACTGCATGGGCACGCTGCGCGTGATGCAACCAGCTTCCCGCAAGCCATTGGCCTGGCAAGTACTTGGGATGCAAACCTCGTTGAAGATATCTACACCGTCATTGCCGCAGAAACGCGCAAGCGCGGAGGCTCTCAGGCGCTAACACCCATACTTGACGTTGCCCGGGACCCACGCTGGGGGCGCATAGAAGAAACAATGGGTGAAGACCCATACCTAGTGGCCAATTTAGGCGTCGCAAGTGTTAAGGGGTTTCAAGGTGCAACCAAAGACGCTATTGGGCACAACCGAGTCATTGCCACGCTCAAACATATGGCCGGGCACGGCGAACCTACCGGCGGCCTAAATACAGCGCCCGCCCCCATTGGCGAGCGCACCCTGCGTGAAATATTTTTATTCCCTTTTGAGGCTGCAATTAAACTCGCCGGCGCCCGCAGCGTAATGGCGTCTTACAACGAAATAGACGGCATTCCCTCCCATGCAAATGACAAAATGATGAACGGTATTCTGCGTAATGAATGGGGGTTTGAAGGCGTAGTTGTGAGCGACTATTTTGCCATTGGCGAGTTAGCAACACGCCATGGCATTGTAAAAGGTAAAGCCCAAGCGGCAGCACTTGCTCTTAAGTCCGGCATTGACGTGGAATTGCCCGATGGCGATACCTATTTACTTTTACCCAAATTAGTTAACGCGGGCAAAATTAGCCAAGCTACGGTGGACCAAGCCGTGCGCAGGGTTTTACATGAAAAATTTTTGCTGGGGTTATTTGAGGCCCCCTATACCTCGTTAAAAGGGGCTGATGAATTTATTGGCAACCCCACACATCGCGCCTTAGCGCTTAAAGCCGCTGAAAAAGCCATTATTTTATTAAAAAATGATAACAACCAACTGCCACTCGATGCCGCCTCACTAAAAACCATTGCCGTTATCGGCCCACATGCCAATGAGGCGCTACTGGGCGGTTATAGCGATGTACCTAAAAATAGCATTAGTATTTTACAGGGCATTAGAAATTATCTGGGTGAAGACGTAAAAGTGCATTACGCACAGGGTACACACCTAACCCTCAATAATTGGGATATAGGCGCGGATTCATCAGCGGTGCAATCATTCAGTAAAGAGCGCTGGCACAAGGACTCTGTAACGCTCGCCACCGCCAAAGACACCAAAGGCATGATAAAAAAAGCGGTGCATGCCGCAAAGAAGAGCCAAGTAGCCGTTTTAGTATTGGGTGATAATGAAGCCACCTCTCGTGAAGCTTGGGCTGAAACACACTTAGGCGACCGCACTCGTTTAGATTTGTTTGGCCGCCAGCAAGAACTAGTCGATGCTATTGTGGCCACAGGCAAACCAGTAATTGTAATAATGATTAACGGACGCCCACTGTCTATTACAAAATTATCCAAAAGCGTACCGGCTATTTTAGAAGGCTGGTATTTGGGCCAAGAAACCGGCACTGCCGTAGCACGCATATTATTTGGAGACGCGAATCCCGGGGCTAAATTACCCTTAAGCATCCCCCGCTCTGTTGGGCATATTCCCGCTTATTACAACTACAAACCCACCGCAAAGCGCGGCTATGCGTTTGACCAAACGGCTTCTTTGTATCCTTTTGGTCATGGCTTAAGTTACAGCACGTTTGAATATAGTGATATTTCTGTGAGTAAAAATAATGCCGCCGCAGGCGAAACAATTGAAATTAGCTTCACCTTAAAAAATACTGGCCACCGCGCGGGGGATGAAGTGGCTCAACTGTATATTCGCGATACAGTAGCCAGCCTTACTCGCCCAGTCAAAGAGCTAAAAGGGTTTAAGCGAGTATCACTTAAAGGAGGGGAATCGGCGCGCGTGACCTTTGGTTTATCGGTCAACCAATTGGGGTTTTACGGTCATGAGATGCAATACATTGTTGAGCCAGGAGAAATCCAGCTTATGGTGGGCAGCTCATCTGAAGATATTCGTCTAACCAGCAAATTCGACATTACTGGCCGCACAAAAAATATTGAAAAGACTAAGGTTTTTTTCTCGACTGTGCAGGTAAGGCCTCATACACCTTAACCGAGCACTCGCCTCTATCTGCCAGCGGTTAGGGATGGCCAAACACTAGCTACTGATCTTTCTTTACTGCTTCTGCCTGTATTACCGCAACACCAGGAATGAATGCATTGTATTGTTCGAAACGCTCTTGCGCAGAAGCCACATAAGCGCCAGATGCTTGCTCTGCCTCATTGGACAAATCCACTATAAAGGCCGCCCCGCTGGCCGAAAGCACACCGGCTATCACGGCTGCTGATACAAGGTTAATCATTTGAGCACTCCCTAATTAGATAATTGGCCGCTATTACTTTGACGACTGCGCGCTTCTTAATAGAAGGTTTATTCTAATCGTCGATTTATTGACGTCCTGATGGTAGTAAGGCGCGCTTTTGATATCAAGGCAAACACGACGACGGTCATACCAACGGCGAAAAACGTGTGGCGTGGCCGCACTTTATGAGAATGATGGGGTTTAAGTGTAAGAGCTGCGGCACTGCGACAAAAAAAATCAACCGCCACCGCCACAAGGCGCAAAAACCGTTATGCAGGCACCCCGAGCTGCGTAGCAGCACCCAATACACTCTGTTTAAGGTGCGAAACACCACAAAATGAGTGACATCACATTAGCTTTAATGTAAAATCAGCGCTCAGCTAGAAATACAGTCTAAGTTTGATTCCCCAATTCGCTCACATACCAGCGATGCCTCAGCCTGAGGATTCTAATTTTCAGTCCAAATTTCAAAGCAATTCAACGCCCGTAATATTAGGGTTTACACGTACTAATTTATTGTTATTTCAGGAATACCTATGTCCAACACTACCAAAGGCACCGTTAAGTGGTTTGATGAAAGCAAAGGCTTTGGCTTTATTCAGCAAGAATCTGGCCCAGACGTTTTTGCGCACTACAAAGCGATTGCCAGCCCCGGCTTTAAAACACTTGCCGAAGGCCAACAAGTTGAGTTCACGGTAACTCAAGGCCAGAAAGGGCCTCAAGCAGAAAACATTACTGCACTTTAATTGAAAGCTATTTGACCATGCGCCCAAGGGTAAGGATACCCTACCCTTGGGCCAATATTAAAAAAGGAAATTACGAGTGAGTACAGCAAAAAAAAGCGCCAATAGCAAAAATAGTAAAGCCGCTTCTGAAACATCTGAATCCATCAACCAACAAATTCAGGCGTTTTTAAAAGCCGGCGGAATGATAGAAGAAGTGAAACAAGGTGTTAGCGGGCAACAACAAGTTACCTCCAAAAAGCACATTACAATATCAACCAAAAAATGATAGGCGCCACCCCCATTATCGCTAAACAGCGGGCTGAGGCTTAGTAAAAGTATACTGCGTGAAGTAACCTTCTTTTTTAATTTTCCCTTCGTTATCCATTTTTACTCTATCGCATTGGTAATCCAACGCCTGCATAATACTTTTTATTTTCTTACCCGCCCTGCGGCCCGGGTCTATCAAGAGAATTTTGCCATTTGCGCTTAATTGCGCATCTAAGTAGCACGACAGCAACTCACTATGACCATGGTCATACAACAAGTCGCTACCTATGATTAAATCAAATTTTCCGTTTTGCCTATCTGGATAATTCCAATCCCCTTCATCGAATGCAACACCTTCAATTTTGTTGGCGCTCATATTTGTCTTTAAAAACGTTTCAACCAACGGGTGAAAATCACTGGCCGTAATGTCGGCGCTTTTATACGCAGCCACCAAACTTGCCACCGCAATGCCACACCCTACTTCCAACACGCGCAAGCCTGCTAAATCCATGCGTGAAACAACTTTTGCTAACACGACCCCCGACGGCCACACCAAACCAGAGATTGGCCACATGCTGCTAGATATACCGCGGTTTAACGCAATATCTTCTGGGTCGTAAAATTGGTTTTTATCCAGCAGCGATGTGATGTTCAGGGAGATATCGTCAACTGTAATAACTTCGGACTTGGTTTGATAACCGGACATAGCATGGCTCAACTGCACAATAAGTTAGGGCATGAAAAATGAGCACACTAAAAAGTAAGATAGAAACTTACCGGTAGATTCAGAAAATGGGCATTCCGCATGAGGAAAGACCATAGTACACCAACTTCACCCGCGAGCGAGCTAAAATCAATCCCGGTAGATAAACGTTACTCCCTACACCTGACGTATACAAAATGTAACGCTCAATCCCCTACTAATTTGTATCTATGTGGCACCGGTACAGAAACGCCTTTAACAACTTTAATTCAAGGTGCGCCCGCCTCTGAATTTGATTGCGACGCGACCAATTGGCAAGAAAAATACTGCGAGAACAAAATTGTCTACGCAAGAAATTTTGTAAAAACCTCCGAAGCTCACTCGCCCTCATCCGGCACCATCAGTTTTAGCAAGGAAGAATTTGGCGCTTTACAAGATTCCAACGACGTGTGCATGGCCATTATTGAAGCTTCCGTGGCGTCTTTAGACGAGTCTATAACCTCACCCATGAAGTATGTTGTGGCAGGCTCCAGTCGCTTAATTATGGAAGTCACTCAACCTCTTGGTTTGGTTATTTTTGATTTTGTAGGCGACGACAGAATAGGCAGCTTTGGGAGCTTTAGCTTAGATACGCTTATCAACCCTATAAACTCCAACAGTTTTAAAATTTTTGCGCCAAACTACCCCACCATACACAATCTGAGTACCAACAAGGGCTCTATTTTTGTAAAACACTTAACGGGCAAAGAGTATGAGATAGAGCTAAATGTTGGCTTTGAAACTGAAGACGACCCCTCCGTATCTATTGAGGCCGATCTGAATATCACTATGCCTTAAGCATTACCCTATACCCAACTAACCCGGCAAGCTTAATTGCCGGGTGCCTACCAAGCTCCAAAAACCCACTGCACACATTTTCACCACTGCCTTCACATCTGAGATTAGCGCCACAAAAAACTCCAAGGCCCAGCCCCAAGGGGCTACATGACGGCGTGCATCGTGCTACATTATTCCCATACGACGGTTTTTTTGCGTCCTTTGTTGGCGCCTATTTTTTCATATCGACAGCCTAAGCATTTAACAACGGTTTGTTGGAGGTCTATTTTGGCTCACCCCTTTGGTTTTCTCTTCGGTCTTATTTTATGTGGCCTTAGCGCCTTTGCCTGTGCACAACAAAGCACTGATGCAGCTGATGCACCACCGACAGAACCCCCTTCCATTAAGCCTACCGAAGCAAACAGCACAGAGCTCAGCACGAATATCGAGTCACTCAAGCAAGCAGCCCTAGAGCTTAACCGAGATTTACTGATTTTAGAGGAGGACTTACTCTTCCCCGCCAGTACGCAAGTCGCAGTGTACGTATCCGTGGATGTGGGGTACTACTTCAAGCTAGACGCCGTAAAACTCAAAGTGGACGACAAATTGGTGGCCAGCCACTTGTACACGCAAAAACAAAACAGCGCATTAACGCGCGGCGGAATACAGCGCTTATATTTGGGCAACTTAAAAACTGGCACCCGAGAAATCACCGCCTTCTTCCACGGCTATGGCCCGCAAGAGCGAGAATATAAGCGCGGCGCCACCTATCAATTAACCAAAGATCAAACCCCCACCATGCTAGAGATACGCATTACCGACTCTACCGAATCCATGCAACCCAAATTTGATTTTAAAGAGTGGCATTTATAATCCGTGGATAGCCTTAAGCGAAAATCCTTGGATAGCCCCAAGCGAAAGTCAGTGAATCGCTTTGTGCGAATCTTTCAGGCGTTGCGTGCAGCACGCCTGCCAAGCTGTTGGAAAAAACCGTCTTTGCGTGCAATCACAGCCAGCTGCACAATATTGGTAAGCGCTCACACTGGCGCAGCTTGGTTTGGCGATGAGCCCCTTACCACCGCGCAAGATTTACGCTACGGTGCAGCCCTTTACCAGTACTACCAAGATAAAAACTTAGAAGCACTAAGCGAGCTGATGGTGGCCGAAGCCAAAGGTGGCATTCAAGGTCATGGCGATAACCCCGAGATAATGGCCGGGGGCTTTTATTTGGCTTACGGTATGAAGGATGTAGCCGAAGAAATATTCAATCGGCTACTGGATGACAACCGCCCAGAGGCCACTCGTAATGCCGCTTGGTTTTACTTGGCGAGACTTAGGTATTTAGTAGGCGACTACACTGGCGCAGCCAACGTACTAGAGAGTATTTCAACAACGCCCAACAAAAAGCTCGAGCAAGACGTTTTGGTGTTACGTTTTAACCTGGCCATTCAAACGGGCAACATTGATCAAGCCACGCCCTACCTGGATAACAAAAAGCTAAAAAAGTCTGATTGGCTGCCTTACATGCTGTTTAACTTGGGCGCTGCCTACAGCCGCGAACAAAACTGGCCCATAGCTGCCAAGTACTTCCGCGAGCTTACCCACATGCGCGAGCGTAGCCCAGAACATTTGGCGTTATACGACAAAGCAATGACCGCAGAGGGCTACAGCTATTTATTTAGTAAGCAGTATCAGCAGGCCATAGAGGGCTTTAAAAAAGTACGATTAGACAGCCCCTTAGCCAACCGCGCACTGCTGGGCTATGGCTGGGCCGCCTATGAGCTTGAAGACTACTCGCTCGCTCTCAGGCCCTGGCAAGCCTTGGCCAAGCGCACATTTGTGGATGAAAACGTACAGGAATCCTGGGTTGCTATACCCACTGCCTATGAAAAATTAGGCTACCAGCAAGAGGCGCTGGCGCACTATCAAAATGCAGAACAGGCCTACACCAGCGAGATAGCCCGGTTAGATCTAACATTGGCCAACATGGAAGGTAACGCCATACGCGAAGCCTTAAGTATTGACCGCAGCGAAGATTTTAGCTGGTTAGATTACGCCGCTGAAAACGAGCTAGCCCCAGAAATGGTGTACTTAATTCAGGTGTTTTCTAAGGACGCCTACTTAAGAAACGTACAAGAGCTGCGCGACTTACTGGCCATTCAAGCCAACCTACTAAACTGGCAGCAAAAACTAGATCTCTACACGGATATGCTCAACGAGCGCGACGCCAACCGCAGTAAAGAAATGGACTATTTGGCACAACAAGCGCTGGATGAAAAGCTGGCCCTATTAAAGACCCAGCGCGACGAATTTACCATCATCATCGAAAGCTTCGAGCAAGACCCTCAATTTCTAAACTTAGTGGCAGTAAACAAACGCAAGCACCGCGACCGTGCCCTGCGTGCTTTCGCCAATGCCACGGTACTTCAGCACGCAGCGGCAAACGGCAATGAGCTTATGCCCAAAGGCGAGTTATCTGTACTGGCAAATAAAGCACGCATTCACAAGGGCCTATTGCTTTGGGGGGCGGCCGAAATGCACGATGAACGCATCGCGCGCGCCAAAGAGCAGTTGGCCTTAGTCAGTCAAGCCATTGTAAAAACCGAATCCGCAATACAGCGCGTACAAACCATCGCCGAAGAAGGCTTTGACCTTGCGCCTTACCGCGCCCAAATTAGCCAAGCACAAGACAAATTGCTGTGGCAATTGACCAGTGTTGAAATTGCTATCGTGGCCGCGCAAGACGCCTTGCGCACAAAAGTACACGCAGCCCTTGTGACCGAGCGCGCCCGCCTTTACCACTATTTGGGTCAAGCCCGTTTGGCCACAGCACGTATGCTAGATGCCGTCTCCACTGGGGTGCTATCCACAGAACCCGCCGCGCAACCAGGCCAGGCCGAAGACTCCAGCACAAGCAGCACCGCGTCTGAATCGACCACTGATGAAAACAGCGAAGACCCGGTAAGCTCACCGAGTGAAACGGAGGCCGTACCATGAGCCTTACCTCACTAAAGCGCACGGTACTGGCCGGTTTAATCGCCCTAAATTTGAGCGCTTGTAGCTTTGTGTATCAAGACGTAGCAGACCTTGGCGCTACCTTGGCAGACTTAGAGCCCCCCATCTTACCGGCAGTGCAATCCACCGCAGATACCGCGAGTATCGCAGATATTGAAGCAAGCTATCGCTCCGCCCTGGCCGTTACCGCAGACCCAACCGTACGCCAAGAAATATTAGTACGCTTGGCTGACATCCAAATGGTTAAGAGCGAGCGTGATCAGTATGAGCAAGCCGAACACACCACACACTTTAATGATGCCATTGCCCAGTACAACGCACTGCTTGCCACAGAAGATGCACCGCTAGATGCCGTAACCGATGAGCGCTTGCTCTACCGTTTAGCTAAAGCATACGCGTTGGACGGCCGCATGGATGAATCCAATGCGGCACTGGACCAGCTTGTCGCCCGGTACCCGCTTTCGCCGTACGCGCATGAAGTACGCTTTAGAATGGCCGAGCATGCCTTTAGCGCCGGCCAATACCCCAAAGCCATGGCATTATACGAACAGGTGGTAGCCGCCGGAGACGTTACACCCTTTTACACCAATGCCCTGTACATGTATGGCTGGAGCCAATTTAAAGACAATCGCTTTCGCGCCAGTATTGCGCCCTTTACACAAGTGCTAGACCGCCTGGTTCCCGAAGACGGCAATCTAGAGAGCCTAACCGATTCCAACCGCGGCCTAGTTACCGATACCCTGCGTGTAATGGGCATTACCTTCAGCTATCTAGACGGCGCTAAATCCATTACCGAGGTCTACGCCACACTGGGCGAGCGCCACTATCAACATTTGCTGTACCAACAGCTAGCACAGTTCTATTTGGAAAAAACCCGCTTTGCCGATGCTGCCACCACCTACGACAGCTATACCTCTGCCTTCCCCAATGCCACCCGCGCACCACAGTTTGCTCTAGAGCGTTTGGAGGTACTTAAAAAAGGCGGCATGGGTGAAGAAGTACTGGCAGGCAAAGAGGCCTTTGTGGCGAACTTTGGTATCCACAGTGACTATTGGGCAGGCCTTTCACCCGAGCGACGCGAAACCGATATTAAACCCGTGCTACTGACCTTTCTGGACGAGCTTTCCAGCTTTTACCACGCAAAAGCACAAGCCTTAGTCCAGGCCGCGGCAGACTATCAAGCCAAACGCAAAAAGGGGGATAAATCTTTCAAGCGCCCCAAGCCTGCCGCCGAATCTTATTTACAAGCGGCATCGTATTACCAACACTTTGCCGATGCCTTCCCAGAGCATGAAACCACCGGCGAGAAAATATTCTTAATGGCCGAGGCCTACCACGA
>CAYZQH010000111.1:0-10074 GCA_964480055.1 uncultured Cellvibrionaceae bacterium
CCGCAATACCCCTATCACAAGGGCTGATGCCAGCTTCGAGTGCCACCTGAGTCTGTTGAAGGCAGCGAGCTTTTCTCAACCGCCTTATTGAAGCGCCAAAAGGGGTCATGGATTCACTTTAATCAGGAATAATATTTGATTCCACTTTTAATAGATAAACAAGAAGGATAGAAATAAAAATTCTTTTTAGATCAATAACTTCATTATATGAAACCATATATAAGTTGAGTAATTCTAAGATTTTCAGTGGATTACAAAATGCTACTTGCCTGGATTAATTTCAGCCATTAAAAAGCCCGTTGTAAAACACTACAGACGGGCTTCTTTTATTACACTTGATGTCGATATTTCACTTAAAATGAGATTCGACAACAAACCTTAAACGTCTAAGTTGGCCACGGCCAACGCATTGGTTTCAATAAACTCTCTACGAGGTTCGACCTGATCCCCCATTAAGCAGGTAAACATTTGGTCGGCTGCAATGGCGTCTTCGATGGTGACTTGCAGCATGCGGCGGGTTTCTGGGTCCATTGTGGTTTCCCAGAGTTGTTCGGGGTTCATTTCGCCCAAACCTTTGTAACGCTGAATGTTGTAGCCTTTTTTGGATTCCACCATGATCCATTCTAGCGCGGTTTTGAAATCTTCTACCGGCTGTTGGCGTTCGCCTCTGGCTACGTAGGCGCCTTCTTCTAATAACCCGTTAAGTTTATCGCCAAGTTCTCGCAAGGTTTTGTAATCGATGGACTCTATAAAATCTTCACCTAGGCGAATGGTTGTGGGTACCCCATGTGCGGTGATGATTATTTGGGGTATGTAGACATTGCGCTCTTCATTATAGTAAGCGCTTACTTCGTACCTGTGGGTTTTTGAACTCTCGCTTAATGTCGCCAGGGCTTTACCTAAAGATTCGCACCATTGACTGACAGATGCCTCTGTACCAATTTGATCTTTGCCCAAGGTGGGCAGGTAAATTAGCTCTTCTAAAACCTCTTTGGGGTATATGCGCGAGAGTTTGTCCACTATGGCCATGCCCGCACGAAACTCTGTAACTAACGCCTCTAAGTGCTCGCCAGTTACCGCCGGGGCATTTTGATTAACATGTAAAGTTGTTGATTCTAGCGCCGCATTGGTTAAAAACTCTGTTAATGCCTCATCATCTTTTAAGTATTGCTCTTGCTTACCTTTGCTGATCTTATAAAGGGGTGGCTGAGCAATAAATACATGACCACGCTCTACCAGCTCGCGCATTTGACGAAAGAAGAAGGTCAGTAATAGGGTACGAATGTGAGAACCATCCACATCCGCATCCGTCATAATAATGATGCTGTGATACCGCAGCTTATCTGGGTTGTATTCTTCGTTACCAATACCACAGCCAAGGGCAGTAATAAGCGTACCCACCTCTTGCGAGGAGAGCATTTTGTCAAAACGGGCCTTTTCAACATTTAATATTTTACCTTTTAGCGGCAAAATGGCTTGAGCCTTTCTATCTCTACCTTGCTTAGCAGAACCACCGGCTGAATCACCCTCCACTAGGTACAATTCTGAAAGGGCAGGGTCCTTCTCTTGGCAGTCGGCCAGTTTGCCTGGCAAACCTGCAATATCCAGGGCGCCTTTACGACGGGTCATTTCGCGGGCCTTACGCGCTGCCTCTCTGGCTCTGGCGGCATCCATCATTTTGGTAACAATGCCTTTGGCATCTTGTGGGTTCTCTAGTAAATATTCTGATAGGGCCTTACCCATCTCTTGCTCAACAGCAGATTTAACCTCAGACGACACGAGTTTGTCTTTGGTTTGAGAAGAGAATTTAGGGTCTGGTACTTTTACAGAGATAATGCCGGTTAAACCTTCGCGTGCGTCATCACCGGTAGTAGAGACCTTTTCTTTTTTACCAATGCCTTCATTTTCTATGTAAGTATTAAGGCAGCGCGTTAGCGCACCCCTAAACCCGGCCATATGGGTACCGCCATCGCGCTGTGGAATATTATTGGTATAACAAAAGATGTTTTCTTGAAAGGTGTCATTCCATTGAAGCGCCACTTCTACGGCTATCCCATCTTCTCTTTCACCGGTATTGAAGTGGATTACCTTATTTAGGGTGCTTTTGTTCTGGTTCAAGTAGGTAACAAATGCGCTTAAACCACCCTCATATTCAAAGGCCTCTTCTTTGCCACTGCGGTCATCGTGCAACACTATTCGAACACCAGAGTTAAGGAACGACAGCTCTCTTAGGCGTTTTGCGAGTATTTCGTAATGGAATTCTATATTGGTGAACGTACCAGAGGAGGGCTTAAAGTGAACCTCGGTACCCTGAGACTCTGTTTTACCAATAACCTTGAGTGGCCCTTGTGGCTCGCCATGGCTGTATTCTTGCTCATAAACATCACCCTTACGACGAATAGTCAGGCGTAACTGCTCGGATAAAGCATTGACTACCGAAACACCCACACCATGCAAGCCACCAGAAACCTTATAGGTGTTGTCATCAAACTTACCGCCGGCATGCAGCACGGTCATAATAACTTCTGCTGCGGATACGCCTTCTTCGTGCATCTCGGTGGGAATACCACGGCCGTTATCAAACACGGTTATGGATTCATCGGTGTGAATCACCACTTTAATTTCAGAGCAATGGCCAGCTAAGGCTTCATCAATGGAGTTATCAACAACTTCAAAGACCATGTGATGGAGGCCTGTGCCATCATCAGTGTCCCCAATGTACATGCCTGGGCGCTTACGAACGGCATCTAAGCCTTTAAGCACCTTAATACTGGAGGAATCATAATCTATATTATCGTCGTTATTATCTGTCATTAAGGTCTCCACTAAAGAGTTCTTCATTAAAGGAACCATGTTTCACGTGAAACATTTTGGCTCCAGCTAATACGTTGCTCCCCCAAGGTTGAAGCAATGTATTGAGGTCTATACCTGTTATAAATGTTTGAACCTGGATACGCTCAACCCATGTAGCAATACGCCGCTGGGAGTCCATATCTAATTCAGCTGTAAAGTCGTCGATCAATAATATTGGCCTTACTGCGGAGGCTTTACTCTGAAGGTAAGCCAATTGAGCCAAGTTTAAGGCGCAAACCAACGTTTTTATCTGTCCCCGTGACAACACGCTATTGGCTGGTAAGCCATTTACCGTAAAAACCAAATCCGCCTTATGTGGCCCAACGCCTGTAAACCCACGGGCCTTGTCGGTATCCAAATGTCGATTAATAGACTCTAAGAGGCCCAAACCATCGGGCCATCCGCGCTTATAGGAAAAGCCGATCGCTACCTTCCCCACAAAACCGAAATCTTGAAGTAGGGTATTGAAAGCTTCAGACAATCCGGGATACATCTCTAGGCGTTGCTGGTGAATCTTACTACCCAGGTTTGCCAAAGCCATACTCCAGTGGTCTAAGCCTTCGTAACCGCCCATTTTACCACGACGCAGCAAACTATTGCGCTGTTTCAGGCATCTTGCGTATTCCCGCCACAAACTAGAGAAGTCATGTTTCACGTGAAACATCGCCCAATCCAAATAAGACCGCCGCACAGAGGGGCTACCCTCTAGTAACTGGAAGCTTTGCGAACAAATAACCTTAACCGGGAGAACACCAGCTAACTGAGTTGCACTGCTGGCAGGAATAGAATCTATAAGTGTTTTATTAATTGAAGACCGGGTAGAACGTTGAATACCTATGGTAACTTCGTCTTGTAGCGGTGAAGACAACCTAGAAAACAATGAAAGTTGTTGTTCGCCGTAGGGTATAAGAGGCTTGTTTTCACGGGTTCTGAACGATCGCCCAAGCCCTAAAAAATGCAAAGCCTCTAGAACCGTTGTTTTACCAGAACCGTTTTTGCCGTATACAATGTTTAGGGTGGGGCTGAAAGTAAGGTCGGCAGACTGAATGTTACGAAGGCGATGTATGGCCAGTAAGTTAACAGGCATGCTAAAAACTGGCCGCTGGATAAGAGTAGAAGTAAGAAAAACAGTGCAATTTAGAGGCGCATTGGCATAACAACATATACAGAGTCGTTGTTCTCTGGCTCTTCTATCAATGCGCTGCTGTTATTATCTGCAAGAGTAATCTTTAGATTCTCAGAATCAATCACACTGGTGACATCCTGTAGGTAACTGACGTTGAAACCAACTTCCATTTCATCGCCTGTATAGTCCACTGCGACTTGCTCTTCGGCCTCTTCTTGCTCAGGGTTGTTAGCCGTAATGGTCAGCAAGCCACTGGCTAAGGCAAAACGAATACCACGATACTTCTCATTTGAGAGGATGGAGGCCCGAGCAAAGGCTTGCTTTAAGGTTTCTCTGTTGCCGTAAACTTCTTTATCGCCACCATTGGGGAGCACGCGCTGGTAGTCAGGAAACTTGCCATCCACCAACTTAGAGGTAAATATAAATGCTTCGGTTTTAGCCCTTAAATGATTACTGCCTAAAATAATCTCTACATTTGCATCCGGCTCAGTGAGTAATCGCGCAAGCTCAATAACCCCTTTACGAGGGAGAATGGCCTGTTTAACGGCATCTTCCATATTCACATTAACCGGGCGAGTACACATGGCCAACCGGTGGCCATCGGTAGCAACTACCCGCAAAGTATCGGGCTTTAACTCTAACAACATACCATTTAGGTAGTAACGCACATCTTGCTGCGCCATAGCAAAACTGGTTCTATCAATAAGACGTCGAATTTCCGACTGCTCGCAGGTAAAGGTTAGGTCGTTTTCACCTTGTTCAATGTTAGGGAAGTCGCTAGCGGGCAAGGTAGATAGAGTAAAACGGCTTCTGCCGCTTTTTACCGTGACCTTTTGATCGCTGTACACAAAATCGATAACAGCTTGATCGGGTAAGCTCCTACAAATATCCAAAAACTTCTTAGCCGGAACGGTAATCTCACCCTCGGTGGCAGGAGCCTCTAGGGTTATCCGACCAATAATTTCCACTTCTAGATCGGTACCCGTTAAGGTCAGTTCATCACCCTGCAGCACCACCAAAACATTGGCCAGCGCTGGTAAGGTCTGGCGCTTTTCTACTACGCCAGCAACCAACTGTAATGGTTTTAATAAAGCATCTCTAGAAACTGAAAATTTCATGTTTTACTCTCTGGTCTGTTCCAAAGGAACGCATTGGTCAAAAGTCTAAGTGGTTAAGGTACGCAGTAAGTTTTTAACGTCCTCTCGAATATCCGCATCGGATTCAAGAAGCTCTTTTATTTTCCTGCATGCGTGCAACACGGTGGTATGGTCGCGCCCACCAAATGCATCGCCAATTTCGGGCAAACTGTGGTTGGTTAGATCCTTTGCTAAATACATCGCCACCTGACGAGGTCGTGCAACAGAGCGGCTCCGCCTTTTTGAATTCAAATCGGCTACCTTGATTTTGTAGTATTCAGCCACCACACGTTGGATATTATCCACGCTCACGAGCCTATCTTGAAGGGCCAATAGATCTTTTAATGCCTCACGGACTAAATCTGTGTTAATGGGCCTGCCCGTAAAATGAGCGTTGGCGATTACCCGCTTAAGTGCGCCCTCCAGCTCACGTACGTTAGAGCGAATACGCTGAGCAATAAAAAAAGCGGCGTCGTGGGGCAACTCCATTTTTGCTTGATAAGCCTTTTTCATTAAGATGGCAACACGAGTCTCCAACTCGGGTGGCTCAATAGCAACCGTCAAGCCCCAGCCAAAGCGGGATTTCAAACGCTCTTCTAAACCGGCTATTTCTTTGGGGTAGCGGTCACAGGTAAGTATGATTTGCTGCCCACCTTCCAATAGCGCATTAAACGTGTGAAAAAACTCCTCTTGGGAGCGCTCTTTACCGGCAAAAAACTGAATATCATCAATTAATAAGGCATCAACCGAGCGGTAATAACGCTTAAAGTCGTTTATAGCGTTTAATTGTAATGCCTTAACCATATCTGCAACAAAACGCTCAGAATGCAAGTAAACCACTTTAGCATTGGGTTTACGTTGAATAAGCGCGTTGCCCACTGCATGCATTAAATGCGTTTTACCCAGGCCAACCCCGCCGTATATAAATAGAGGGTTGTATGACCCGCCGGGGTTCTCTGCCACTTGGCTCGCTGCTGCTAACCCCAACTGATTAGACTTACCTTCAACAAAGGTGGAAAAGGTAAAGTCCGTGTTTAAATAATTCCGATGTGTTAAGCCGCCTTCAATATCTTCTTTAGCTACCCTGTGCGTGGGCTTAGGCGCGGGGGAATAATTTGGCGAACCCTGCCGACGTAAGCTGTGATCAAACGCCGCCTGAGGTTGCATAGTTTGATGTGAGTTTAAATCCGACGGTGGTGCTATAGGCGCCGGAGACGAATCAAAAGAAGGGTCGCCAAAAACAGGAACAGGGTGCTGACTGTAGGCAACCGGTGCGTTGGCAGACACAGATGCAGCCTCCACCTCAGCAAAAGGCTGTGCAGCTGCTGCGCTTTGTTCGGTTGACGGCGTTGAAAATTCGTTGTGGTTTTTGGGTCGCGCCCGCAATAACCTTGGGTCTTCCCTTTGAAACTGTGACTGTTGACGAGCAGAAACGGCAACCTCCACAGACGACCCACCTAGGGTAGTGACGATCTCTTGAATTCGACGAAGAAACTTCTCGCGCACCCAATCTAACACAAAACGATTAGGTGCCAGCAGCCTCAACACATTTTCATCATCGTCCACACGCAATGGCCGGATCCATGTGTTAAATTGTTGTGAAGAAAGCTCGCCTTGCAAAGTGCTCAAACAAGTTTCCCAAACGGAATGAGACAAATCTAGAAACCTCTACGGACTGCCCAGCCAAAACCTCAAAAACGCAAACGCTTTATAACAACGACCAAAGCACTGACGATACTTCTGAGTTTAAAGTTAGGTTTATTATCAGATTGTTGTGCAGTCAAAATAACTCACAGCGGGGCGAACAGTTTACTCCTAATGAAACCTCGTATGTTGCTTTCAGCGACAATAATTTTGACATTTATTTTTTGAAAAAACGCCACTTTTATAGTTATCCACACTGGTAAAATTCATCTACGTCAGCTAATACGACTCTAGCCCCCAGATATAAGCAGTTTTGCTGCCTCTTTTTCAACAATCAAATATAATGTGGGTAAATTACGGTTACTCAATCAAATCTGTTGCAACACAATATTATGTGGATAACCCTGTTAACAACCTGAACAAAAAATGTGCGTACAATGGGGTCAAGACGTGGTAGCCACTTTTACCCGTTCAATACCGGCTCGAGCTAACAAATAGATTGATTTCGAGGCAGGTTTTCTATAAGATCGCGCGTCCTTAACCGAATGGGCGGTTGAGCCCGGTGAGCCCCTTAGCTTTCCAGGTTCATCTATATACACCCAATGATTGACATACACTTATCGTGTAACCGGACTAAACGAGAGCCGACATGAAAAGAACATTCCAACCTAGTAACACCGTACGCAAGCGTACTCACGGCTTCCGTGCTCGTATGGCTACTAAAAATGGTCGTAAGATCTTAGCTCGTCGCCGTGCGAAAGGCCGCAAGGTTCTTTGCGCTTAATTTGATCTACCGCCGAGGTGGTGGACTTTGACACAAATTATCACTGAACCTTCTGGTTTAACTTGTCAAAACACCACTTCGAATCCCCTCCCTTCTCTTGGTTTTACCAAAGCTCTTCGCCTGCTTAACGCTGCAGACTATACCTCTGTATTTGATGATGCCCCTATTCGCGCATCTCACCCTGCCTTTTTAATACTTTCACGGCCCAACAGCTTGCCTCACCCAAGGCTGGGCTTAATTATCGCTAAAAAGCACGTCAAAAAGGCACACCAACGAAACGCCATCAAACGCATAGCCCGAGAGAGCTTTCGCCACCAACAGCACAAACTTACATCAATAGATGCTATAGTGCTCGCCCGTCGCGGGGCCGATAATTTTTCTGCGGCGGAACTACGCAAGATTTTTAATGGCTTATGGAAACGCATCAACAAACGCGCCACCCAATAGGGATGGCCACCATAGTTAAAGCCCTATCACGTGGGTTGATTGCACTGGTCCGGACATACCAATTCTTGTTAAGCCCCTGGCTTGGACAACATTGTCGGTTTACACCCACTTGCTCACAATTCGCCATTTGCGCCATTGAACGCCACGGTCCTTTTAAAGGGTCGTATATAGCGTTATGCAGATTAGCTCGGTGTCATCCTTGGCAAGCAGGAGGTTACGACCCCGTGCCAGAACATACCCATAAAACACACAAAGACGGTTGAATTCAATGAAGATGGATTGGCTACGTACAGCCTTAATTGCAGGCATTGGCGTAATTTGTTTCTTACTCATGATCCGCTGGACAGAGTTTCAAGAGCAACGCGTAGAAGCTCAAAATCAAAGCTCTCCTAGTACCGGCGCTCAAATGGCCGTGAATCCAGTGCCCTCAAACAGCACCACACCACAAACCCTAAACATAGAGCCGGGTGCACAAGCTCCTGTCAATGATTTACCCACAACCAACGCCGCAGTTACCAATAGCGACGCTCTCCCGCAAGCAACCACCGCCACTACAAGCCCGGTGTTTACACCAACCACTAATACTTCAGTCATTAATATAGAGACCGATGTATTAAAAATAACGGTAGACCCAAACGGGGGAGATATTGTTAGTGTTCACCTCCCAACCTTTTATGCCAAGCTCAATACGCCAGACTCACCGCTGGAGTTGTTAAAGCGTACAGAGAACCAAATCTATATTGCTAAAAGTGGCTTGATTGGTGCCAACGCTACAGACAAATCAGATTCGGTTCGTCCCACATACTCTGTGGCGGGCACGCAATTTAAATTGCAAGAAGGCGAGGATCAATTAGTAGTTGATTTAACTTTTGCGCAAAGCTCAGATGTGAATATTATTAAGCGCTTTACTCTACAGCGCGGCAGTCATTTGGTTGATATTGCTTATATTATTCAAAACAACAGCGCAAGCGCTTGGCAAGCTCAAATTTACGGGCAAATTCGACGCAACACTTTTAACCCAGTGGCTTCAACCGGCTTAGGCATGCAACCTTACTTAGGTGCTGCTACCACTACCACGGATAAAAACTACAAAAAAGTTTCTTTCGGTGATATGGAAGATGAGCCATTTACAACCACCAAGCAAGGTGGGTGGGTCGCCATGATTCAGCACTACTTTTTAAGTGCTTGGGTGCCTGCCGCCGAAGACACCAACAAATTCGAATTAAAAAAGAGCCAAAATTCTGACCTCTACTATTTAAACTTTGTTAGCCCAAGCTTCACGGTAGCACCCAATAACTCTGGCGAGAAACACTTTGGTTTTTACGCCGGCCCAAAAGATATAAAAACCCTAGAGACCATATCACCGTATTTAGACCTAACCGTAGATTACGGCATTTTATGGTGGATAGCTAAGCCGCTATTTTTCTTGCTAGATTTTATTCACGGCTTTGTAGGAAATTGGGGTATCGCCATTATCCTTTTAACCGTGTTAATAAAAATTATGTTCTTTTATCCATCAGCCGCCAGTTATAGGTCGATGGCCAAAATGCGTAAAGTTCAACCTAAAATGGCAGAGCTAAAAGAGCGTTACGGAGATAACAAACAAAAATTCTCATCAGAAATGATGAAGCTATACAGAGACGAAAAGGTAAACCCCCTCGGAGGCTGCCTGCCCATATTAATTCAGATGCCGGTATTTTTAGCATTATATTGGGCATTGATGGAAAGTGTAGAGTTAAGACATGCACCGTTCTTTTTATGGATTCATGATCTATCTGTAAAAGACCCGTATTTTGTCTTGCCATTAATTATGGGTGCCACCATGTTTATTCAGCAAAAACTGAACCCCACGCCACCAGACCCAATGCAAGCCAAAGTCATGCAAATGATGCCCATCTTTTTTACCTTCCTATTTTTGGTGTTTCCAGCAGGGTTGGTACTTTACTGGGTTGTAAATAATACCCTGTCAATTATTCAGCAGTACGTCATTACCAAACAGATAGAAAAAGCTGGCTAAGACCACAATGAACATACCCACAGACACCATCGCGGCCATTGCCACTGCACCTGGCCGCGGTGGTGTG
>CAYZQH010000112.1:0-9974 GCA_964480055.1 uncultured Cellvibrionaceae bacterium
CCAGCCCCTAAATGCGCCAAGATTGTTTGGCGCGATGTTTCCAGGCGCTTGGTGACGTTACTCAAAATATCTTGTGCGATATTTTTATCTAAATAACTGATGGCGTCGGTATAGGCGACGTAGCGGTAATCTAGATTATTATCTGGATTGTCGGGGTAGGCTTCAATAACGCGAGCTTTTTCAATGCCGCGGAACACAACAATAAAAATGCCGCCGTCTCCTGGGGTTAACGGCGTGTTGGGGGCCCAAGGTAAACGCTTGCGCCCAATAACCTGATAGGCCATCGCTTGTGGTCCAAAATCGGTATACCCAAGCACCACGGTAGTTTTTGATACGCGCGATGCACAGCCAGGCTGCGCGGTTGTCGTAATAAAAAATAGGGCGACAAAAATTAACGTGGTTGAGCGAGATTTTAGTAACCTGTCCATCGTTGTTGCCTTTTATCTATATGACCCAGTAGCTTTATTGGCTTCAACCGCCAGCAATGCTAACGCGTTCAGTCTTGAGTGATAACATAAATTCTATCAAATCGTGAGTGAAGTGCCACCGTAACAAGGCGTACGGCGAGATATCCGTGTGATTGCGAAGTGGTTCGGTATTGACTGTGTGTGATAATGATTCACTCTTCCTCAAGCGGAACAATTGGCACGTGGGTTATCGGTTATTGATTGGCAGTGCTGGAGCCGCCAAACCGGATTTTGACGATGAGTAATGCGTTTTTACGTTTAAGGGATTTGAGTTTGGCACAAGCGACGCGCCCGTTTTTGGCGCGCGGCAAAGATATAAAGCGCTGTCCACGCTGTTTTATTAAGCCAGATTTGTGTATTTGTGAATTTAGGGCAGAGACGACCTGCGGTTGTGATGTGGTGTTACTGCTACATCACGATGAAGTATTTAAGCCTACCAATACCGGGCGTCTTATTGCGGATATTCTGCCCAAGCAAACCCACGCAGTGGAGTGGGCGCGCACGCAGTGCCCAGCGCCATTGGCCGCGCTCCTAAAAGACCCAGCACGTTATTGCGTGCTTGTGTTCCCAGGGGGCGATCCGGGTAATACCTTGTCACCAGGCCAGGCGCTAGAATTGGCCCACTCACCTAAGCAAACCTTAACGCTCATTTTGTTGGATGGAACATGGCGTCAAGCATGTCGTATGGCGCGGTTAAGCAATTATTTGGCGCCAATTCCAAGGTTGGCTATACCGCGCTCTGTAGGGGGGTACGCCGTGAGGCAAGCGCATAGGCAGGGGCAGCTTTCTACGGCTGAGGCCGGTGCCAGTGCGTTAGAGCTTTGCGGGCAAACTGACGCCGCCACTCGTATACGAAAATATTTTCAAGTGTTTAATTTACACTACGCTCAAATGCGCGGAAGGCCGTAAGGGTGGCCCGGTGGCCCCGGATTTTAGAGACCTAAAAACTGTAGCCAGCTTGAATTCGCGCGTTTAGGCTTTTGCCGGATAAGCGTTTGGTGTTTCGGCGGTTAGCGGTGAGTTTTGTGTCTTCATGCTCTAGGCTAAAGCGAATATATTTTTTGTAAAAGTAATTAATGGCAACGGTGGTGACTTCTCCGTCGTCGCCACGGAAGTCAGGCGTTAAGTGGGCATGGCTATAGCGGGTTGCCACTTCAAGTGTATGACTCTTCTTTCCACGAAATTTTAGCTTGCCGTGTTCGTAGCTTCGTTTGTTGCCAAACAACGTGTATACCAGCGTTGCGTATTGGCCAAACAGTGTTTGGTCTGCTAACCCGCTTTGTTCAATCCGCTGCTCAAAATATTCTGTTTGAAATAAAACGGGCTTGTAGCGCGCTGCAAATTCCAAGCCCTGCAATTTAATGCCCGTTGCGTTGAAGGTTGGGCTATGAATTAAGTTACCCAAACCAGTGGCAATGAGAGGCTCGTCAATATCGTAATCTACAACGGTGTTGGTGCGCGAAGATAAGTTAATGCCAAAGTGAAGAAACTTCTTTTTCTTGGTGATAGGTGCGTAGGTATAGCGTGCTATATGGGCTAGTGCGTCACGATACTGTCGAGTTTTACCTTTGTGGTAGGTGATGGCAAGGTCTAGTGTCCAGTGGTCGTGTTCTATATCAAAAGCAATACCCTTGTGCCGCCCAAATAGCAAAGTATTGGAGGTGATTGATCGTTCTAGTAATGGCTGGTAGCGTAAGCTTAATTGGTTTTCTAACCCTATGGGTTCTTTGAATTTCCCTAAGGTAAACTCTATGTTGGGGTTAATTTGGTAGTTAAAATTAAAGTCATCTACTTGAAATTCGTCTTCTTGCTCTTTGTACTCTACCTCTAGCTCGACACTAAACTTCTTGTTGTAGCTGACCGCAAAAGCTGCTTTTGCTCGGCGTAAATAGTCATGGGTTTCTTCTGTTATTTCTTCTTCGTCAAATACGCTGCCTTCAAATTGATGGCTGTCATAAATGGCGTAAAAACCCCCGTCAAACTTCCAGGGGGATTTTGGCTGAGCTTCTTGGGCTGCTTGTGTGTAACCAGAAATTACCCACAGCAGAGCAAGTAAAGCAAAGGGAGATGAACGTTTAAACTGAATATGCCACATACTGCCAGATTAATTATCTAAGAAGGGTATTTCTAGAATACCTATTTTTACTCGATTGCGGCGTCAGTTCCGCCCTTAAACCCTCATTTACTGCACGTAAATTGCGGTTCTCCGGGCGGCTTCTTTGTTCTCAAACAAAAATTACTATTTTTAGAGCCGCCCCTAAGTGGTTTTTATGCTTTGCTCTGTGCAAAATGCTATGAGTTTTGCGCTATCAGTCAGGTAGTCAATTTGCCCGATTTCTACTTTTACAATATTCAGCCCTGTACGTTTGCGTAAATCCTCAATGAGTTTGTCGTAGTTCTCAGGTTTAATGTTCTCTATGTTGTCATAGGTAATTTTCTTTTCATATACCCTTGGGGCAAATAGTGACGTCTCTCCTGTTGCGGCCAGTGCAACGATCAGTAAGATTAAAAGCCCCAGCTCGTAGTAAGCAAGTTGTGCAATAGCGCACAGCAATGCCGCGCTGATGACCACAAATAGGTAGGTCATGTCACGTACCGAGATAGGCTCTGTACGGTATCGCAACATGGCAAATACTGCGAATAAGCCAAATGCAAAGCCCATGGATAATTCAATGGCATGTAACATGTACGTCATTAAAAAGACGCCGTTACTGAACAAGAAAAAGCTAAAAAAGGCTTCTCTATTGGGGGTTGCCCTAAAGTAGATGCCGCGTAACAGGGTAATAATACCCACTAATAAAATTCCGTAGCGCAAAGCAAATTCGCTCGAAAACATAATAATCTCAGTTTTTATTCAAAGGTGGATGGTAACACTCGTTGAGTGATTCTTTTAAAGCGGTTTTGTTTAATATCCTGGTGGTCGGGCATAGTCAGTGCTACCCCCATGCAGTATTTGCTAAAGCCAGTAGCGCGTAAGTTTATTTGCCGTGCGCGTTGAAAAAATGGCGAGTGGCGGTTAAATCGTTTTTGTTTAAGCTCAGCTATTACTAGCCCCCGCAACGCGAGTGAACGCTTCGTAGGGAGGCTAATACCATGCTTACTTAGGTCAAAGTCGATGGTAAGCCGCTCTTCGCGTGCTTCTGACGCAAAGGCAACACGCTTGTATTGACTGATTAAGCGCGGGCTTAAGTAGGCGTGGGTTGGCAAGCCTGTTTGATGCAAAAACTCTTGATGCGCACTTAGATCCAATAGTTGAGAACCGTCAACTTGAATGCGACTTTTAATGGTTCGTTTTTTGTTGTTTTTAAATTTTACCTCTAAGTAGTGGGTGTCAGAATCCACATAGTGACGCAATCGCACCTTATGACGATTTAAGCGTCTATTGTGGTGCATGTGATATAAAAGAAAATTATCCGTGTCAAAGTAGGTGCTTTGATAGCGGAACATGCGCTTGTTGTCTATTTCCAGAACGGAGTAGTCACTTCCTAGGCTGTCAAAAAGCGTGGGAAGATCTTCAATACGTACGATAAATTTGGTATCTACGCGGTTCATAAGCGTAGCGCGGTCTAGGTCTTGTAGACCATGAGAAGAGAAACCTGCTAACTGCTTATTTAGAGTATCTTCTATAGTGGTAGTGGTGACCATGATGATCTTAACTAGCCTCCCGGCTGAATACGTAAAAACGGGGCGGCATAGCCGCCGCCCCTACACCAAAATGGTCTTACTGATTGGGTTGGTTATATGTTGGGCTTGAGCTCCACGTAAAGTTACCTGTACCGTTTGGTAGGCGCGCGAAGCTAGCGTCGTCTTCTGCGTCAGTGTAGCTTAGCTGATCGGCAAACTTCATATCGGGCGTGACCAAATAGATGTTTTCACCGCCAGCGCTCAGTTTAAAGTTGGCGTGAAGCCCGTCGGTTAGCTCCGGCTTATCGTCTGCCCAAATGGTAAGCGTACTTTTTGCGCCAATGGTGGTTCCAGAAGGAAAGGCCCAGCGATCCAAAGTATTCTCTTCATCTGTTAAATAATAGCCGGTTAAATCAATAGCCTGGTCCGAATTGTTAAATAATTCGATCCAGTCACTGAACTTCCCGTCATTTGTCGCAACAGTGGTTTTATTGGCGGGCATCGCCTCATTGATAACCACCGAGCTGGAGGCGCTTTCAGCAGAGATTACTTGATAAATAAAGACATCATGCTCGGCGCCCACAGGTTCATAGGTTGCTGTTTTAGCTGAGTCATTGGCAATGGCTTCAATGTAGTAGCGTACAAAGGCACCCTTATCTTGCGGGGGAATGTCTGCTTTGTAGGTGTTGCCGCCAGCGTTAGACATATCAACTTTAGTGAAGGTACCCGCTAAGACGTTGCTGTAATACAGATAGACTGCGTTAACGCCCTTATTGCCGCTTACTTCGGCCGTAACCGTAACCGTTTGATCTGCCGTTGGCCGCACTGAGGTTTTACCGTTGACCGCGTCGTTGACGTTACCAATGGTTAAACCGGTTTGTTTGATCTCATTGTTACCCATTAAAGAGTTATAGCGCGAGCTGATCTTATTTTTAAGGTCAGGAACGCCGCTCTTAAACTGATTGTATGACGTATGACGCGGTGCATCTTTGGCTTGATATGGGTCAATCAGCGCAAAATAACCGTCTATCACTGGAGTGGTCACTTCAGGCTTGAGGGACTCCTCTAGTACAGTACGGTAGTGTGCTAAATACCGTTGACGTAATTCTGGAATGTTTAACAGAATATTCAACAGAGGGAATGAGCTGCTATTAGCATTTTTGAACGGGTTGTAGTTGTGACCGTTCAGGACCGAGTTACCGTCATACTCTATGGGCAACACGCGGCCAGAGGCTACATCAAAGTACACATAGTAATCCATTCCACCTTTGTTGACGTAACCGTCGTCGTCGTCAAAAATGTTCTCTGTGGCTAGAAACCATAATGCTGCATCTATATCCAAAAGCTTACCCGCTTCTTCAATCACGCGGTCTCTAGAGGTTACGCCAAGGGTATGGCAGGCGTTGGCTAGATCTTGCCATGGATTATCTTTGTAGGCTTTTTTGAGGGTGTAGGCGTCTTCGTAGTCTGACCCGTTGGTGCCTAAGTCATTCATTGATGAAGTCCCGGCTCCAAAGGCACCACCAAATCCGCCGCCGCCAAATCCGCCGCCAAATCCACCACCACCACCGGTTCTCTCTGCGCGCCAGCGAGTGGCATCCCCGTCAAAGAACCACTCTTTGGCGTGGTCTTTCTCGAGCTTTTGAATATTGGAGAATATGCCTTGGTTTTGGCCGTTAATGGTTAAGTTAACGAAGTTACCGCGCGTAGAGGGGATGTTTTTACGGGCCATGTTGGAATAAAACACCTCGCGCATGGAGGACGTATCTTCTACCCAGTTATTGAGTTTAAGCTCGTTGTAGCCGTTGATGTCTTGCCCTTTGGTGACAAACTCCAGGTCAATGGAGAACGATTTTTTATCGCCGCCTCTTCTGTAGCTGGTGTTGCCCCGGTAGCGCACACCCACTTCCTCTAGAACTTTGTCACCGTACGTTAGGGTTGCCGGAATCTCTTTCTTGCTGTTGTAATTGCTCGAGAGTTGAGACTTATAGTCAGACTGGCTAAACGTGAGGTTCAATTCTACAACCTTGCTTTCATCGTAGAATTTAGACATGTAAAAACCACCCGTTTCTAGGCGTTCACCGTCTTCTGATATGCGCATTTCTTTTGGCAGGTCAGTGTTAAGGTTGATGGAGCCAGTAGCGCCAGTACTGGAGCTAGAAGAACTGCTGCTAGAAGAGCTTGAAGATGAGCTGCTTGAGGAGCTAGAGCTAGACGATGAAGAACTGCTCGAGGTTGAGCTAGATGATGATGAGCTGCTTACATCGCCTCCGTCGCCGCCGCATGCGCTGAGTGTAACTGCTGCTACAGCGGCTGCTAATAATTTGAAGTGTGACATATAACCCCCATTGTGTATTTTAGTCTGACTGAAGCACAAAAGGATCAATGTGGGCGTTTCTTAGTTTCAACGCGAAAACGCAGTCAGTCCGAATAATGAGAGCACAGGATACTTGACCACATTTGAGGGTAAAACACCCATGTTTCAGAAATGTGACATAAAGAAGGTTTATGGTGAGAAATAGTAGATGCATATAGGTTTACTGCTGTATTTATGAGTATTTATAACGTTTACGTGAGGGAGTAACTGATCAAAAAGCGGGCAATGCAATAGTGGATTGCCCTGTGCGACTAGGGTGTATTGAGTGTTGAGGCGTAGAGCTTATTGGTTAACCAAAGGCACTGATAAGGCTCAAGCGTAATGCTGCCGTGCAAATCACTGTATTGAGTATTGGCTAGCAGGTCATACCATTCATCTAGTGCTATTAAGTTAATGTCTGCCAGTTTGACCGATAAGGTCTGGTTGCTCACATTGTGAAGGCAAAAAATGCTTTGCTCTCGATTATGGCTTTGCCGCCAGAAAGCAAATATCTCAGAGCCCAAATGCATCGTAAACTGCGTAGCGTTTGGGTGAAATGCCGGCTGATGCTTACGTATAGACAGTATGTGCTTTAACTCAGAAAACACGCGTGCATGATGGCCTGATAAATCTTCTAGGGTTGCACTTAGCTTATCGAGCTCCCATTGGTGGCGGTTAATGGCACGGTTGTGCCCCGAGTGCTCCATTCGTTGGTAATCGTTGGTGGTGCCAAACAAACTATGAATATAAAAAGCCGGTATGCCTTCTAAAGCCATCATAATGGTGTGTGCACAAATGAAGCGAGCAAATTGGTGGGCATCCTCTCCTTCGGTAAGGGTGCCCTTGCAAGCATCATAAAGCGCGATGTTTAATTCGTACGGGCGCATAGCATCTTCGCCAACGGAGCGCCAGGATACCTTACCGCCAAATTGGGTCATGAGATTGGCCAGGGCATCAATTTCCGAGTCTTCAAGTAACCCCTCTGCAGGGCGCAAGCCGATGCCATCGTGAGAAGCAATAAAGTTTAAATAGGTAGTGCCGTTTTGCGCTGGCGGCATGGCCATTAGCCAGCTGCGTAAGGGCTGGCAATCACCACTGGTGAGAGCATGAAGTAAGAGCGGCGGAAGAGAAAAGTTATAAATAATATGAGCTTCATTGGCGTTGCCAAAATACGATAAGTTTTCTCGGTTAGGAATATTGGTTTCGGTGATGAGAATTGCTTCTGGGTCGCAATGCTCAACGATGGTACGAATGAAGCGAATAATATCGTGCGTTTGAGGCAAGTTAATGCAGCGGGTGCCTTGCGTCTTCCATAAAAATGCTACGGCATCTAAACGAAATATTTTTGCCCCACGGTCTAAATAAAAGCGAATAATGCGCACAAACTCTAGTAACACTTGCGGGTTGGCAAAATTTACATCTACCTGATCATGACTGAAGGTGCACCAAATGTGCTTTTCGCCATCGAGCGTCTCTGTTGGGCGCAGCAGGGGGGATGTTCGCGGGCGAACCACATCGGATAAATCTGTGTTGGGGCTGGCCTCTGTAAAATAATCTTTACCCGGGTTAACACCTTTTTTGAAATTTTCAAACCAGCGGCTTCTAGCAGAGCAATGGTTGATGACCAAATCTACCATGAGTGAAAAATCACTGGCGATTGCACTGATTTCATCCCATGTGCCGAGGCTTTCGTTAACTGCTAAGTAATCAATGACGGAGAACCCATCGTCAGAGCTCCACGGGAAAAACGGCAAAACGTGTACTGAGCTAATGACACCCATCAGCTCTTGGCGCATGAAATCTCGTAGGATGCGCAAGGGCGGCTCGTTGGCTGACTTGATGCTGTCGCCATAGGTAATAACAATGGCGTCTTGCTGTGTCCAGGGGTTGTGGTGCGGTTCCGGTTGGGCGATGTAGGTATCAAAGCGCATGATGCGCAATACCTCTTCTGTAAGCTCGGGAACGTTTTCTGCCGGGTACACGCGCTCTAAATGCTCTTGAGCTCTGCGTGTTAATGCTTCGCGTGGCGTTAACGCGGTATTGGTCATGGGCTAAATTCCTGCATGTCGTCTTCTACAGCTTGAATAAACTCAGGGGTTAACTCTGGTAATGCACTAAATACTCGGTTCCAGCTGGGTATAAAAGGTTGTTCCATGGGGTTGTCTAAAAAGTGGATGCCAGCCTTTAAAATATTACCGGCAAATAACTCAACAGCTTGTTCTTCAGCGTGAATATCCAAACTCAAGCCATTCATTACTGCGTCGTTGTTATAGGTTTCTATTAGGTCTAGTGCAATTCTAAAATAGGTGGCTTTTATAGAGCGAAAAGTTTCGTTGCTAAATACCACGCCGTTGGTGGCCAACTTTCTGAAGATGGCTTTACTGATGTCAATAGACATTTTAGATAAGCCTGTGGTGTCATCACCGGCGGATAATTTTTGATGCTTGTGGTCGTATATGTCGGCAATGTCGGTTTGGCAAATACGGTTAGTAGAGTAATTACGCTTCATTTCGGACAGTACGCCAATTTCTAGGCCCCAGTCGCTGGGAATACGAATATCAGAAATAGACTCGGTGCGTAAGGAGAACTCACCAGCTAATGGGTAGCGAAAACTGTCCAGATATTCTAAATAATCTTGTGGACCAAATATTTTGGTTAAGGCCCGTAACAGTGGTGTTACCAATAAGCGACTCACCCGACCATTAATTTTTCCGTTGGCAATACGCGAGTAAAACCCTTTGCAAAAAGTATAGTTAAAATTAGGGTTGGCTACAGGGTAAATTAAGCGGGCCAATAATTCACGATGGTAGGTTACAATGTCGCAATCATGTAAGGCGACAGAACTGGTACTGCCAGAGGCAAGCATATAGCCTAAACAAAACCAAACGTTTCTGCCTTTACCAGGTTCACCTACGGGCAAACCTTGCTCTGTAAGTTGGCTGTGCACTGTACGTAGCCGTGGGCCATCGTTCCACAGTATTTTAAAGTCTTGCGGTAGTTGAGAAAAAAACTTTAACGCGTTGCGATACTCTTTTTCGTCGGCCCTATCTAAGCCAATCACTATTTGACTTAAGTAGGGCACTTTGGCCAACTCCTCAACGATTGGCCCCATCGCAGGGCCCTCTAGCTCAGAGTATAGACATGGCAGTAACAGCCCCAGGGGGCGTTGGCGGTTAAACTGTACCAACTCACTTTCAAGCTCTATAAGCGGCCTGCGTGATAGGTTGTGCAGGGTTGTTACTACACCGTTTTGATGAAAATCACCCATGTGCGGATTCCTTTGAAAGTATCGAAATAACGGCCTCGTTCCACCCTTGGGGCCCTGGCTTTTTAGTGCGAATTAACGTTTGATCTTTACTGGCGCTGTATTCCAGTGCGCCACGTGATGGGTTTTTAACTATCACTGCAGTGTTTGCTGCTTGTAGCATTGGGATATCATTTGGGCTGTCACCCAATGCAATCAAGTATGGTAATTTTTTAGCGGCCGGGTAGTAGCGCTTTGCCAGCCAATGCATGGTTTGGCCTTT